>JAJONL010000013.1 GCA_021323395.1 Nitrospira sp.
TTGGGGACAATACATTTGTCTTCGGCCGTGGCTATGGTCACGATACCGTGCAAACAGGCACGCAATGGTATGCGCATACAGGTCTCGACCAGCTGGAGTTTGTCGCCGACATTGCACCGGCCGACCTTCTGCTGGAGAACCATGCCAATGATCTAGTCGTAAAGATCAATGGAACCACCGATCAATTGACGGTGCAGTCCTACTTCGTCTCGCCGAGCACCACCGTCGACCAGCTTGTGTTTGCCGGCGGCACGGTGTGGGGGCTCACCGAGATCGAGAGTCGGGTGCAGATTTTTGTCGGTAGCGAAGCAGATGAGACTTTTTATGGCACCGTCAATGACGACACCATCCGCAGCCTCGGCGGGAACGATCAAATTCGGGCGTCCTCAGGCAATGATACTCTAGACGGAGGGACCGGGAATGATTTCTTGGAGGGCGGGTCTGGCAATGACACCTATGTGTTTGGACTGGGATACGGTCAAGATAGCATCGATGAACAAGGCGATTCCGCAGATGTGGACATCCTTCAACTAGAAGGAATTAATCCGGGCGATATCACGTTGCGTGCGACGCCTGATTTTATGACCGATGCCATCCTGACGATTAATAATACCGCTGATCAATTAACTCTCGCCGGGTTCTTTGCCTTTGATTCACTCCGCGTAGATCGGTTCCAATTCGCTGATGGGACTGTGTGGGATTACAACGCCATGCTTGCGCACACGGAAGGCGTGACGCTTGATGGGACAGAAGACGCCGATTTCTTGTACGGCAATGTCACCAACGATACGTTAGCAGGATTCGGAGGCGATGATAGCCTGAATGGCGGAGCTGGCAACGATACGCTTGATGGGGGAAGCGGTATTGACACCATGACCGGCGGCACAGGGAACGATGTTTATGTCGTGGACGACCCAGGAGATCTGGTAACGGAGCAAGCCAACCAGGGGACCGATACGGTGCAAGTCGACATCACATACACGTTGGGCACGAATCTTGAGCGCCTAACGCTGATGGGGACTGCCGCCATCAATGGCACCGGCAATGGGGGTAACAACACGCTCACCGGGAACAGCGCGGCTAACGTGCTCACGGGTGGAACCGGCAACGATACGTATGTCGTGGGAATCGGTGATACGGTCGTGGAGCAAGCCAGCAGCGGGACGGATACGATCCAGAGTTCCCTATCCTGGACCCTTGGCACCAATGTGGAGAACCTCACGTTGACCGGTACTTCGGCGATTAATGGCACCGGTAACACGTTGAACAATAACTTGATCGGCAATAGCGGGAACAATAGCCTGGATGGAAGTTCGGGCGCCGACGCGATGTCGGGCGGGGCCGGCGACGACACTTATATGGTCGATAATACCGGGGATACGGTCACCGAGAACGCCAATGAGGGCATCGATACCGTGCAAAGTACAGTGACCTATACGCTTGGCGCGAATGTTGACAACCTCACGCTGACCGGCACGACCGCCATCAACGGCACCGGCAATGGCCTCAATAACGTCTTGACTGGCAACAGTGCCGCGAATGTCCTAAATGGTAGGACCGGCGCCGATACAATGGCTGGCGGTGCGGGGAACGATACCTATGTCGTTGAAGACGCTGGAGATGTGGTGACAGAAGCTGTGGGTGGAGGGACCGATCTGGTGCAGAGCTCTGTGACCTATGTTCTGGGAAGCGAGGTCGAAAATCTCACATTGACGGGGAGTTTGGCGATCAACGGTACCGGAAATGCACTGAACAATAGTCTCACCGGCAATACAGGAAACAACACTCTGGATGGAGGCGCGGGCGCGGACGCCATGTCTGGTGGGACTGGAAACGACACTTACATCGTCGACAATGTCGGGGATGCGATTACCGAGGCTGCCAGTGCCGGTGCAGACACGGTGCAGAGTTCCGTCACTTTTACGCTCGGAGCGAATATTGAAAACCTCACTCTCACTGGCACCAGCGCTATTAATGGCACTGGCAACACACTCAATAATACACTCATCGGCAACAGTGGCGCGAACGTGCTGAGGGGGGGGACGGGAGTCGACGCGATGTCAGGCGGAGCTGGCGACGACACCTATGTCGTCGATAATGCCGGGGATACGGTGGCGGAGAATGCGAATGAGGGCATTGACACGGTGCAAAGCTCGCTCACCTACATCTTGGGCGCGAACGTGGAAAATCTGACGCTGATGGGCACGACGGCGATCAATGGCACGGGTAACGCGCTGGATAACGTCATCACCGGTAACAGCGGCGCTAACGTGTTGACCGGCGGGGCCGGCAATGATACGTATGTCGTCGGCACCGGCGATACCGTGGCCGAGCAAGCGAATGCCGGTATCGATACGGTCCAAAGTGCCATCACCTGGACACTGGGCGCTAATCTCGAGAACCTGACGCTGATCGGTACGACGGCCATCAACGGGACAGGTAACACACTGGATAATGTGCTGGCTGGCAACAGCGCGGCCAACGTGCTCACCGGCGGGGCCGGCAATGATACGTATGTGATCGGGACCGGAGATTCCCTCGTGGAAAATTCGGGAGCGGGAACCGATACCGTGCAAAGCAGCATCACGTATACGTTGGGCACCAATCTCGAAAATTTGACGTTGATCGGAACGGCAGCGATCAACGGAACCGGCAATGCTTCGAACAACATGATGAGTGGTAATAGTGCTAACAATGTATTGACGGGGTTGGGCGGCAACGATACGTATTCGTATGGCAGAGGCGGCGGCCAGGACATCGTGATCGATAACTCCGGTACAGCGGACAGCGTGCTTTTCGGTGCAACGATCGATCCGCTGGATCTCGTCATCAGCCGACAAGTCAATGATCTGCGATTGGCGATCCATGGTTCAACGGACTCCATCACGATTCAAAGCTGGTACTCGAGTACATCCAACCAGACCGAGACCCTCCAAGCCAGCAACGGGCAAGTGCTGCTGAATACGCAGGTCGATCAATTGATCCAGGCCATGGCCTCGTTCAGCCAGCAGACGGGCCTGACGTGGGACCAGGCCATCGATCAACGACCGCAAGAGGTGCAGACGGTCCTCGCCGCGAACTGGCATTAAAGAACTGTTTCGTCGCCCCCACTCGGCGGAGGTCTTTACTGTACACAACCTGGGTTACACTTTGTCCACATTCTCCTTTCTCGGAAAATCGTGGGATTTTAGTTTGCTGTGCCCCAGTACTGAATAGGTACATCCTCTGTGGAATGGCCAGTGTGAGCCTCAATGGTAGAATCAAGCATCGACACAGGGGCAAGACCCTCACACTGCTCGTCTGTTAGGAGGAACACATGTCGCAACGAACTCTTCTTTTTCTTGTTTTGGGGCTATTCTTGGGGGGCGGCATACAAGGCTGCACCATCATGAAATCCGGTTCTTCGAACACATTACCCAGCAGCGCATTTTTCCCCGTCGATGCCAATGAATTGAAGCCGCTTCAGGCAATTGCATATGTGCAGGACAGCCGCATCAAAAATTGTCATAAAGGGCCGGCCTGTGAAGATGCCTACTATACCCGCGGCTTGGTTGCGCTCTTTGAGAATCGGGCTGATGCGATTACGGTGTTTCAAGAGCTGCGCACGGCTATGCCAAATAGTCGCTACGATGCAGCGACGACGGGATGGCTTAACCTTTTACAGGATACTGCACATTACTCTCACTTCAGTAAAGCGTTGCTGGTGCAACTAAAGCAGGAAGTGCTTCACAATTTACTCGAACGCTCTGACCCTACGACGGCTCGAAGTGTGAAAGAACATGATCGGCGTGTAGCAGAGCTCAATCGCTAGCCGCTCCTACAGACCCCTCTACCGACCGGCGTCTTTTTTGTGTCGGTCGGTAATGCCATAGTGCATGTGCTTCCTCCCACGTGGACTTCGCATCCATCTGTAAGAAGCCATACGCGACAATCTCTCAGTCGAATAACACGCCGACTTCATGTCTTTCCGACTTTCAGTTGAGTTTGGAAGAAGGCGCGGCTACACTCTGAGCGCAGACGACGTGCGGTTTATATGGGACGTTGCCGCTGGAGGTATCTATGCAATGTATTATTTTAGCCGTCACTATTTTTTATAGCCTGGTTCATGCGGCATTATTCTCTTTGGCGGCAGACTTACCGGTCAAGCAGCAAACGGCCTCCGAAATGATCAAAGGGAAGGATGGCGCCCCGATGATTCTTATCCCCGCCGGTTCTTTCACCATGGGCAGTAACGATGGTTTGCCTGCCGAGCGGCCTGAGCATCCGGTGACGCTCGTCTCCTACTTCATCGATCGATATGAGGTCTCCCTACAACTATATGGGACGTTTCTTCAGGAGGCGAAACATGAGGCCCCTTCTACATGGGATAATGAGGCAGTTATGACCGTCGGTGATCGTCCGGCCGTGGGAATGGGCTGGGCGGATGCCGCAGCCTATTGCGCATGGGCCGGAAAGCGGCTTCCGACGGAAGCGGAATGGGAAAAAGCCGCGCGCGGAACTGATGGACGACGCTATCCGTGGGGGCACATGCAGCCGTTTGTAGACATTGCAAATTATAATCGTGGCGTTTGGGTGAGTGAAGCGATCACGCTGGTAGGAGTGACAGGAGGAGTCGAAGGAATGAGCGTTCGACACGGGTTGAAAGATGGCGGAAAAAGTCCCTATGGTCTGCATCACATGGCTGGCAATGCGGCCGAATGGGTGGCAGATTGGTATGATCGTGAGTACTATTCGAAAAGTCCGGAGAAGAATCCCACGGGTCCTTCGACCGGTGAAAAACGAGTCATCCGCGGAGGGTCGTGGGCTGACCTGCCAGTTGCTTTGAGAGTCTCAGCACGCATGTCTGCTGAACCTGATTTCCAGGATCGGACGATTGGATTTCGCTGCGCCATGGATGCGCAACAATAGCGAAACCATTCATGCAGCCAACGCATTATCAAATACTTCCAGGGAGGAGTATGGATTCGTCACGCATGTGACAGGTTTGTAGGCTTCGGACTGCTTGTTTATGCCTGAATTCACCGCTTCTCCATCCGTCCCACCCACGAACCAGAAGAACAGAGTATTGGGGGCATTAGCGGCTGGTTTCGTCTTACTCGTCGCATTGGTCGCGATTCGGAATGGCTTGTCTTCAGAGTCGCTGCAGACTGCGCCGAGAATCGATCCCAGCATGGTTCCGCTCGTGACTGGTGATGAGCCGATCCAAGAGTTATTTGTCCGAGCCGGCTGTCCGGTCTGTCATCACATACCCGGTATTGCTGGGGCGAACGGTCAGGTGGGACCTGCGCTTAACCTCGGAAAAACCGGGGCCATGCGCCTTGCTGATCCACACTACCGTGGTCAGGCGAGGACCGTCCGCGACTATATTGTGGAATCCGTTATGTCGCCTGGAGTGTATGTCGTGCCAGGGTTTCCTCCTGACACGATGCCGGTGTGGTATGGACGAAAGTTGAGCGCGGCCGCATTGGATAAGATTGTGACGTATCTAGAAGAAGCTAGGTAGCAAGAGCCGTCAGAGATTCTGACACCCCCTTGCGGCGATCGGCTGTACGTAGGCAGTTAGACGGGCAGTTCCCTCGATGCCGACATGATCGTCGGGTGTGCAACGTCAGCGTTTCTTATTTCCGGTTTGACCCATTTGTCCCTGTATTTGGAATGTCTTTTCGTCCCGCGCATTTTTGTCTAGGAGGGCCGCTACTGCGTCGTCGCCTTTCAGCCCCGCCAGCTTAATCTTGAGACGAAGGTTATTGGCGCTGTCAGCGTTGATCAAGGCCTGTTCAATGCTGATTTTTCCTGCCTGATAGAGCTGTAATAAGACATGGTCGAATGTCTGGCAGCCTTCATCAATTCCCTGCTCCATCGCTTCCTTCAACGTGTCTATCTCCGAACGTTTGATGAGGTCCTTGATGCGAGGCGTATCGAGCATGATTTCGAGTGCCGGCACCCGGCGTCCGTCAAGGGATGGGATCAGCCGTTGGGAGATGATGGCGCGCAGGTTCAATGAGAGCTGGAGATAGATTTGCGCATGTCGTTCCACCGGGAAGAAGTTCATGATGCGCTCGATGGACTGATTCGCATTGTTTGAGTGCAAGGTGCCGAGGCAGAGGTGTCCGGTTTCAGCGAAGGTAATGGCGGCTTCCATTGTCTCCGTATCGCGAATTTCACCGATCAGAATGACATCCGGGGCTTGGCGTAGCGTATTCTTAAGGGCGTGGCCGAATGAATGGGTGTCGAAACCGACTTCACGCTGAGTGACGATGGATTTTTTGTGATGGTGGACGAACTCGATCGGGTCTTCCACGCTGATGATGTGGCCGGCATGCACCGTGTTACGGTGATCGATCATCGCGGCCAGCGTCGTGGATTTACCGGATCCGGTGGCGCCGACGACAAGCACCAATCCTCGTTTGGTCATGGCGATGTCTTTGACGATGGGCGGAAGGTCCAACTGCTCGACCGTCATGATCTCCGCTTTAATGTGGCGAAACACCAGTCCAACGTTCCCTTTCTGACGGAAGATGTTCACGCGAAAACGGCCCAATTCCTTATAGTACAGCGCGAGATTCATCTCCATCTTTTCTTCGAACTCCCCTCGCTGCTGGCCGCGCATGAGAGCTAGCGCCAGTGACTCCAGTTGCTCGTTCGTAAAGGGCGGTGCATCGGTTCGATGGGTCGAACCGTGGATACGATATATAGGGGGAGCATCCACGGTGAGATACAGGTCGGAGGATTCCTGCTTGACCATCACTTCAAGAAGCGTGCGAACGTCCATGACAGGGCCTCTTTTCAATGCTGCATGGGCCTAAAAGTCGCGGGACACGAGCGGCTATGCGGCGCCTCCGATTGCGGCGGCAAACAGGTTCGGATTCATGCTCCGCGACTGTGCTTCGGCCTTCGTTACCAGGGCTCGCGAGGTCAGTTCGACCAGGGCCATGTCCATGGTCTGCATGCCGTCTTTTTGACTTGCCTGCATGACCCCGGGAATCTGGTGCAGTTTGCCCTCACGGATGAGATTCCGGACTGCCGTGGTTCCCACCATAATTTCCACCGCTGCGACGCGTCCGCCGCTTTTCTTTTTGAGGAGCGTCTGTGTCAACACAGCTTCCAGCGTTTCCGACAACTGCGCGCGGACCTGTGCCTGCTGGTTCGGAGGAAAGGCGTCGATGATACGGTCGACAGTCTTTGGTGCGCTGGATGTATGGAGAGTGGCGAAAACCAGATGGCCCGTTTCGGCCGCGGTCAGGGCTAGCTGAATGGTATCCAGGTCCCGCATTTCGCCCACGAGAATGATATCGGGGTCTTCTCGAAGGGCGGCGCGAAGCGCATTGGCGAAAGACAGGGTATGCACGCCAAGCTCCCGTTGATTGACGAGGCACTTTTTCGACTTATGCACGAACTCGACAGGGTCTTCGATCGTCAGGATATGTCCTTCATATGTATTGTTAAGGTAGTCGATCATGCCTGCGAGCGTTGTGGATTTCCCGGAGCCGGTAGGGCCCGTGACAAGTATCAGGCCTTTTTCCCTGTCGCAAAGCTGCCGGAGAATGGGTGGCATGCCGAGCTTTTCCAAAGGAAGAATTTCTGTCGGAATGGTCCGGAAGACCGCCCCTAGCCCTCGGCCCTGAACAAACACGTTGACGCGGAAGCGGGCAATGTCTCCGAGATCGAATGAGAAATCGCACTCCCGGTGTTCCTCGAAGTTCTTTCGCTGCGCGTCGCTCATCATGTCGTAAATGAGCGCGTGCGTTTCATCCTGGCTCAAGGGAGGATGGTCAAGTTTTTTGAGATCACCATGCAGCCGGATCATTGGCGGTTCACCGGCGCTGATGTGGCAGTCCGATGCACCTTGCTGGACACCAAAGGTCAACAGTTTGGAGATGTCGATCATCGGATCACTCCATTAAATCGAGTATGTGCGGATAAACGTGCGCGGTTATGAGTTAAGGAGCATGGCCTGCTGAGCTTCTTGGATCATGCCATAGGAGGGGGGGAAAGCAAGAAAATATCCAGAAGAGACGTTGCGAAAGTGCTCCTCAGCGAGAGTACTTAGGAGGACCGGACGCGTGCTTGGCTAAATCACACGAAGTGTCTGACCGGCTCGTTTGAGCGCAGTGAGGGCCACATCGATGTGATCCGCCGTGTGGTCTGCTGTGATAGTGAGTCGAATGCGACTGGTCGCCGGCGGCACAGTGGGCGGACGAATGGCGGGGGCATAGACACCGTGGCTGAGCAATGCCTGTGCGAGATTCAATGCACGATCGGGATGACCGACGTGAATCGGTAGAATCGGACTCTCCGACGCGGTGAGTTGGTAGCCCAGCTGCATGAGGCCTTGCGCAAGGCGGTCGCGGTTGCGCCATAAACGTGCACGACGTTCGGGATCCTGTCTTATCACTCGAAGCGCGGCCGTGGCTGCTGCGGCGGAGCCGGGTGGCGGAGCGGTGGTATAAATAAAGGCGCGGCAGGTATTCACGAGGTAAGCAATGAATGCCCTTGAGCCTGCAACGTACGCACCGACGCTTCCAAGTGCTTTGCTCAGAGTGCCCATGTGATAGGGAATACGGGATTCCACTGCACAGTGCTCGAGTGAGCCTCTGCCGGTTCGACCCAAGATTCCAGTCCCGTGCGCATCATCCACAAACACTGCCGCCTCGTAACGCTCAGCCAAGGTGGCGATGTCGGCCAGTGGCGCAATGTCGCCATCCATGCTGAATATACCGTCGGTCACGATGAGAGTGGGCGTGGCGGAGGATCGCCGGGCGAGTAATCGTTCCAGATGGTTCATGTCCCGATGGTGGTACACACGAAGGGTGGCTCCGCTTAATCTGCAGCCATCAATCAGGCTGGCATGACAGAGGCGGTCGGCCAGAATGAGACCGCCTTTTCCGAGAAGGGTGGGGATGACGCCGATGTTGGCCAGATAGCCAGCGGCAAATGTAAGGGATGCCTCGGTGCCTTTGAACTGTGCGAGGACCGTTTCAAGTTCTTCGTGGGGGGGAAGACTGCCGCATACGAGGCGCGATGAGCCGGATCCGGTTCCGAAGAGCCTGGTGGAGGCCACTGCTGCCTCCACGACGTCAGGATGCGTGGCAAGCCCCAAATAATTGTTCGAAGAGAGGAGGATGACCAGGCGATTGTCCAACGTGACCGTGGGTCCAGTGGCTGAGGCGATCGTCCGAAGCCCGCGCAGGAGGTGTTGTTCATCGAGCTTGTGGAGGTATTGCTCAAACATCGCTGCTCATTCGTTGGGGGCGTGGGAACATTTGACAAGCCTGACTCCTCCCTAGTATAAGGCGCGATGCTGCCGGAAACGACCGCTTCTTTCTTTTATCCGACAAAATGATCATGCGCCCATGAGTTATCGAATCAAGGTCCCCACAAAGGTTGATCCTCTCGACGAGACCCATTTACTGAGCGGCGTGGAACGGTTTCTGCTTATACTGCAGGAACAACGACGCGTTCTTCTGGTTGGTTTGGGAGTGTTATTGGTTGCAGCCGCGGTGGTTCTCGGAATCATCTGGTATGACTATCAGACAACATTAAAGGCGCGCGAACTCGACCAGGAAGCTACCCTCCACTATCTCAATCGCCCGTCGGACGATCCGAGGAAAGCTCACGAGCAACTTGCTCTGGCCATTAATGTGTATAAACAGGTCGTGGATCAGTATCCACGCACGCCTGTCGCGCCCATGGCATTATTTCATCTGGGTAATGCGCAGGTGTTAAACAACGAAGTGGATGCGGGAATCGAAACCTATAAGCGATTTATGCTGCTATACAGCTCCAATCCTTCCTTGCTGGGTCTCGTTCAACAACGGTTGGCCTACGCCTTTCTGGTGAAGGGTGATCGCGATCAGGCAGCCAAGACGTTCGCTGCCATTCTCGAGCTTCCTGGTGCCCTCAATAAGGATCAGGTGCTCTTCGAATTGGCAAAAATGGAAGAGGTGCAGTCTCGTCCGGAAGGAGCGCTTGCGCACTATCAGGACCTGATGAAGAACTATCCCAACTCCCCGTTCACCAGCGAAGCGGCTGTACGTGTGAAGGTGTTGGAAGTGAAGAAGACTCCAGAGAGTATACCAGCCACCGGACCGGCCCAGGCGGCTACCGCTCCTGCCCCCCAGCCTGCGTCACCCACAAAGTCTTCCGACAAGTCCGCTGCACAGACCTCTAAGAAGAAGCCCTAGCGCTCACTCGTTGTCCGTGCTGGCCGCTGTTGAGCTAATGGGCGATGACCAGGCGGCTTCCTGCCTTGATCGTGGGGCCGGTGAGGTTGTTATGTGTCTTGAGGGCTTTGACGGAGATCTTGAAGCGCTTCGCGATCTTCTCAAGAGAGTCTCCCACGCGGACGCGATACCACTGTCCAGATTCAGGCTCGGTCTTGAATTGCCTCCCTTTAACGGGGATCGGGAGAGGGGTGAACTTATGGGTTGGAGCGCGATCTAGCAGCTGTTCCACTTTCTCCTTTGTGCCAACCGGGACTTTGAGATGATACTCGGCATCATCTGGTGGCGTGGCATCTCGTCGCAATTCCGGGTTGAGTACCTTCAATTGTAGGTATGAGATTCCCGTGAGATTTGCAATGGCCTTGAAGTGGATAGGCCGCCGCACGATCACTTCGTCAAATTCATGCGGCCTGATCTCATTCTGAGGAAACCCGTAGCGGTCTGGATTCTTGGCAATAATCGTCGCGGCCATGAAACGGGGCACGTATTCTTTGGTTTCGCGCCGGATCAGCCTGGTTTTGGCAATGTCCGAAAAGCTTTCTGCTTGAGCGGTATGCAGCGCCCGCATGACCTTCCCTTCGCCGGCGTTGTAAGCAGCCATGGCCAAAGGCCAGGTTCCGAATAAGTCGTACAAGTCGCGCAGATACCGTGCTGCCGCAACGGTCGATTTAACGGGATCTCGTCGTTCATCCACATAGCTGTCCACCCGCAAGCCATACACTTTCGCTGTTCCCTTCATGAATTGCCAAGGACCGGCAGCGCGTGCGCGCGAATAGGCGTGGGGGTTAAAGCCGCTTTCGACCAATGAGAGATAGATAAGATCGCTGGGAAGCTGAAATTCGGAGAAGATACTGTCGACCAAGGGGCGATAATGGCTGAGTCGGATAAGCCATTGTTCAAACCGGCTTCGGATCGCCACATTAAAGAAGCGGATATGACCTTGCACAGAAGGATCAAGCACAATCGGCACATTATAGGCTGTCAACTCTTCTGATTCCTGTTCCTTTGCGGCGGCGTCTTGGGCGATCTCAGCTGGGGGAATCAGGAGGTCCGTAAATCTGGCCGTCGCCCCGCTGAGAGGCTTTAGTTGAAGGAGCGCTTCCGCCGGCGGGATTTCCGTGGATGGCTCACTGGCAATGGGCGCAGGGCTTTCAGCTTCCTCACTTGCTGTGGCAGTAGCGCGGTCTTCTTCATCCAATAGGTAGTCAGGTTCCTGTAATGACTGAGCGTCCTGAGTGGTCGAGTCTGAAACCGAGGCTGCATCCACTAGAGATGGGATTGAATCCTCGGCGTAGGCGACGACTGAGCCAGATAGGCAGGGCAGGGAGAGGAAGAACACAAATAAGTTGCGACATCCGGCGGCCAGAAATCGAGCATACATATAAGTACCCACAAATGGATCTGAAGGAAATGGAGGATGCTGAGGCTCGTAAGTAGACTATCGAGGAGGATACAACTTGTCAAGAAATCGAGGGAGTTGGGTCTTCTCCATTCCATTCTTGTCTGCAGGCGGCGGCACAACAGCCATGGTGAACGTCGCGCGACCCAGTGCGTCTTGACCGCATTGAACCTGCTGAAAAGATAAGCATCTTAGGCTTTCGTCACCTTGACTCCTCTGGGGGGCTGTGGTAGCGTACGCCCCTTCTAAACCCCTGACATTGTCCCTTCCCATAGTGAGGAGGTTCGTTCCATGCTCAAACGCTATTTGCTGGCTCCCGGACCCACCCCGGTTCCTCCGGAGGTGCTATTGGCAATGGCCAGGCCGATGATTCATCACCGGGCGCCGGAGTTTGATAAGTTGTTCGGCGAAGTCCGTGAGGATCTGAAGTGGTTGTTTCAGACGAGGAACGACGTGTTGATCCTTGCGGCATCGGGCACCGGGGGCATGGAAGGCTCAGTCTCCAATTTCTTGTCTCCGGGCGATAAAGCACTGACGGTGAATGGCGGTAAATTCGGTGAGCGGTGGACGAAGCTCTGCAAAGCCTTCGGAGCCCAAGTGACGGAGCTGAAGGTTGAATGGGGGCGCGCGGTGGATCCCCAAGCGGTGGCGGATGCATTGAAAAAGGATCCTTCCATTAAAGCCGTATACGTGCAGGCGAGCGAAACGTCCACGGCTGTGGCGCACGATGTCAAAGCGCTGGCCGATATCGTCAAAGGATATGAGGACACTATTTTAGTGGTGGATGCGATCACCGCATTGGGAGTGCTTGATCTCAAGACAGATGCCTGGGGCCTCGACGTCGTGATCACCGGCTCCCAGAAGGCGCTCATGTTGCCGCCGGGGCTGGCGTTCGCCAGCGTCAGTGAGAAGGCCTGGCGGTCGGCCGACAAGGCGAAGAATGCGGCATTTTATTTCAACTTTAAGCGAGAACGCGAGAATCAGCAGAAGAGTACCACTGCCTATACACCGGCTGTGTCACTCATCCTCGGGCTAAAAGAAGTGATGAATATTCTCAAAGCCGAGGGATTGGAGGCCGTCTTTGCCCGGCACGCCATGTTGGCAACGGCTATGCGTGAAGGCGTCAAAGCGGCTGGGCTCGCGCTCTTTCCGCAGGAGCGTCCAAGCGATGCCTTAACGGCCATTGTTGCGCCCCAAGGCGTGGATGGCCAAGCGGTTTACAAGAATTTGCGGACCCAGTATGGGATGACGGCTGCAGGTGGCCAAGACCATCTGAAGGGAAAGATTTTTCGCATATCACATATGGGCTACATCGATAGCTTCGATGTCATCACTGCCTTGGCGGCAATAGAGATGGTGATCAAAGGGCTTGGCTATCCTGTGAAACTGGGCAGCGGGGTCGCGAAGGCTCAAGAGATTATTATGGGGAAGTCCTAAACTCACCTTCAGGTAAGGCGCCACGACAATGAAAATTTTGGTCAGCGATAGTTTGTCGAAGCAGGGGGTAGAGGTATTGGAAAAGGCCGGCTTTACGGTCGTGGTCAAAACCAAACTGCCCAAAGAAGAATTGCTGAAAGAGATCGAGGATGCGGACGGGCTGATCGTCCGATCCGGCACGAAGGTCACGGCCGAGGTCATTGCCGCAGCCGGTCGTTTGAAAGTGGTGGGACGAGCGGGTTCCGGCTTGGATAATGTGGATACGCCGGCCGCGACACGACGCGGCATCGTGGTGATGAATACGCCGGGCGGCAATACGGTGACGACCGCCGAACATACGATGGCCATGATTTTTTCGATGTCACGCCGGATTCCGCAAGCGACCGCCTCGACGAAGGCAGGCAAGTGGGAAAAAGAAAAGTTCATGGGTGTTGAACTACATAACAAAATTCTCGGCATCGTCGGTGTCGGTCAAATCGGCGGCTATCTCACAAAATTGGCGCAAGGGGTAGGGATGCAGGTCATGGCCTATGATCCGTATCTCGCGCCTGAGCGAGCCCAGAAGATGGGGGTGACGATTGTCGAGCTGGATGACCTCTTTCGCCGGGCGGATGTGATCTCAGTGCACACTCCACTGACGCCGGAAACCAAATCGCTCATCAATGCTCAGGCGATCGCCAAAATGAAACCGGGGGTCATGATCGCCAATTGTGCACGCGGCGGCATCGTCCATGAAGAGGATCTTTGCGAGGCGTTGAAGTCTAAGCGAGTCGCCGCTGCGGCATTTGATGTGTTCGAGGACGAGCCGGTAAAACCGAACAACCCGCTCTTGGCACTGGACAACTTCATTTGCTCACCGCACATCGGGGCGTCAACCACGGAAGCGCAGGAAAACGTGGCTGTGGGGATTGCAGAGCAGATTGTCGAGTACTTCACTAAAGGCATCGCCCGTGGTGCGGTCAATATCCCGTCTGTGTCGCCCGAACTATTGCCGCAGCTGCAGCCCTATCTCTCGCTTGGAGAACGTGTGGGACTGTTGCAAGCGCAATTATTGGAAGGCGGTCTTGAGCGACTGACGGTCGAGTACAGTGGGGAAGTCGCCGGGATGAATGTGGCGCCCTTGACAATTGCGGTGTTGAAAGGACTTCTGACTCCGATCCTGGAGGATCCGATCAACTATGTGAATGCTCCGATCGTGGCCAAAGAACGCGGCATCGAAGTCAAAGAGGTCAAGAGCAATGACGCCGGCGACTTTACCAGCGTGATCCGCGTGCGCGTAGAAGCTGGAAAGAAATCTCACCAGGTGGCCGGGACATTATACAGTCGCAAGGACCCACGCATCATTGAGATCGACCAGTTTAAAGTGGAAGTCGTCCCGGACAACCATCTTCTGTTGATTTTGAACGAAGATCGTCCTGGCGTGATCGGGACAGTGGGGCATGTGCTGGGAGACCACAATATCAATATCGCGCGCATGCAGTGTTCACGAGAGGAGCGCGGCGGCAAGGCTTTGTTGATTTTCGGTCTCGATGCACCGCTATCACCGTCCGTGCTGGACCATATTACGAACAGCAAGCACATCCTTTCCGTGAAGGTCGCCGACCTGTCGAAAGGTTTGTAGATTGCCCGGCAGCCGACCATGGGCTCTCCTTCCTTGAGGGCTTCCTTGCCATCCACCCCTCGTGTGGCAGGCCAGGAACGGTCTTTAACCCCCGTGGGGATGAGCACTATCCTTCCTGATGCCGCACGGCGCATCCGAGATCTTGAACAGACGTTATTGGCCGTTTTGGCACGAGGCGGTTATAGCGAAATCATCTTGCCGATGTTCGAGTATTTCGACGTGCTCGCCCCAGGCCTGGAACCCGAGCTGATCGAAAAGTGTTACCAGTTGGTGGATCGGGCGACGGGCCGGCTGATGTTGCTGCGTCCCGACGCGACGGCACAGATTGCGCGGACGATCGCGATGGGCATGATGGGAACGAACCTTCCACTGCGCCTCTGTTATCGCACGTCGGTCTTTCGTTATGAACGCGAACACGCGGGGCGTGACCGCGAAATTTTCCAGGTAGGGGCCGAACTTATCGGGGTGGATGGGGTGAAGGGAGATGCAGAGGTTCTGACGCTTTTGCTTGAATGTCTGAACCGGGTGGGGCTGTCTTCGTTCAAAGTCGCAGTCGGCCATGTCGGATTTTTTACGGCCCTCCTTGTCCGGTCAGGCTTGACGACAGAGGGACAAAAACGCGTGGAGCAAGCGGCGGCCCGGAAAGACATGCCTCTTCTGGAGAGTTTGCTCGCAGGGGAGGGGGTGACACGACCGACGGCTCGAGTCATTTTAGAAGCGTTGGAATTGTGCGGTGGGCCGGAAGTGTTGGCGCGAGGACGCAAACTCGTGGGACGCGATCGGACTCTCTTGCGACCGCTCGATCGCCTGGCTCAGGTCTATGATCGACTCGTTTCGCCCGGACAGGAGGCCGTTCTAATCGATCTCGGCGAATTCCGTGGGTTTGAATATTATGACGGGATAGTCTTCGATGTGTTTGCACCCGGCATCGGAGCCGAGCTGGGTGGCGGCGGACGATACGACCACCTGATGGGTCGATTTGGTCGAATGGCCGCATCAACTGGCTTCGCCCTTGATGTGGATCGCCTGTTTCGGGCCATTGATTTGTCCGGCGACCGGATCACATCCCGAGCAATCGGTTCTGGGCGCGATCCTGCTGGATAATACGGCGATGGCCAAGGCCATGGAAATTCTGACGGATGAGGAGTTTTATCGCACCGCGCACCGCAAGATCTATCAGGCCATGTTGGAATTGTCGGATCGGGGTGAAGTGATCGACCAGATCACCTTGACGGAAAGTCTGAAGGGTCGATCAGAGCTGGATGTCGTCGGAGGGTCGGCTTATCTGGCGGAACTGGTGCAAGCCGTTCCGACTGCCGCCAACATCCGCTATCACAGCAAGATCGTGCGCGACAAGGCATTGTTGCGTGGGCTCATTCAGACGTCTACCGAGGTGATCACCCGTGGCTACGATGGCACGGCGGCGGTGGATGAATTGCTCGACTTTGCCGAACGGTCGGTCTTCGGTCTTGCGCAGGGAAAGCTCGATCGCTCTTTTACGCCCGTCAACCAGATCATCAAGGAGAGCCTCGATGTCGTGGACCGCCTGTCGAAGCGGAAGGAACGCGTAACCGGCGTGCCCACCGGATACATTGATTTGGACGACCTGACGGCCGGTTTACAACCTTCGGACTTGATCGTCATCGCGGGGCGTCCGAGCATGGGGAAGACGAGTTTGGCGCTCGGCATGGCGCAGCACGCCGCGCTCCACGGAGGAACCGTCGTCGGGATTTTCAGTCTTGAAATGTCCAAGCCGCAGCTGGTGCTCCGCATGTTGAGTTCCGAGGCCCGCGTCGATTCGCATGCGCTCCGAACCGGCAGGCTGCAAAAGGAAGATTGGTGGCGTCTTGCCGAAGCGGCCGGCAAGTTGGAACAAGCACCGATCTTTATCGACGATTCGGGCGCCGTGACCGTACAGCAGATGCGTGGAAAGGCTCGACGCCTCAAGGCTGAGCGGGGCTTGGATCTGCTGATCGTGGATTATTTGCAGCTGATGCAGGGAAAGAGTGATTCAGAGTCGCGGCAGCAGGAAATTTCAGATATTTCACGATCGTTAAAAAGCCTTGCGAAAGAGCTAAACGTGCCCATCATTGCGCTCTCACAGCTCAGTCGCGCGGTCGAAGCCAGGAAACCGCCGATACCCATGTTGGCTGACCTGCGGGAGAGCGGCGCCATCGAGCAAGACGCCGATGTGGTCATGTTCATCTACCGTGAGGAAGTGTACGAACCGGGCACGGAGCGGAAGGGAATCGCGGATATTCTGGTCAGCAAACATCGAAACGGTCCGATTGGAAAACGGGAATTGTTCTTTCACGATCGGTTCGCGAAGTTTGAGAATCTCGAGACTCGCGAAGTCGTTTGACGGTCCCTTTGTGCAGCCAGTATAATTTTTCATATTCGTTCACCACCTCGGACGCCTCTCTGCAAGTTGGCTGATGACTGTGCAACAATCACCTGACTATTTTCGACACGGACAACCTTCCAGGAGAAGAGGGACTGCAGGAAAGGCAGTATTGCTGCTGGCCGGCCTGTCCTGTCTCCTCACAGCCTGTCACACCGCTACGTCCACTGGCCCTGTTCCGGTTGTATCTCCTCCGGTCGTGACGGCGTCCCCCCACACAACCTCCTCACTGTCTGACTCACGGGCCTCATTTCACTTCCTGCTCGGATACCAGGCTGAGCTGGAACAAGAAACCGAGCGGGCCATCAAAGAGTATCAACTTGCGCTACAAACCGATGCCTCCTCAAATTATCTGAAAGCCCGGCTGGCGGTGTTGTACTTTACGACAGGTGATGTGCCGACAGCAGTGCGCTTTGCCGACGAGGTAGCGGAGGTGCCCGGATTGGACGCACAGATGCTTGGCCAGATTGGCGGCATGTATGCTGCCGCAGGGAAGCCGGATCAGGCCTTGCGCTTGTTCAATCGTGCCATTGAACAAGAGCCGCAGCGAAGTGAGCACTATTTTGCCAAGGGATTATTGTTAGCGAACCAGAAACACTATGACGAAGCAGAAAACACCATTAGAGCTGGGATCAAGGTAAGCCCCGACTCCGCGGTCGGGTATTACTATTTGGGGCGCATTAGCGTCGAAGCCCGGGATTTCGATCGAGCGACCACGCATTTTGAACAGGCGGTGACCTTGAACGCCGCCTTCGAGCCCGCCTATGTGGCCTTGGGCTCAGTGTACGAAGCGAAGCAGGACCGTGATAAAGCCATCGGCATCTATCGCCGTTACCTGCAAGGGGTGAATCCCCGGAATCGAGAAATCCGGCATCATCTGATCCGCCTACAAGTGTCGGCTAAACAGTACGATGAGGCACTCCAGGAGCTGGAGGGTATGCTGGCGGAGGATCCATCCGATCTCGACGCTCAACTTCGGATGGGTCTGGTCTATGGAGAGCAGAAAAATTATCCCAAAGCCATTCAACAGCTGAATCAGATTCTCACGGTGCGTCCGTCCGAACTCAAAGTCCGTGACTACTTGGGGTATTTATATGAAGAGACCAAAGACTATACGAAAGCCGTCGACGCGTACCGTTACAATTTGACGCTGGAGCCGTCGTACTTCGAGGGGCATCTGCATTTGGGCGTCTTGCAGTATCGGCTGAAACAGTATTCCGATGCGATACAACACCTCCGTGAAGCCAGCCGGCTGAATCCGAAGCAGCCTGAATCTCACATCGTCCTCGGGCTCTCGCATTTCCAAGCGGAGCAATACGAGCCGTCTCTGCAGGCCTTTTTGGAAGGGATTCGCTACAATCCGGAGAATGCGGACCTGCACTTCAACGCCGGTACGGTATACGACAAATTGAATCGGTTTGATGATGTCGTGAAGTCGATGCAGACAACGCTCACGTTAGATCCGCACCACGCAGATGCCTTGAACTATCTCGGATATAGCTATGCGGAACGTGGCGTGAAAATCGAAGAAGCCATTACCTTGACGAAGCAGGCCGTGGCTCTGAGACCGACGAATGGATACTATATCGATAGTCTGGCCTGGGCCTTTTTCAAGAAAGGGTTATTGGCAGAGGCTTTGACGGAAATGAAACGGGCGGTGGCCTTAGTCGGCGACGATCCCGTCATCTACGAACATCTGGGCGAAATATTTTTGAAGCAGCATCATCTGTCGGATGGGCGAGAAGCTCTGCTGCATTCACTCGAACTCGATCCGTCCAATGACAAGTTGATGCATCGATTCCGCGAGCTTGGACTCGGCGATCCGACCAAGGAAGAGCGCATACGCCAAGCGATTCGGCGTGTGTCGGATCGGAAATCGACGGCTCCCTCTCAATAATCCTTCGGTTGCTCCTGCCACGTGACTTGCAGCCCCCTGCTGCTCCCCGGCGCGAGTGACTCCGTCTTCGCCGTCCTTCACCATCCTTGATTCAGAGAACCGTTGATTCCACGGAATTCAGTAGCGGACTTGATGAGCTGTGCCTGTTCGATTTCGCCAATTTTTGGCACTTTGCCTTGGACCTCCCCTGTTTCCGATCGGCCCGCTGCCGCCTGCCCCGCGAATACGAGTCAAGAAACATCAATGCTGACGACACGTTCGGTGTCTGTCATTACTATGGCTGGCGCTTGGCATAGGGCCTGCTAATAGAGCAGTTGATTTGGGAACACGGCGAACTCCAAACGCATCCGACAGGTGATTTTGTTGGCCGGAGCCCCAATGCGACCCGCACATCATCTCCGGATTGCGAAAGATGCTGTGGTGTGCCTATGGACTGAGCGCACCAGGAATGGTCTTAGTTTTAAGAA
The DNA here is from genome assembly GCA_021323395.1 of Nitrospira sp. Taxonomy (GTDB): domain Bacteria; phylum Nitrospirota; class Nitrospiria; order Nitrospirales; family Nitrospiraceae; genus Nitrospira_A. The sequence goes on from JAJONL010000013.1 coordinate 19,446, forward strand.
AGTCTGATCGCACATAATGGTGACTCTATCGAGACAAACAGGGTTCACGCTGATTGAATTAATGGTTGTCGTGGTGATCGTGGGTATCCTCGCAGCCATTGCAATACCGAATTTTCTCCGATACCGAGCCCTGCGATGCAAGCTGAAGCACGATCGAACTTGGGGGCGGTTTATGTAGGAGAGACCTCGTTCTTTACTGAACAGAAAGAGTTTGGAAATTTCACGGACATTGGCTTTGCTATAACCGGGGGTGGGACGAACCGCTACACCTATCGCATCGGCTTAGGGCGGGGGGCAGGGTTGGGGCCCAACGGCGGCAACCTCTGCGGGTCTGCTGGAAGCTGCGATACGATTCAGACGGGGGGAACCACGCCGGGGCTGGTAACCTTCACGGGGGTCGTGGGTCTTGCCACGACATCAGCCTCAGGATTTACCGCAACAGCTGCTGCAGATCTCGATGGTGATGCCACGCACGATGGCTGGTATGTCAACGATGAAAAACAAGGATTAAGCGAGGCAGAGCCTAATGACGTGACCAGCTAGGGGGGCTCGGGGCAATGCCAAAACTTGTCAGGTGATGACGGAAAAGGGAAGCCGACAAAAGTATGAGTCTCGAAGATCTAGGTCATACATTCACAAGCGATTGGGAAACCATGAGAATGATGAGAACTACAGGAAGGAGGTGTTGGGCATAGAATCTGCTATTCCCAAGATCTGCTACGTTGAAAGCGTGGTGTGGTGAAGGCAGTAAGCGTGAAGGTCGGTGACCGGTCAGGAACAATAGGAAAGGGAGGATGTCCATGTTGAAGCAAGTCAAAGGTCAAAAAGGTTTTACGTTGATCGAGTTGATGATCGTCGTGGCGATTATCGGAATTTTGGCGGCTATCGCCATTCCGAACTTCTTGAGATACCAGGCGAAGTCACGGCAGTCGGAAGCCAAGACGAACCTCGGCGCGATCTTCGTGGCAGAGACGGCGTATCTCAGCGAACAATCCCGATACGGAAGCTTTTCCGAGATTGGGTATGCCTTGGCCGGGACGACGAATCGGTATACGTACCGCAGTCCTGCCATTGGTGGAGCCGCTGCCTCAGCTAATACTGTGGGTGTTGATCAGATTCCCTGCGGTGCTCCGGTCGGTTGTGTGGTTCAAGTTGACACAGCTCCAGCAGTGCCAAACAATGCTAGCGTTGTCGTCGGTGCGATAGGCTTCACCGCTTCGGCAGTGGCCAGCATTGATAATGATGCGACGATCGATGGGTGGTCAGTCAATGATGTGAAGGGTGGTCTGACACAGGCAGTTCCTGATGACGTGATCAGCTAACGATCAGTCGCAGGCTTCTCGGAAGCGGGGGAGGGACCATGTTCCTCCCCCGTTCTCATTGTGCGTGATTGCTCGAGGAACTCGGTGATCGGTGCCATAGGATTCTTCTGCCGGTATCGCTAGCCTCCACGCTTCAGTATTCAATTTCGCTTTGTCAATTCGCGGGTCTCTGATAAAGCAAGAGATGTCCCATACGTCGATTCGACAGACCATGTCCATGAAAGTTCTGCCTGCCAGTCCTCTGATGATAATCGGAGCCATCGTGATCTTCTCGCCGCTGCAAGATGGCGGCACGACCCATCCGGCGCAGATGGTCATCAGGTTGTTGATTCTATTGCTGCTAGGTATCGCCTTGATAAAAGGAATAAGGACAGGGCAGTTCTCGTTGCCTGTGCTTCCGATCGGCTACATTGCGCTGCTATTCGTCGGATTAGCGATAGCCGCGACGGTGCTCTCGTCCTACACTCACCCAAGTCGCCAATGGCTCTTGATGATTGCGGCGTACGTCACGTTTTTCTATTTGCTTGTTATGTTCGTCGACCGATGGGAGCATATTCGTACGCTGACGATCGTGGTCGTGCTGACGGGGCTTGGTGAGGCCGGCTGGGCCATCATGCAAGGAATCATCTGGAATGCCGCACGACCAAGCGGCAGCTTCTTTAACCCTAATTTTTTGGCCGGTTATCTAGTGGTCACATGGGCGATCCTCTTCAGCTGCGCGGTCTACGGACATCGAGGCCTACAGATCTTCTCACGCCGGTCAATGCCCCCGGCACTGCGGTGGGTCGGCATAGGGTCGGCGTTGAGTGTCGTGCTGATCGCGGTTCTGCTGACAGAGTCTCGCGGGGGGATGATTGTGTTCCTTGTGGCGACGGTCATCATCCTGGTTGCACGATACGGTTGGCGACTGGCCACTTCCTGTGCGCTGCTCCTTCTTCTCGCTGCGGTCCTTGTTCCCACGCCGGTTCGTGAGCGTGTCTTGCTCGAACATCGGCAAAATCCTGTGACTTATGTACGGTGGCAGATGTGGCAGGGTGCGCTCCGGCAGATGATCGATCATCCCTTTGGAATCGGGTTGGGCCTGTATCAGTACACCTATCCCCAATATGCCTTTCCTGTGGAAGGAGAGATTGCACGATACGGCAATGCGGCTCAGACTCCACATAACGACTACCTGCAAATGGGTGTCGAGATGGGTTGGGCGGCCGTGGTTGTCTTTGTCTTTGGAGTGATCGTGGTGTGGCGGGAATGGATGCATGTACTGCGAGGACGACTCTTGCGGTGGCAGAGAGGTCTTCTGGTCGGCGTGGGCGGTGGCGGCATAGCGTTACTGACTCACGCGGCGATCGATTCGAATCTACGGGAGTCGGCCATTGCGCTTTTGCTCGTCCTTTGTGGTGGATTGATCATATCGGCCCGGCGTGTGGGAGCAAATGAATCGGGGGGGATCCTCAGCATACCGGTTCGTTCACGCATAGTATGGAGAGCTGGTGTGGTGACCTTTTTGTTGGTGGTGGGAATCGAGATAGGGCGATTAGGGGTAGCCTGGATGGTGTTTGAGTCCGCCTCACGGCGTGCAACGGCAGGAGAAACGGCGGCAGCTATCACAGGATTGGAGCAGGCCATCGCGTGGGACCCCGACAAGGCGCTGTATCACCATGGTCTCGGATCGGTCTATGCCAAAGTATTCGAGACGAGCGGTGATCAGCAAGATTTCGAGAAGGCTCAGTCAGAATTTCGGGAAGCGATCGAACTGAATCCTCTGGACAATCGGTTGCTCGGACTTATGGCTCGGCTATATGTCTCTGCGGCGCAAGCTCCACGTTCGTCTATGCTCTCGATCGAGCAACGGAAAGCCAGACTGCATGCTGCGGCACAGATGTATGAACAAGCGATCCGATTGGCACCATTTTGGGCGATGTATCGCTACGAGCAAGCGAGAATCTATTGGATGCTCGGCGAGCGGCGTAAGGCTGAAGGGCGGGCGAGAGAAGCGGAAGTATTAGAGCCGAACTGTCTGCCTGCCCGTGTGCTCTTGGCTCGATTGTGGTTCGACGATGGTCGGGTGAAGGAGGCGCAGACCCAGCTGCATGAAATCCAAGAACGCCGATCACGTTACCAGGCGCAACGGAGAAATAGTCTCGACCAGGCCTTCATGAATGTCGACATGACGTCGCTTCGCGATGTGGTGCATGAAAAGGACGTGACAGGATGAGGCAGGGCGGACTGTCTGCCTCACGACGGACGTGCGTCTCACAGGCGCTGCTTGGGATCTGCCTGCTGGCCGGGGCTTCAGGATTGCTCCATGTCTTGGATCACGAACGTAATGCAGTCGCCCGGGTTGAGCAGTTGGGGTATCTGCCAAAGGGAAAGTATCTGCGGTCGGCGGTGTTGGGCTATCGACAGCTGGTTGCAGATCTGATCTGGTTACAGGCGGTTCAGCACATCGGCGCAACGCGTGATACACAACAGGGGTATCGCTGGACCTATCATGCCGTTGACGTGTTGACCGATCTGGATCCCACGTTTGTCCCGCCCTATCAGGCGACCGGGGTATTTCTCGGTGTACTGGCCGGTCATCCTGATGAGGGGGTGGCCATTCTGAACAAGGGGATTCACCACAATCCTGCGATTTGGCAATTGCCCTTCTTGGCCGGGTACATTTCTTATTACGAACGCTGCGATCCGGCTGCGGGGGGACAATATCTTCGGCAGGCGGCACAGGTGCCTGGAGCGCCCGCCTATCTGCCCAAACTGGCGGCTCGCATGACGGTGGAGAGCGGTGATCCCACGGCCGCACTCGAATTTCTTGATCGGTTCTCTCGAAGCGTGAAGGACGAGCGCGTACGCGAGGCCCTCCTACAGCGTATGAAGGAAGTCGTTCAGGAGAAGGATCTGTTCTTTCTGGAAGATAGTGTCCGGCGATATCGAGCTAAGTATGGCCATGCTCCGGCCAAGCTCGAAGATCTAATGCTGCACGGAGTGATCGGACAGCTGCCCGTCGATCCTTTGGGCGGTGAGTATCAGATTGATTTTCTCACCGGGAAAGTCAGTTCATCTTCAACGCGTGAACGACTCCGGATTCACCAAAAGGTCGCATGTAAGGTGGAGGCGAAGAGTACACGGCCTCCCGCCTGGGCCAATCCGGTGGATGCGCAATTGCCTGCCTTGCAGTAAGGGGGACATGGTGGACGATATTGTAATTGAAAATTTGAGTAAGTCCTATGCCTCCGGCTGGCCGGGGCGTCCACCGTTCGTGGCGCTGGATGGGCTATCCCTGACAGTTGGCCGTGGAGAAATATTCGGGTTTCTCGGCCCGAATGGGGCTGGAAAGACCACGACCTTGAAAATTCTCATGGGGCTCGTCCGTGCGTCCAGCGGGACGGCGTTCTTGCTGGGGCAACCGGCCGGTGATGTCGAGACGCGTCGTCGAATCGGGTTTTTGCCGGAGTCTCCCTATTTTTACGATTATCTCACGGCCGAGGAGTTCCTCACTTTCTACGGTCAACTGGCCGGCCTGGGCCGTGTCGTGATCTCCAGGCGTGTCTCCGATCTGTTGGCCCTAGTCGGTCTGGCAGAGGCAAAAACCAGGCAATTGCGGAAGTTTTCCAAAGGGATGTTGCAACGCATTGGACTGGCTCAGGCGTTGATTCATGATCCCGAACTCGTGATTCTCGATGAGCCGATGACAGGATTGGATCCTGTCGGACGAAAGCAGGTTCGGGACCTCATTCTTAATCTGCGGGACCGCGGGAAGACGATCTTTTTTAGTACGCACATCCTGCACGATGTGGAGATGATTTGCGACCGCGTCGGTATCGTCATGAAGGGAAGGCTGCTGGCCAGCGGGCGGGTAGAAGAACTCGTCAAGCAGGATCACACACAATCGGTCGAGATCGTATGTCAGCAGGTCCATGCGGATGGGAACGCCTTGATCGGTTCGATGGCCTCACGCGTGTTACAGCAGGGCCAGCAATGCCTGATCGTGTTGCCGAGTTCTGATGGAGTCGATGCCATGGTGGGTGAGATCCGGCGGCAGGGCGGGCGGCTCATCTCGGTGACTCCTCACAAAGCGTCTTTGGAAGACCTGTTTTTTCAAGAGGAGGTCACTGATACCTCGCGAGTTGAAACCAGCAAAGTGAGCGGGAGGGCGTCCTGACATGGGTGCGATCGGCGTGATTGCCTTGAATGCGTTTCGTGAAAGTCTTCGGGACAAGATCTTGTACAACTTGGTGCTGTTCGCTGGCTTGCTCATCGGCTTTTCGGTACTGCTCGCGGATCTGAGCATCACCGAGCATCACAAGATCATTGCGGATATGGGATTGGCGGCGATCAATCTCATCGGGGTCATCATCGCCATTTTTATCGGTATCAGTCTTGTGAACAAGGAGATCGAACGGCGAACGATCTATACGATCATGGCCAGGCCTATCAGTCGTACGTTCTTTATCTTGGGCAAGTACTTCGGATTGGCGTTGACGCTGTTCGTCAATGTGTCGATTATGCTGGCCGTGTTTCTCGCCACCTTTCTGCTGTATCACGTACCGATCGAGCCGTCTCTGTTGCAAGCCGTACAACTGATTTTTGTTGAGATCTTGGTGGTCACGGCGGTCGCGCTCTTCTTTTCGACCTTCAGTTCCTCAACGTTAAGCGCCATCTTAACCCTGGGGATTTATGTGGTCGGGCATCTCACGGCTGATTTGCGGACGGTCGCGGCTAATAGTGGCAGCGCTGCGGCGAAAATGGTGGTTAATGTCCTGTATTACCTCTGCCCCAATTTGGAGATGCTCAATATCAAGGGGCAGGCGGCTGTGGGTATCCAAGTGGCGCCGGAGTATTTGATGCTCTCGTCCCTGTATGGGTTGCTGTATGCGGGTGTGCTGGTGACGGGGGCCTGCCTGGTGTTTCAGCGCCGAGATTTCTGATCCACGACCATGCTGCATCGGTGTGCTGAAGCGGAGTACGAGTCTCATTACCGATCGGGCGTCCTCCACTTATACCCGTGTCGTTCGGACAGCGGGGTTCTCAACCAAAGGCTACGAAATGGTGTCGCGGCAATACGGCTTCTCTCCCCTCATCGTGTTCACCAGCATGTCCACGCACTGGAACCTGCTCCGTCAATTGACCAAGCGGGAGATCGCTAGCCGCTATCGAGGGTCGTTGCTGGGAGTGCTATGGGCGTTCCTGCATCCGATGGTCATGCTGGCCGTATATACGATTGTGTTCAGGGGCGCTTTCGGCATGCGGTGGGGGCGAGAAGGGGAGGGTGCACTGGATTTCGGTCTGCTGCTGTTCTCGGGGTTGATCATCCATGCCTTGTTTGCTGAATGTATTCATCGCGCACCCTACCTGATCGTGAATCATAGCAACTACGTGAAAAAGATTGTCTTCCCGCTTGAGATTCTGGCCTGGAGCTCACTTGGGGCGGCACTCTTTCACGCGACGATCAGTGCGCTCGTGCTGATCATCTTCTACGGCTTCCTCCATCACTCGCTGCATTGGACCATGTTATTGATCCCTGTTCTGCTTCTACCGCTGGCCCTGGTGACGATTGGAATCTCCTGGTTTCTCGCGTCAGCCGGCGTATTTCTGCGGGATCTCGGCCACGCGAGTGGACCGGTCACCACCGTGATGTTGTTTCTTTCGCCGGTGTTCTATCCGGTCTCGGCATTTCCTGATTCCTATCGGATCTTGCTGTATGCGAATCCGCTCACCTTTCTCATCACCCAGGCTCAGGACGTGCTCATTTGGGGCAAGTCTCCGTCCTGGGTCGGCATCGGCCTCTATTGTGTGTGCAGTTACCTGATCGCCTGGGCCGGACTCCTGTGGTTTCAGAAGACACGGAAGGCATTTGCTGATGTCCTCTGAGTGGGCCATCCGAGTTCACAATCTGTCCAAAACCTACCGGCTGTACGATCGCCCGAGCGACAGGGGAAAGCAGTGGGTCCTGCCTGTGGTGCAGAAGTGTCTCGGACGCCATCCCGCACAGTATTATCGGGAAGTGCATGCCGTCGAGAATCTGTCCTTCGAGGTCATGAAGGGGGAGACCCTCGGCATCATCGGTCGGAACGGGTCTGGTAAGTCCACACTCTTGCAGTTGATCGTGGGCACCTTGAGTCCGACAGGCGGAACCATTGATATTGACGGTCGCGTTGCGGCGCTACTGGAGCTTGGAGCGGGCTTTCATCCTGAATTTACGGGCCGGGAGAACGTGTTCTTGAATGCGACCTTGCTCGGTCTGCCCCAGGAGGCTATCGAATCGCAGTTGGACCATATCTTGGCGTTTGCCGATATCGGGGACTCCATCGACCAGCCGGTGAAAACCTATTCAAGCGGCATGGTCGTTCGCCTGGCATTTGCCGTGATGGTCCATGTGAAGGCCGACATCCTTGTCATCGATGAGGCATTGGCGGTGGGGGATGCGTTTTTTGTTCAGAAATGCATCCGGTTTCTCAGAGCGTTCATGGAGCGGGGAACCGTCTTGTTCGTGAGTCACGATTCCGCTGCGGTGCTCAGCCTCTGCCGGAAGGCGCTCTGGCTGGAACATGGGCGGATCGCTGGTATCGGTGAGGCGAAAACGGTGTGTGATGGGTACTTGCACGATTCCTATGCCGTGACCCTAGACGAGGCCGGTGGGGGAGTTTTCGAGGTGTCGTCCGCATCGAACGGTATTGAGTTAAAGCCGGTGTTTCCCCATGAGTCGACGGGCGAGAACGGATTGCAGCTTGTGGAAAATGCCTCGCGTCCGGGTGATCGCCAAGCGCGGATCGAGAAGATTTTGTTCACCGATGCTATCGGTCGAACGATCCATACGGTGAGCAAGCGTGAACGTGTGTCTCTACGAATTTGGTGCCAGACGTCCATATGGCTGAGGAGTCCGATCGTCGGGTTTCTCGTGCGTGATCGATTCGGCCAGTCGCTGTTCGGCGCCAATACCTGTTTGGTCGGACAGGGGATGCCGGATGCTGTGGTGCCGGGAACCAGCTTCGTTGCGGTGTTGGAATTTGTGATGCCGGTGCTCCACCCGGGCGACTACGCGATGAGTGTCGCGCTTGCCGACGGAACGCAGCCGCAACATGTGCAACATCATTGGATTCATGATGCGTTGGCATTCACCTCTGCGCCGACTGAAACGTGTTTTGGCCTTTTTGCCGTTGAATTACTGCATGCTGATTTGTGCCGGACCCCCACGCAGGATACTCGAGATGAAAGAGCCAATGACTCCGTCGCCCTGTAGGGTGTGTGGTGGGGAAGCCTTTGTGCACCACGATGTGTTGTGGGGCGACCTGATCACTCAATGGGGCTTGTCAGCCGCTGAGGCGGACTATATCAACATCCAGCAGGGAACCTCCTGTTCCGCATGTGGCTCAAATGTCAGATCGATTGCGTTGGCGGATGCCCTGTTGCGATTCGCCCATGCGACATCGGTATTAAAAGCATGGGTCGGGACGGATGCGGCTCGCGCCTATACCGTGCTGGAGATCAATGAAGCCGGTTCCCTGAGTAGCCTCCTCGCAACCATGCCGGGCCACCGGCTCGTGCGTTATCCGGACTACGACATGATGGCGTTGCCCTTTGAAAGTGGCTCATTCGATCTCGTAGTTCATTCCGATACGTTGGAACATGTGCCGGATCCGGTTCGTGGATTGAAGGAGTGCCGGCGGGTGCTTCGACGTGGAGGCGCCTGCATTTTTACCGTCCCTGTGGTGGTGGGGCGTCTGACGAGAAGCCGAAAAGGATTGCCGCTCAGTGTCCATGGCAGCGAAGACTGTCAGGACTCCTCGCTGACGGTGCATACCGAATTTGGCGCCGATGCCTGGTGTCAGGTCTTGGTGAGTGGGTTTGACGAATGTCGGGTGGTGCCGTACCGGTATCCTGCAGGCATCGCGTTGATTGCGGAGGTGTCTGAATCGATGGCGACGAAAGGGGGCCAGCGGTGAACAAGACAGGCAACGTGCTGCCGGAGCTTGAGGCCACCGGTGAGCGATTCCTGCCGGAGATGCAGGGAACAATTGCGCTGGAGCATTTGCACCGATATGCCATGGCCAAGGACTTTGCAGCGGGGAAAGTCGTCCTGGATATTGCCTGTGGTGAAGGCTACGGCTCAGCTGTTCTTGGCGGGGCGGCTGCGCGCGTGTACGGCGTGGACATTGCTCTCGATGCCATCACCCACGCGAGGGCCAAATATCAGCGGCCCAATGTGGAGTTCCTCAGCGGTCGTTGTGCGGACATTCCGCTCGCTGATGGCACCGTTGATCTGGTGGTCAGTTTCGAGACCATCGAGCACCATACCGAGCATGAAGAAATGTTTGCCGAAATCAAACGCGTCCTGCGACCGGGCGGCCTGATGATCATGTCCAGTCCCGACAAGCGGGAGTATACGGAACGTGCCAATCATGCCAATGCCTATCATGTGAAGGAACTCTACGCCGAGGAGTTCCAGTGCCTGGTGGAGCGGCACTTTACGCATGTTGCCATCCTTGGGCAACGTGTGCTGTACGCGTCGGCGATCCTGCCGTCAGGCCGCCTCGGAGAATCAATTCATTATTATCGCGAGCATGGTGCCGGGATTCAGTCACCACGCGGTTTGGTGAGGCCTTGCTACCAGATTGCCGTGGCATCGGACGCCGCCCTGCCGTCCTTGGCCGGCAGTCTGTTCGAGGAGATCGGTGAATCGGACCCCGAAATTAGACTGCTCCGGCATCAGTTGGACCATGCCCGGCAGCGGATTGCCGGCTTGGAGGATGAGGTCGCAGGGCTCAAGAGGGCGATCGGTTCCATCTTGCATTCACACTCATGGCGTGCGACTCGCCCCCTTCGCGCGGCAGCCAATCTGCTTCGGACGATCACCGGTAAGCCGGCTGAAACTGAGCTGTAGGCACTGTGTCCGGATGATCGTATGAGTCTTATGACACAACGATTGGTGAAGGCCCTACGGTTCGCGCGCTTCTCTCTCGTGGAGGGCCTTTCGTGGTATAGACGGCATGGTCGCCTGCCGAAAGGCTCGGAGTGTGCCGACCTGTTTCGAAAAGCGTTCTTCCGCTTCAAGATCCTCGCACATCGAACCGTTCCCGCTCCCAAGACGATTGAAAAAGTCCTTCCCCCCTACGATGCCTGGTTGCAGGTGAACGCCTGGAATAGGCGGATGCGCGATGACCTGCTCGATCGCCTGAGTCGGCAGATCGGTCGCCTGCCCACGATCTCGATTGTCATGCCGGTGCACGATCCGCCCATTGAATTTCTGGAGCGAGCTATCGAGTCGGTGCGCGTGCAAGTCTGTGAGAGGTGGGAACTTTGCATCGTCGACGACGGCAGCACGAACCAGAAGGTGCGCGCTGTGCTGGAACGGTGGAGCGGGGCAGATCCTCGAATTCGAGTGGCCTATCTGGAGCAGAACGTCAATATCAGCGCGGCCACGAATAGGGCCGCCGCGCTGGCTAGCGGGGAGTTTCTTCTCTTCTTCGATCACGATGATGAATTGACCCCGGATGCCGTCGGGGAGCTCGCCCTCTTCACTGCTGAGCAGCCGGGCGTGGATGTGTTGTATTCCGACGACGACAAGATCGACGTGTCCGGCAGGCGATATGCACCTCAATTTAAACCAGACTGGTCCCCTGAGCTGCTCCTGTCCTACATGTATCTGAGTCACGTATTCATGGTACGTCGTGCCTTATTTGTGTCTGTCGGCGGCATGCGGGTGGGGTTTGAAGGCGCTCAGGATTACGACCTGGCCTTGCGGGTCGCGGAGCGGACATCCGCATTCGGACACATTCCGAAAGTGCTCTATCACTGGCGCGCCTTGCCTGGGTCGACGGCTTCCAGCGGCGCGGCGAAGCCGGCCAGTCTTGAAGCGGGCCGGCGGGCGGTTGCCGATGCTTTCGAGCGCCGGGGGATCGACGCCCGTGTGACTCAGCCTGAGTTCGCCGCCAAGGGCAACCTGGGTATCTACAGTCATGAGTTTCCGGACGAAGGCCCCGCAGTCACCATTATCATTCCGACGAAGAATCAGGCGGCCGTTCTTCGTCAATGTATCGAGTCCCTTCGCCGGACCACGTATCGGAATTACGAGGTCGTCATCATCGACAACGAAAGTGACGATCCTGAAACCCTGGCCTATCTGCAGTCGCTTTCGCATCGCGTCATTCGTATTCCCAATCCGTTCGGACGGTTCAATTATGCGGCTATCAACAACCGGGCAGTGAAAGCCGTGGCCGGCGAGTTCGTGTTGTTTCTGAACAATGATACGGCGGTGAAGGCTCCGCGATGGCTGAGCCAGATGGTGGGTTACGCCCAGATTTCAGGTGTCGGCGCGGTCGGTGCCAAGTTGATGTTCGCCGACGGACGGATCCAGCATGCCGGTGTGATCCATGGTTTGTACCACGGGCTTGCCGGACCCGCGTTCAAGCTGACGCCGGAATGGGAACATGGTTATCTGGCCTATGCATCCGTCGTCCGCAATTGCTCGGCCGTGACTGCTGCCTGCTTGCTCACCCCACGGGAGCGTTTCCTGGAACTCGGCGGGTTCAACGAAGCGGACTTCGGAGTCGCGTATAACGACGTTGACTACTGTTATCGTCTGGTTGATCAGGGGTATCGCTGCGTGTATTGCCCCGATGCGCAGCTCACGCACTACGAGGGCTTTTCGCGCGGCTTCCGCGACGATCCGACCGAGGTCGCCGCATTTAAGCAGAAGTACAAACGCCGGAGTGATCCCTGGTATAGCCCCTCGCTTTCCCTCGTGGATGAGAGTTTTCAACTGATCCCGCGGAAAATTGCTTCGCGCCGACAAAAGCCGATCCCGATCGTGATGACTGCGCTGAGTCTGAATTGCGAGGGGGCTCCCTGGAGCCAGTATGAGCTGACCAGGGAACTGGCGAAGCGAAAGGTGATTCAGCCCGTCGTATTTTCGCCGGTGGATGGCCGGCTGCGGTCGCTGTATGAAGAGCAGGGGATTCCCGTGATGGTCGATCGACATCCGCTCTGGGGTGTGACGAACCTAAAGGAGTACGAAGCCGCCATTGCGGCCTTTTCCTCCAAGTGTCTCTCGTGGGGGGCGGAACTGGTCTATGCCAATACTCTGCAGAGTTTCTATGCCGTGGCTGCAGCGCACGAGTCGAGATTACCCTCAGTGTGGAATCCACGCGAGAGCGAGCCTTGGCAGACCTATTTTGATTATTTGCCTGACGGGGTCATTCAAAAGGCCTACGATTGCTTTGCCTGGCCTTATCGAGTGGTGTTTGTAGCCGGCGCGACGCGCGATGCCTATGCGGCGCTCAATACGCGGCATAATTTTACGGTGATTCGAAACGGCTTGGACCGGACGCGTATCGAGCAGGCTCGTGCGGAGTGGACGAAGGCAGAGGCTCGTGCAGCCATCGGGGCAGGGTCAGCCGAAATCGTGCTTCTTTTGCTACAACTGCCCGCTTCATTGCGCAATAGGATTCACATCGTGCCGGAGACGCCTCAGACGACACAGTATTATCGGGCAGCCGACCTGTTCGTCTGCACCTCCAAGCTGGAAAGTTATCCCCGCGTGGTTCTTGAAGCCATGGCGTACGGTCTTCCCATCGTGACCACGCCCGTGTTCGGCATTCGTGAACAGGTTCGGGAAGGCGTCAATGCGTTGTTTTACGAGCCCGGAGACAGTCGCGCCTTGTCCTCTCGATTGCAGGGCCTGATTCAGGATGAACCGCTTCGCTCCCGCATGGCTGCGAAGAGTGCCAGTGTGCTCGCTCTCGGGACGGATTTCGAAGAAATGGTCGAGGCCTATGGGGAGATCTTCGCCGAAGCCTGGTTAACGGGCGGAGAGCGGTTGTCATGAGCGTGAAGTTCAATCTTGAAACGCCCGCGGGCAACAGTCTGGAGGGCATCAGCCGTTTTTCCGGTTGGTATATCCCTGATCACGGCCTCCGTCCTCAACTCTATGTCGCCTGTAACGGCAAACGGGAAGCCGCGCTGGAATGGGGCAGCATTCGGCCGGATGTCTCCTCAGTCTATCTGGCTCAGTCTCAGTCGATCATCAGCGGGTTTCAAGGCGACCTATTAGTGGACGAACATCTGGAAGGGCAGGAACTGGATGTCGCAGTGGTGGATGCGGCCGGGCAGAATCAAGAATTATTCCGGCGCAAGTATGCACTGAAGGCTTCTCGTCCGCAAACCTCACGGGACCGGTCGTTCACGCTCGTAGATATCCTCGTGTGTCCCGGGTGCCAGTCCCCTCTGGCCAAGCATGACCGTGACTGGGCCTGTCCTCGATGTGCCATGCCGGTGCCGCTTCGAGGCGGCGTACCGCATTTCCTCCACGAGCAGGGAATTCCCTGTCTGCATCTGAGCGAGCAGACGACCACCCACCCCTATTCGTCGGACGTGCTCGAGATTCTCGATCGTCATCAAAGCGGGCTGGTGCTCGATTTCGGGGCCGGCCACACGCCGAAGGAATTGTTACGCCCTCAGGTGGTCTATCTCGATGCCGTTCAGTATCAATGGACGGACCTTGTGTGCACGCGCGTGCGCTTGCCCTTTCGTGATCACACGTTTGATGCCATTGTGAGCCAGGCTGTGTTGGAACATCTTCAGGACCCGCATCACACGGCGCGAGAGCTCTACCGCATACTGCGTCCAGGCGGCACGATTCACCTGGATACGGCATTCATGCAGCCACTGCATGGAGACCCCTGGCACTACTTCAATATGACGCAACATGGTCTGCGCCAAGTCATGGCGCCTTTCGAAGAGATACGGTGCGGAATGAAGAGTTATCAATTTCCATCGGCAGGGTTGTTGATGCAATTTGAAGCGATCACTCCGTTTCTTTCATCAAGAAAATGGCGGAAGACCATTGAGAAATGGCGCCAGGAGCTTCAGGCTGGCGCGCAGGAATTCGACCAAGCTTTGGGTGAATTCGGACGGACGACACTGGCAGCCGGATTCTTTTTCGAAGGGCGGCGTCCTTATGAGAGTGTCCACAGCACTCGATGCTAAAGATGTATGTGAGTAGGTGACGCAACAGTTGGGACACATTCGCAGTGATGATACTCATGAATCAGTTCATTCGGACTGAAGGATCTTACGGAGTGGGACTGCTTCTGCTCTTTCATCTTGCGACTTTTTCGCTGGCCTGCCTCCTCTATTGGAACTAGGAATTGCTGTTTTATCGGTACCGATATGTGCCGGATAAAGGACGGACTGGCGATCCGTATCGTCGGGTGGCTGCGTAGAAAACAATGTCCGGCTGATTGGCATGTAGTGGCGGCATCTGATGAGGATCCCAGCAGTACTTCGGATCGAAGAATACATGTGGAGGAACGGATTCGTGCGACAGCAACTGCGGAGGATTCTCAGGCCAGCTGTGAGACGTCTCTGGGCTCTTCTGGAATGGATTCGTGCGAAGCTCGGTCACGCAGGTAGTCCCGGTCATGGGGGCGGACTTCTCCCTGAAGACGTCAAACATCGTATATCCGATTACTGGAGCACACAGTTTGAGGCGATGAGGACGGACCATTCGTACTGGCTGAACAACAAGCTGGTGGAGGAATCGATCTACCGCCTCATGACGGATAGGCCGACTCACTGGCTGGGTTGGTTACTGAATGACTATTTTTCGCAGCGCTCTTTTGTCCGATCATTGAGTGTCTGTTGCGGCGACGGCGCCCATGAAATCCAGCTCTACCAATCCGGGAAGGTGGAGTGCGTGCACGGCTTTGATATTTCTGCCGGCGCCATCAAGCAAGCGGTAGCAAGGTTCGAGGCGGTTGCAGCACCGACTGATCGGTATTGGTTTGAGGTGCGAGATGTCAACGCGCTGCAGCTGGAAGGTACCTTTGATCTCATCTTATCGACCGGCGCCTTGCATCATACGATGAATTTGGAAGATTTATTGGTGAAGCTGGAGAGCCTGCTCGCGCCGAACGGCTATTTCGTCGTCGTCGAATTCATCGGCCCCAACCGGTTTCAATGGACCGACCGGCAAGTCGAGATTGCGAACCGAATCCTCAGCACTCTTGATCCCTCTTATATGAGAGACGGTCACCGGACCAGATTCGAGCGGCCCTCCATTGAGAGCATGCTCAGGAGCGATCCCTCGGAAGCCGTGCGCTCGACCGACGTCTATCCCCTGGTGAAGCAGCATTTCGATGTGCGGTATGAGCGATTCTACAACGGGACCCTGCTGCATCAATTGCATCCGCTGCTGACTACCGAGCTGGCCAATCGCGGGCAACGTGATTTTGATTCGATCGTGCGGCTGATCCTCTTGATGGAGGATCTGCTGGTCAAGCATCAGGTGTTACCGTCGGATTTTGTGTTTCTGATTTGTCAGAAGCGAGATCCAAACGCGCACCGGGTGGGATAGGCAGAGGGAGCGGCAATCGTATGTGCGGCATTGTCGGTGTGTTGGATCACATGGAATCGCGCAAGGCCCGCCGGCTCCTGACGCGATTGCTGGCGACCATGGAAGCGCGCGGCCCCGATGGGGCGGGACAGTTTATCGAAGACAACATCCTCATGGGAATGAGGCGACTTGCGGTGATTGACGTGGCCGGCGGAGGGCAGCCGTTGTTCAGCCGCGATGGCAGGGTGGTGGCGTTCCAAAACGGCGAAATCTATAACCATGTCGAGCTTCGTCGTGAATTGGAACGGCGTGGCGCTCAGTTCAGGACCCACAGTGATACGGAGGTCTTGGCTCATGGGTATGAGCAGTGGGGGATCGACGGTCTGTTGGCGAAGCTCGACGGGATGTATGCCCTCGCGATTCTAGACCGACGGAATCAGGAACTGCATCTGGCGAGGGACCGCTTCGGCGAAAAGCCCTTGTATTACAGTACACAGACGGATCGATTTGCTTACAGCTCCAATACCAGAGCGTTGGCGATGTTACCATGGGTGGATATTGCTGTTGATAGCCAGAGCGTCGATCGATACCTGGCGCTCCATTATGTGCCGGGACGCCGAACAATCCTGAAAGGCATTCAGCGCCTGTTGCCGGGAGAGCGGCTGACGGTCTGTCTGCGTTCTCGTAAGGTCAGCCACGAACGATACTATTCCCACATCGTGAGCCCGATCGTAACGGTGGACAGCCGTCTGCTGCTTGAACGGATCGAGTCTGCGGTGACCAGCAGATTGGTCGCGGACGTTCCTGTCGGAGTCTTTTTGTCAGGGGGGGTCGATAGCTCGATCGTCGCGGCCCTCGCGGCGCAGCATCATCCTGCCATCGATACGTTTTCCATGGGGTTCAAGGAGGCGCGTTATGATGAATCTCCGCATGCCGAAGTGGTGGCGCGTGCGATCGGGTCATCGCATCACCATTTCACGTTCGACGAAGCGGCGTTCCACGAGTTGCTGCCGGCCGTGGTGGAAAACCTGGACGAGCCCCTCGGCGACCAGGCGTTGCTCCCGACCTATTGGTTGTGCCGGGAGGCGAAGCGGCATGTCAAGGTGGTCCTGTCGGGGGAAGGTGCCGATGAGTTGTTCGCCGGATATGACTATTACCGCACACTGTTGCCGCATCAGTCATGGTCGGCCCGGCTCAAAGGGTGTGCAGCGGGGCGAGGAACCCGTGCTGTCCTCCAACGTCTCTGTGACAATCCCTGGCCGGTGACGCCTTCGGGCTTTCCGCTCGTCATGGATTCAGAGGGACGGCGGCGGCTGCTTGGTGCAGGACCGCGCGAGCCGGACCTCTGGGAAGAAAAGTTGGTTGCTCTGCTGGAAAGCGCCGAGAACCCCCTCCAGCGCGCATCGCTTGCCGATATTCTGACGTGGCTGCCGGATGATCTTCTGGTCAAGCTCGATCGCATGGCGATGTCACATAGTCTGGAGGGGCGCGCACCATTCTTGTCGCCGGCGCTGGTCGACATGGCCATTCGGCTTCCCGCTGATCGCCGAATGACCGCGCAGCGGAGTAAGATCGCCCTCCGCGACGTCGCAGCCTTGTTGCTTCCGCGTGACATCGTCGAGCGGAGGAAGCACGGGTTCATTCTCCCAATGGGGAGGTGGCTGCAAGAATGGTTGAGACGAGTGGGCGGTCTTCGGACCTACTTCGAGCTCGGGCGTATCACACACTTTGACACAGGTGCCGCGGTGTCGCTCGTGGAACGAGAAATGGCCTCGGATCGTCCCAACGAGCGATTGCTTTTTTCTCTGGTTGTCTTGGCCGAGTGGCATCATGCATTTTTCAGACGAGTTGCTGCCGACCGCAGGTTCTAACCGCTTTTCGCAATCAGCTCCGCTGCCAGACGAGGTCCTGTTCGCGCTGCCCCTCGTCGGAAACATCGAAAAACCTATCCTTGCCTGAGAACTCCGGTACTATTTGTTCATTCAGGATGGATCCGTAGCCCACGGCCATTGTGACGCCACAGGGCAGAAACACGTGCAATGACGGTCACGTATTTCTCAAAATGTTCCCTCATCGGTCCCAGTAGCCGATATCGCGCCTTCCAGTTCTTGCCTCATTTGCATGCCGACGGAATCAACTGCGCCGTTGATGCGCTGTTCGATGATACCTACTTCAGCATTCTGGCCGTGCGGCCATCGGCGATTAGGCTGATACTGAAAATTCCCTATGTGCTCGCTCGCTTCATGAAGAGGCTCCGGTCGCTTGTGACCTTGGGCGGGTGCGATCTCATCGTCATCGAGGGACAACTGTTTCCATATCTGCCTCTTTTGGCTGAGCGTCTCTTGCGATGGTGCCGCTATCGGGTGGTGGTCGAGATGGACGATGCGATTTACCTCACCCGCGGACATGAGAAAAAGATGCCTGCATTGCTTGCGATGGCGACGGGAGTCATCGTTGGAAATGAACAGCTGGCGTCCTATGCGAGACAGTTTTCGTCACGAGTCCGGATCGTGCCGACGGTGGTGGATACCGACCGATTCGTCCCAAGCCGGCCATCTGCCACCGGCTCGCCCCTGCAGCCCGCTGAAACGGTGACACTCGTGTGGATGGGGCTGGCCTACAATCTGAAATATTTGGATGTGCTGGCGCCGGCCCTGCGCGCGCTTCAATCCCGGTTCCATCTCACGCTTCGAGTGGTGTGTTCGCAGCGTCCCCATATGCCAGGGATCAACATGGAGTTCAGGCCCTGGTCGATAGAACGCGAGGTGCCCGATCTGCAGGATGCATCGATCGGTGTGATGCCGCTGGAAGACACAGAATGGGCACGAGGTAAGTGCGGGCTGAAACTCCTTCAGTATATGGCCGTCGGGGTGCCGGCCGTCGCTTCCCCAGTCGGAGTGAATCGCGCCATCATCGAAACCGGGCACAACGGGTTTCTCGCCTCCACTGAGCAGGAGTGGTATGACCACCTCGAGTCGCTCTGTCGGCAGCCTCAGTTGCGTCTGCAGATGGGCCGGGCCGGACGGCGGACGGTGGAGGAGCGGTATTCCTTGGCGGTCTGGGGTCCTCGGTTGGCCGAGGTGTACCGAACGTTCATTCAAAGCGAGCCGGTCCAGGCGAATGGCCACCGCGGCCATAGCCCCATGGCTGGCACTGGTCGTTCGGCAAACATCCGATGATTCTCCTCACCCTGACGTTTGTGATGGCCGCACTCCTGTCAATGTATGGTGTGCCGATTGCGCGCCGCGCCGCATTGAAGTTCGGCATTGTGGATAAGCCGGATGGGCGGCTGAAGCATCAGCGAGAGCCGGTTCCCTATCTTGGCGGTGTCGCCATCTATCTCGCCTTTCTTGTGAGTTTGGTCTTCACGTTCGAGTTCCGTCACGACGTACTAGGTATCGTCCTCGCAGGAACCCTCATTGTCATGTTGGGGTTGATCGACGATTTTGGCGTCTTATCGCCAGGGACAAAATTGGCGGGACAGTTTCTCGCGGTCTTCGTGTTGATCAAGAGCGGGATACGTATTGAGATCGCTTCGCTCCCGGATTGGATCGATATTGCGCTGACGGTATTTTGGATGATCGGCATCATCAACGCCTTCAATCTCTTGGACATCATGGATGGGTTGTCGGCCGGAGTCGGCGTCATCAGCGCAGCCTTCCTCTGTGCGGTGGCTATCCTGAATGGGGATCAGACTATCGCCTTCATGCTCGCGGCGCTCATGGGGAGCCTGCTGGGATTCCTTCGCTACAATTGGCGGCCGGCTTCGATCTACATGGGGGATTCCGGCGCCATGTTTATCGGGCTGATGCTCGGAGCGCTGTCCATGATCGGCAAATACACGGAAGGTCATTCCGTGTCGCTTCTGACGCCCGTCTTGATCCTGGGGATGCCGATTTTCGACACCCTGTTCGTCATGTACATCCGATTTTTGCGAGGGTTGCCGGTATTTCTCGGTAGCCCTGACCATATGGCGATTCGCTTGCGCCATTGGGGCTTGTCGGTCCCGCAAGTCGTGGTGATCAGTTACCTCGGCGCCGCTCTGCTTGGTGGTGTCGGTCTTCTGGTCATGGCTGTGCCTCAGGATCTGGCCGTCATCTTGAGCGGAGTAACGATGGCCGGTCTGGCTATAGCCGCGGTGGCGTTGGCTCGACTCAATGTGTCCGGCGGAATTCCCGAATTGAATGGTGAGGCGGCAACCCGCCCAGTCGAAAGGACCGGCGCGTTATGATTTTGATCGTCGGGGCTGGTTTAGCGGGACTGAGCACGGCCCATCATTTACGCGGGGTGCCGTACAAGATTTTAGAGCGCGAGCGCGAGGTCGGCGGGCTCTGTCGTTCCTATGTCAAAGACGGCTTTACGTTCGACTACACCGGACATCTTCTTCACTTTCGTCAAACGGCGATCAAAGCGCTGGTAGAGACCTTGCTCCCAACTCAATTGAAACGCCATGCGCGCAAATCCTACATCTACTCGCATGACACCTATACGGAGTATCCGTTCCAGGTCAATACGCACGGCCTTCCGCCAGAAGTCGTGCGCGAATGTTTGTTGGGTTTTATCGCCACCCTGTCGAATCCATCCACCAACCAGCAAACTGACAATCGGTCGTTCAAGCAGTGGATCCTGGATAGTCTGGGCGAGGGCATTGCGAAACATTTCATGGTGCCCTTCAATGAAAAACTCTGGCAGGTGCCTTTGGATGAACTGACCTCCGACTGGGTGTCCTGGCTGGTGCCGAAGCCAGATGTGAAAGACGTGGTTAACGGCGCGTTGGGCATTAAGGACAAGGCGTTCGGTTATAACCCGTCCTTCCTCTATCCCGCCACCGGAGGGATCAAGGTGTTGCCGGAAGCGTTCCTTCCATCTATCGAGAAACCGTCCTACGATTCC
The DNA here is from genome assembly GCA_021323395.1 of Nitrospira sp. Classification (GTDB taxonomy): domain Bacteria; phylum Nitrospirota; class Nitrospiria; order Nitrospirales; family Nitrospiraceae; genus Nitrospira_A. Next base: position 39,990 of record JAJONL010000013.1, read on the forward strand.
GAACTCGTGGAAATCGAGACGGGTAGACGCCGCGCGATTTTCCGCAGTTCCCAGGGCGAACGAACGGAGGAGTATGAGCGGCTCGTTTCGACGATTCCCTTGCCCGACTTGGTCCGGCGTTGCGTGGATCTTCCGGGGTCAATGCGAGAGCTGGCGTCATCGCTGCGATGGGTATCCGTTTCTAACGTGAACTTGGCCGTCGGCCGCGAACATATTTCCGACAAACATTGGCTGTACTTCCCCGAACATCGGTATCCGTTTTATCGAGCGGGGTTTCCCATGAACTTCTCTCCCGCCATGGGACCGCCCGGATGCAGTTCCCTGTATGTCGAGATCTCCCACCAGCCGACGGAACGGGAGCCCGATGCCCTGTTGATCGAGCGCGCCCGAAAGGGATTGGAACAGGCCGGTGTGTTGCGTCGCGCCGATGAGTTGGTCATGGCCGATGTGAAGGATCTCCATTATGCCTACGTCCTTTTTGACCGGCATCGCGGTCGTGCAGTGAAAGAGCTGCTGGCCGAGTTAGAGCGACGCGGCATAAGCTCGGTCGGGCGGTACGGGTTGTGGGAGCACACCTCGATGGAGGATGCGATTGCCCAAGGGCAACAGGTCGCGGCGCGCTTGCGGATGAAGGTCGCGGCTTGAGCACTCCATTGTATGGATACCGTCTGTCACGTCATTACAAAACTCGAATTGGGCGGCGCGCAGGAAGTCGCCATGCGAGTCGTGGCGCGTCTGGACCGTGGCCGATTCAGGCCGGTATTGATCGCAGGACCCGGGGGCTTGTTGACCGAAGAAGCGCGTGCGCTGGAAGGAATCGACGTTCGTATCGTCCCTTCGCTTTTGCGCGAGGTCCATCCGCTGAAAGACTTGCGTGCTCTCTGGGAGCTGACCTGCCTGTTTCGGCTGTTACGGCCGAAGATTGTGCACACCCATAGTTCGAAAGCTGGTATAGTGGCGCGGCTCGCAGCCTGGCTTGCGGGCGTTCCCTGTATCCTGCATACCATTCATGGATACGGCGTGACCCCTGCGCAGCCCTTCTGGCTGAGGCGCATGTTGATCGCGCTCGAATGGGCCGTCGGATGGGTCACGACGCATTGGATTGCGGTGTCCCAGGTGGATCGCCTCCAGGGGATAGAGTGGGGACTGTTTTCCGCTTCGAAGGTTTCAGTGGTACGGCCGGGTATCGATCCGGCGCCGTTCGCCGCCCGCATCGATCCGGCGGAACGGGAACGTCTTCGCGCCATGCTGGGAGTGGGACCTGATCATCTGCTGGTGGGAACGGTTGCGTGTTTGAAACCACAGAAATCTCCCGAGGATTTTATTCGCGTGGCGGCGCGCGTGTGTCAGCGACTTCCGAAGGCGAGATGTGTCCTGGTCGGCGACGGGACGATGCGTCCGCAGATCGAGGCTGCGTTAAGGGCGGCAGGACTCCAGGAGCGTGTTATCCTGCTCGGCTGGCGTCGCGATGTCGCGGCCCTCTTGAAAGCCTTCGATGTGTTCGTATTGACCTCCCTCTGGGAAGGATTGCCTTGCGTGCTTCTGGAGGCCAGAGCCAGCCGGATTCCGATCGTAGCGACGCGCGTGGGCGGTGCTGCGGAGGCGATCACTGAGCAGGCGCAGGGGACATTGCACCAGCCTGGAGATGTTCAGGCCATGGCCGACCGAATTTGTCAGGTGCTCGAAGACGAACGGTATCGCGCGCAGCTTCGGATGAGGTCAGAAGAATTTCCCGAAGAATTTACGATTCAGGAGACGGTCAAACAGTATCAGTCTCTGTACACATATTTCCCTCGGGCCATGCGTTCGACCCCGGACGTCATGCGCCCGCACGTGAATTGCCGGGGGGTTGAACGGGAGGAACGATGAATATTCCGCTGCTCGATCTGAAGACCCAGTATCAATCGATGCGCAGTGAAATTCTGGCTGCGATTGAAGCCACGTGTGATGAGCAAGGGTTTATCCTGGGTCCGCGTGTCGTAGCCCTGGAGCAGGCCGTTGCCAAATACGTCGGCAGCACGCATGGAGTCGGCGTGGCTTCCGGGAGTGATGCGCTGCTGCTGGCCCTGATGGCGTTGGGAGTCAAAGCCGGCGACGAGGTCGTCACCGTGCCATTCACCTTCTTTGCGACGGCCGGCGCTATTTCACGATTGGGAGCCAAGCCGGTATTCATCGATATCCTTCCGGATACGTACAATATGGACCCGGCGCTTCTGGAACAGGCCGTGACAGCGCGGACGAAGGCGATTATCCCCGTGCACCTCTTCGGTCAGTGTGCGGACATGGAAACGATTAACGAGATTGCGCATCGACGGAGGGCCGGTGTCATCGAGGATGCCTGCCAGGCCATCGGCGCAGGACGCCATGGTCGGCGCGCCGGTGTGTTGGGCGATCTGGCCTGCTTCAGCTTCTTCCCCTCGAAGAACCTGGGCGGGTTCGGCGATGCCGGCATGGTGACGACGAACGATCAGACTCTGGCCGAGTCGGTCGCCATGTTACGGGTGCACGGGAGCCGCGTGCGTTACGTCCATGAAGCGATCGGCATCAACAGTCGGCTCGATGCCTTGCAGGCGGCGATCTTGCTGGTGAAACTGAAGCGGTTGGATCAGTGGGCGGAAGCCCGCCGACGCAACGCCGCACGTTATGGGCAATTGTTCCAGGACGAGAAGTTGCTGGATCGCGTCAGCTTGCCGGTGGTAGACGCCGGCAACCACCATGTGTTCAATCAATTCACGCTCCGGGTCCAGAAGCGTGATGAATTGCGAGCTTTTTTGAAGGATCACGGAGTCGGGACTGAGGTCTACTATCCGCGGCCTCTGCATTTACAGAATTGTTATCGTGAGTTGGGGTATGAGAAGGGCGCATTTCCCCACTCGGAACGGGCGGTGGAAGAGGTGCTGTCGATTCCCATCTATGCGGAATTGACGGACGAGCAGCTGCAGTACGTGGTACATACCATTGCGGCCTTCTATCGCCGGCATTGACCGAATGGCTGCCCACTGAACGCATGTCTCCCAAGTTCTCCACTATCCACATCGTCATCTGACCGGCGAGCTTTTCTGTCTCCGGTCCGTCGGACTCTCTAAGTTCGCCAATGTGGCGCTTCACCCATGTGAGGCGCGCCCGCGCACCGTTCGTCTCCCTCATTAGCAGGATGCGAGAACGCCGCTGGCGGTCTTTTTCCGCGTCCTGCTAGGACACTGAGCGGCTCCCCGGCTCGCGCCCGTCCGCAGACATGACGCTCATTCTTCTTCGCGTCGCAGACCTCGCTGCGGCCTTGCCTGGGACAGGGCGCGTCTTTGACGCGCCGGAGTCGGGCGGGTAAGAAGATCGCCTTTTTGCGCATCCTGCGGGCTATTCTGACACCGACAGGGCAGCTGAACTGATCGCGGCGTATTACGCAATGATCGAGTTTTTCCGCAGCCTGGTAGAGCTGGAAGACTCAGGACGGTCGTCGAAGCCATGACAAGCGGCGAATCGCACCCATGTTCATCTCTGAACAACGGAAAGGCTATGACCTACACCAAAACTGAGGTGGGAAATGTACGTGTGATCGCCACCTGGTCGCGCAGACAGGGTGTTTAGGCAACGGGCAGGGACTTCGGTTCTTTCCGCCCCCTCAAAACCATCTGCTCCTCTTGAGGGCATAGGGATTGCTTCTACTTAGAGAAGAGAAAGGAAGCGTCGTAAAAAATATGACAAGTCACTCTCCATGTTGTCGTGGGATGTCGCGCAGCAGTTACTCCATCTTGGGAGTGGCGCTGGCATTGATTGCCGCCATCGGCGCGATCGACTGGTGGCTGCCCTTGGGTTTGACCATCACCACCCTGTATGTCGTGCCCGTGCTGATTGCCTCACGCATTCCCCATCCTCGGATCACGTTTTGGGTAGCGGCGCTGGCGTCTTGTGTGACGGTGCTCGATCTCTTTCGCAGTCCGCTGTTTGCACTGACCTGGGTCGTGGCGATCAACCGGGCGTTTGCACTCATGGTGATTTGGGTCACGGCCCTGTTGTGTTTGCGCCGGCAGCGTGACGAAGCTGAACTGCTGCGCGTGAATGAAGATATCGAGCAGCAGGTGCAGGAACGCACGTCCGATCTCGCGGCGGCCAATCAGGAGCTGGAAGTCCTTCGCGCGGAGGCGGTGTCCGAATTGGTCGCCATCGTCAAATCCTCCGACGACGCGATCGTCGGGATGACCTTGACCGGCATCATCCAAAGTTGGAATCGAGGGGCGGAACGCGTCTACGGGTATCGCGGTGAAGAAGTGATCGGCCGCTCCATCTCCCTGCTCTGTCCCCCGAACCGGATGGACGAGGTGCCGGCCATGCTGGGACGTATTGCTCGCGGTGAACATGTGCGTAACGTCGAGACGGTTCAACGTCGGAAAAAAGGGGATCGCATCGATGTGTCGCTCACGATTTCGCCGGTCAAGGATTCGAGCGGGTGCGTGATGGGCGCCTCCGCGATTGCCCGCGACGTGACGGAGAAAAAACGCATCGAAGCGGCATTGCGAGACAATGAAGCCCGTTTTCGCATGATGGCCGACACGGCGCCCGTCATGGTCTGGATGGCGGGACCGGATACGCATATTACGTTCGTCAATAAACGCTGGTTGGAGTTTACGGGGCGTACGGTGGAGGAAGAAGTCGGCGACAATTGGTTCACCGGCATTCATCCCGCCGAATTGGAGCGTTGCCGGCAATCGTATTTGGACGCGTTCTCATCGGAGCAACCGTTTTTCCTGGAATACCGATTGCGCCGCCACGATGGCGAGTACCGCTGGATCATCGATACTGGAGTGCCGCTCTTCGACGACGACGGACGATTCGGCGGCTACATCGGGACCTGTGTGGACCTGACCGAGCGAAAGGACATGGAGGATCAGCTGCGACGCATGCTGAAGGAAAAGGAAAGTCTCTTGCGAGAAGTACACCATCGGGTCAAAAACAATCTTCAAGTTATCTCCAGCCTGTTGAATCTCCAGTCGGCTTCCATTAAAGACCCCGCGGTCAACCAGCTATTCCGGGAATGCCAGGTGCGTATCACCTCGATCGCATTACTGCATGAAACGTTGCATCGATCCAACGACCTTTCGCGGATCAAAATGGTCGACTACATTCGCACGTTGACCGGTCACCTGTTTCGTTCCTATGGGGTCGACCCCAACGTCATCATGCTGGAGATGAATGTGGACGACATCGACTTCGATATCGACACCGGATTGACCTGCGGCCTGATCATCGATGAGCTGGTCTCCAATTGTCTCAAGCACGCCTTCGTCGACGACAGCGGCGGGAAAGTTCGTATCGAATTGGCGGATCATGTCGACGGTACCTTTACCTTGTGCGTCAGCGATGACGGCATCGGCATTCCCAAGGATGGCGTGCTCAACAATCCCGATTCGTTGGGTTTGGAACTCGTCACGCTGTTGGCGGAGAAATTGGACGGCAGCACAGAGCTCAGAAGCGGGGCTGGCACGGAATGGCAGATCCGGTTCCAGCAACTGCAATATTCAGAAAGGGTGTGAATTCTATGGAACCAGCCAGCATTTTGATCGTGGAAGACGAGCCGATCGTCGCAAAAGACATTCAGCTCAGTCTGCAACGACTGGGGTATCGTGTGCCGGCAACGGCCACGTCCGGCGAAGAGGCCATCCGCAAGGCGGGCGATATGCATCCCGATCTGATTTTGATGGATATTGTATTGAAGGGGAAAATGGACGGAGTCGAAACCGCCCTCCAGATCCAACGGAAGCAGGACGTGCCCGTGATTTACCTGACAGCCTATGCCGACAGTCACACTCTGGAACGGGCAAAGGTCAGTTCGCCCGCCGGGTATATGCTCAAGCCCTACCAAGCGAATGAATTGCGGACGACCATCGAACTGGCGCTGCATCGGGCTCAGCATGATCGCCACCTAAGGGAGCGCTTACGATGGATTGCCACCACAGTCCGCTGTATCGCTGACGGCATCGTCACCACTGATCGCAAGGGGCGCGTAACCTACATAAATCCCGCTGCGGAGACCTTTACGGGGTGGAGTCAGGAAGAGGTCGTCGGCATAAGTGTGACCGCCCTCATGGGATGTCTGGAGGAAGGTCCGGTTCAGCAGGTTGAGAACCCGGCCAAGCAGGCCATGGCACAGGTGCGGGTGTTGACCATCGACGAAGCGACTCTCGTCTCGAAGCAAGGGGCGCGCCGAGCCATTCGCGGCAGCGCCGCGCCGGTCGTCGACGACGGTGGGATAGTGGTGGGCGCTGTGCTCGTCTTCCATGAGCTTGCATCAGGCCGGCCTGGATTTCACCGGCTGGACGAGCGAGGCGAAGCCCTGCGAAGGGTTGAGGACCGGCTCGGACCCCTGCAAGGAATTATCAACCTGTGCTCCTGGTGCAAACGTGTCCCGGACCAATCCGGAGAGTGGTACGACCTCGCCACGTTCATTGCTGAGCGCTCGGCGATCCAATTTAACGGCGGGCTCTGCCCGGAATGTATGGATCGCTGCTTTCCCTGCGATGGCAAACACCAGTAGGCCATTGAGGCGCATGCCACGAGTGCCGCTTCGTACTTCCCTTCATCTCTCCGCGGGTTTCGGACAGCGGTGACCCGCCACGCCTTCGATGAGAGATAGCTCGTCTCGGCAGCAGCTTTGAAAAATCTCCAATTGCACTTATCGTGCGCTAATTTCTGAGAAGGCTTCAAGAACGCGCGCGAATAGACTATAGTAGGATGCACACTCGATACGACTTGTGACACACCCTAGCCCGACAACCAACGACTCACGTCCGCTGAGGATTGCGCTCATCGGTGCAGGCCGCCACGCACAGCACCATGCGCGCGCGATTCTGCGTTGTCCAGGCGTGCAGCTGGTGGCGGTCGCCGATCCATCTGACGCGGCGCAGGCCGGGATGCGAGACATCGTGCCGGGCATCGGTTGTTTCAAGACGCCGGAGGAGCTGTTCGCGTCCGAACGGCTCAACGTCGTCCATATCATTACCCCGCCCGCCACCCATGCGTCTCTTGCTAAGATGGCCCTCAAGGCCGGCTGCCACATTTATGTCGAGAAGCCGTTCGCCGAATCAGTAGAGGATGCTCAACAAATCCTCGACGACGCGAGCGCCAAAGGCTTGCGGGTCTGCGCCGGCCATCAATTGCTGTACGAACAGCCCACTCGAGTGTTGACCCAGTACTTGCCTGCAATCGGCCGAGTCGTGCATGTCGAAAGTTATTTTTCCTTCCGAACTGTCCGCCATGCGCCAGGTGGCCGCAAGGTCCTTCGCGCTGACCATCAGCTGCTCGACATCCTGCCTCACCCGGTCTATCTGTTGCTTCAGGTCTTGGAACAGGCCGGCGAAGGGCGTACTCAGTTGCTGTCGCTGGAGGTCAGTCAGGCGGGAACGGTGCATGCGTTCGTGCGACGTGGGGGAGTGACCGGTACCTTGATCGTGACGCTGGAAGGCCGACCCGTTGAAAGTTATTTGCGGGTGATCGGGCGAAATGGATCCTTATTTGCCGATTACGTGCGAAGCACCACGCAACGGTCTATCGGCCCTGGCTCGTCCGGCATCGATAAGTTATTTGCTCCCTATCGCCAGGCCTGGCAGCTCCTGACCGGCACGACGTCGGCCATGGCCAGCCGTTTTCTCAAGAGCCAGCGGAGTTATCCGGGACTGGCCGAACTCTTTTCCGCCTTCTACGAGTCCGCACGGAGCGGAGGCCCGTCGCCCCTGTCTCCGGAGAGTTTGTTGGAGACGGTGCGTATTTGTGAGCGAGTGGCTCAAGCCCTCAAGGTAGGGGAGGCCAAGGCCCTGGCTGCGGCGGCGGCGAAACCGGTCGATCGCCGGGGTGTGCTGGTGACCGGTGGAACGGGATTTCTGGGGAAAGAAATTGTGCGTGCTCTTCTGTCACGCGGCCGCCCAGTCCGCGTGGTGGCGCGGCGTGAGCCTTCTCCTTGGGAGCGGATTGCCGGCGTCGATTATGTGGTGGTCGATGTGGCGACAGGAGTTGCGGCACATCTTTTCAAGGGAGTGGATACCGTCATTCATGCGGCGGCGGAAACGGCCGGTGGGTGGCCTGAACATCAACGTAATTCGTTGGATGCGACGGAGCACATGGTCCGAGGAGCCGCCGCGGCAGGTATTCCGCATTTCGTGCACGTCAGCAGCCTGGCGGTACTGGCTCAAGAAAGGGGGGGCTCGACCGGTGATGACCATCCCTTGGAGCCGGACAGCAAGGGCTCCGGCCCCTACGTCTGGGGAAAACTCGAGTCGGAACGTCTCGCTGCGCAGCTGGGAAAGGAACTCGGCGTCTCCGTGAAGATTATTCGTCCCGGCGCATTGGTGGACTATCGAGACTTCGACCCACCGGGCCGCCTCGGTAAGCGCGTGGGTAATATCTTTGTCGCCGTCGGTTCATCAAGTGACCGACTCGGTGTTGTGGATGTCGGATTCGCCGGGCGATTTCTCGGCTGGATGACGGACGCATGGGACCATGTGCCCACCCCGTTGAATCTGCTCGATCCCGTCTCGCCGACCAAGCGGGAACTATTGGATCGCCTTCGGCAAGCCAATCCCGACCTGACCGTCGTCTGGCTCCCGAGAATGGTGCTCATTCCCCTCTCGTGGCTGGCGACGCTCGCGCAAAAGGTGCTTCGTCCTGGTAAGCCGGCTATCGACGTCGCGAAGGTGTTCAGCGTATGCTCCTACGACACGTCCGGTATCGCCAAACTCGCTCCTCTCGTCGCTCAGCCACCCCATACGCCATAACCTTTCGTCGGAACGTTCCATAGAGTGATCCCCCCAGCGGGTGTCGCCCCTAGAGTGACAAAAAGAAACCCTTGAAAAGCCAGGCGATTGGGCCGAAATTGAGAAAAGATACCCCGTGAGGGTTGATTTGACGCGGCAGAGAGGGTAAGTCTTAGAAACATCCACGAAGCCAATCCAGTCCACGAATACCAACCCCTCACCGACGAAAAGTTGATTGATCATGAATATGGGATCGAAAACGCCTGCGCTCACCATCGCCATGGCCTTTCTCTGCCTCCTCGCGGGCTGCGTGGCTGATCAGCGGTGGCAATCAGCCATGCAGGCGGGCAATAGCGCATTGCGCTCCGGCGACTACACGCATGCCGAGGAATCGTTCGTGGCCGCCCGCAAGGAGGCCGAAGTCCTTGATCCGCAGGGGAAGCGCCTGGCAGAAACCCTGAGCCAGCTCGGCCAAGTGAACCGCGAGTTGGGCCGCTACCCCCGGGCCGAATCGCTCTTTCAAGAAGCCCTCGCGATCAGAGAACGTGTCTATGGGCCCAACCATGCCGAGACAGCGGCGAGCCTGACGGATTTGGGCGAGCTCTATCGCCTCCAGGGGCTTTACACGCAGTCAGAGGCCCTCCATCAACGAGCGAGAGAGATCCGCGAGAAGGTGTTCGGCACGGACCATAATAAGACTGCAGAGAGTCTGAACAATATCGCGGTGGTCTATCAGGACCAGCGGCGATATGCCGACGCCGAACCATTATTGCAACGAGCGCTGGCGAATCTTGAGAAGCAGCTAGGACCGGAACATAGCCTGACTGCCATCACACGCGATAATCTGGCGAAAATCTATCAGGCGCAAGGGCAACATGCCCGCGCCATGCCGCTCTATCAACGGGCGCTGACGATCCATGAAAAGGCATTCGGTCCCAACCACCCGATCGTAGCCAGAAATTTGGAGAATCTTGCGGATACCTATCGGGCTCAGAACCAATATCCCCAGGCTGAAGTGCTGTATCAGCGCGCCGTCAAAATATTCCGAAAATCTCTCGGAAACGATCATGTGGATAGCGCCGAGGCGATGAGCCGCCTGGGACAGATGTATGAATTGCAGGGACTCTATTCGCAGGCGGAACCGCTCTTTCAGCAGGCCATCGCCATTCGTGAAAAACACCACGGGGCCGAAACCCCTCAGGTGGCCGGTGAGATCAAGAACTTGGCCGGACTCTATGAGGCGCAGAACCGATTGGAGCAGTCCGAAGAACTCTACCGGCAGGCGCTCGGCATCTACGAGCATGCAGTCGGGTACGACCGGGAAGCCTATGCCAAGACGCTGAAGAGTTATGCTTCGCTGTTGCGACGGAAGCAGCGATCCGGGGAGGCCGAACGCCTTGAAGAGCGGGCTAAGGCGGTCTTGAAGCGACTGTCGTTGGAAATGCAGAATCGTTCAAGTACCTCAGCAGATTTGCCGGTTTCTCCATGATACCCATCTACCCACGGTGTAGATCGCACTTTTCTCGCCAGCGGTGCTGTTCCTTCTCACGTTGCCCCAGGGAAAAGCAGTTGGATCGCCCGGCACAGCCCGGTTATTGGTACTTCCAGGTGTAGCTTTTTGAATCATTCTTCGGTATCCTGCCACCCGCTGTTCCTATCGTGAGAATAGTTCGCGCATTCTAACCGACCTCGCCGACAGCCTTTAACCGCGACGGTTGCTTCGATGCATGGAAGAGGGTTTTCCGCACAGCGCGGCCCGTGCACACTCGCTCGCTATCGTCACCACGACGCTGCAATTTCGAACAATTAGCCAGAAACCGGTAGGCATGTAGATCGCATATGTGCGGAGTGCACGTTCTTTAGGACCATGGTATCTCCACCGTCGGAGCAATCTTCACGCGCCATCACATATGGTCATACAGCCACGCTCTCCTGCTTACGTTCGTTACTTGGTTGTGATCCTGTTGCTTTTATCGTCTCTGTTCTTCGGCATCCTCTGGCTCTTGGAAGTAAAGCTCGAATCTGATCACGCCCGAGAGTGGACAGAGAAGTCAAAAGCAGTCCAACCCTATTATTGGTGGCAATTCCTCACCCACGATGGCCGGGATATCGGATACGAACATAAGGGACCGTTGAAACTCGCTCTACACCCCTTCGCCATCTATTCGAATCTCCCTAACCCAGGATTCCGAGCACTTCACAATCGACGAGAGAGGTTTTCGAAGCATTGGGTCCGGTAGACTGTATGTTGGAAAGAAACGCGTACTGCTGGTGGGAGGCTCGACGGCGTTCGGGACTGGACTGGACAGTGACCGAGAGACCGTCGCCGCCCAGCTTGCCGAACTGCTTGATGTCGAGGTGATCAACGCCGCCGTCATCGGCCACGGTTCCGGCCAAGAGCTGACGTACGTGCTGAATGATTTAGTGGATCTGCATCCGGATGTGGTCATTGCGCTGGATGGCTGGAATGACTATTACAAACGACTCGAAGTGAGTGATCGGAGACTGCTCGGGATGAATGGGTTCGATCAGATCGAGGACCAATTGGTCACTTTGGCGGGACTGGAAGATCCGTCGATGCATAAGCGGTTGAGAAATTTACCCTGGCTGTTGTTCCCGAGAATCAGTTACCGGGTGAAGTACTCTCGGATCGGTCGCTGGGCAGGTTGGCTGGATCAGGAAGCCGTTTCCCCTCCGTCCATTGATCTCGCCGTCACCCGTTATGTGGAAAATCTCACGAAAATTCACAAGATCGGTGCCGGCTTTCACTATCGCTTCCCGTTGTCATTCAGCCGGCTGCCGATCATGGGCCGGACTACCAACGCTTTCGTGAGAAGGCCGAGTCCGCGTTGAGACATGGGGGAATACCCGTCTTGGATTTGGGCGCGCGCAAAGAGTTTGCGTCGGCCATGTTTTTCGATCAGATGCATCTTAATGCCGAGGGCCATCGCGCCATGGCGGATATCATCGCTGGGACCATCAGGGCTGAGCGATGGCTCCTCGATGGGCAATAGCGGATGTGGACGCGAAAGGAAGATATGAAGCGTATGGCGGCTGTGATTGCGACGATCTGTCTGGTCGGCGCCGTTGGTTGTGTCAACAAGCCTCAGAAGAAGCAGTTTCAACGTTTGGCGGGAGAGTTTGTCTCGCCGGTCAAGATCACGAGGCCGCTCGACCAACAGAGCGCTCTCATCGGCATCACCATCAATACCGACAAATGGAGTCCGAATACGGAAGACCGCGTGTATCTGGTCAAGATCGAGCACGAGCGTGATCTTATCCAGGGGACCAATCTGATCCCCACAAATATCCTGATTCCACCGCCAGGAAGCGGCGGAGGGGGAACGGTGTATGTGCAAAATGTGCCGCCGGGGCGTTATGCCGCGGTGGCGTTTACGGCCTCCGAAAAAGGCTTCGGCAAGGTCCGTGAGGTGACGCTCTATCTATTGCCGACGGCGATGGTGAAACAGACCGATACGACCGTCGCGGCTGGAACCGTCGGTTTCATGGGGGCGTACGATATGGGGCCTTCCACGATGGTCCTCCAAGAGAACTCGACGGACGATGTCCAGCTGCACTACTTTGAGGCATTCTGGGGGAAGCCGCTGACTCAGGTAATGGCCGAGCTCCAGCTGATCGGTACCCCGGCCTATTTCCCCGTTCATACCGTCACATTGACCAAATCGACCCGCGATGCCCGGGCCGAAGAACAGTTCCTCCTCACCGCCAAACGGGATCTCGAGCCCGGTTGGACGCCTCTCCTCGAACGGAGGCGAACAGCGACAAAGTAATGCCGCCCCGCTGTTGTTAACCGACCGTTTACCCTCTCATAAGTCTCTTGTTACTCAGCCCCTGTAATCTGGTATCGACAGCATCACCATTAAAACAGAGGGGGTACCATGAGTATCGTTCAAGAAGGGTATCCGTTGTTGCGTTCCCACCCGGGACATCCGGAAATCTCCCGTCTTCACCCGCAGTTGCAGAGCGCTCTCACAGCGTGGCTGCGGCAGGCCTTAACCCGGGCCTCCCTCGGTCTTGGGAAAGTCGAACAGGCACTGGATCATCGGCGGTCTGTTTCTTCCGGCGCCTGCCGGGAATGCCAGAATGACATCCCTCTCTCTCGCCTAAGGCATGAGCCGCCGTCGATGCTTTGTCTGGACTGTATTGAGGAGCGCCTCGAGCTTCTGGCGGCGGATGCGCTGTAGTCAGAGCCCCTGTGCGCTCTGGAAAGAGAGGGCCGCCCGGTCGGAGGGAATGAATCGACGGTGAGGCCGGCGGTGGGGAGACACCGGCCGGGCTTCGCAGCCCTGCACGCGCCATTTGCCCGTGACGGGTCCATTCTGGTCAAGCTCAGTAGCCGCGCACGGCACGCTCGATGTCCGCCCTGAGGAGAGTCAACAAAAGCAGAGACGTGTTTAGCAGCAAGCCGCTACAAAACGAGTTTCTTCATCAGCCATTGCTGAGCAGACCGAGCGGTTCGGCGGCCGGGGGTCTGCCGCCGGTAGGTGCCGTCGCGATGGAGAATCCAGGCGTGGGTGTTGTCCTCGAGGTAGGGACGGAGGCCTTCCTCGATGACGCGTTGCCGCAACGTTTTATCCAATACGGGAAACGCCACTTCGATGCGTCTGAAAAAATTGCGGTCCATCCAGTCGGCGCTCGATAGAAATACGCGGTCATCGCCGTCGTTGAGAAAATAAAAGATTCGGCTGTGTTCGAGAAACTGTCCGATGATCGAGCGCACACGAATATGTTCCGAGAGCCCCGCGATGCCGGGCCTGAGGGCGCAGGGGCCGCGCACGATCAGATCGATCTTCACGCCGGCTTGGGAGGCTTTATAGAGCGCTCGAATAATCTGCGGTTCGAGAAGCGCGTTCATCTTGGCGATGATATGGGCCGGGCGACCCTGTTTCGCACGGTCGGTTTCGCGGCCGATCCATTTCAGCAAAGTGGGATGCAAGGTGAACGGCGATTGAAGGAGGTGTTTGAGTTTCCCCGGCCGTCCTAACGAGGTCAATTGCTGAAAGACTCTTCGGACGTCACGTCCGATGGCCGCATCGCATGTGAGCAGACCGAAATCGGTATAGAGCCGGGCATTGCGGGCGTGATAGTTGCCCGTGCCGAGGTGGGTGTAGTGCCGGAGGAGGCGACCTTCCCGCCGAAGCACGAGACTCATTTTGGCGTGTGTCTTATGTCCTACCACGCCATAGACCACATGCGCGCCCGCTTCTTCCAGATCGTGAGCCAGTTCGATGTTGGCTTCCTCATCGAAACGGGCCCGCAGTTCGATCACAACCGTGACTTCCTTCCCTCCGCGCGCCGCATCGACGAGGGATTGCACGATCGCTGAATCCGCGCCGGTCCGATAGAGGGTCTGCTTGATGGTGAGGACATGCGGATCCGTGGCGGCCTGCCGAAGGAATTCCGTCACCGGCGCGAATGACTGGTAGGGGTGGTGCAGCAGAATGTCGCCCTGCCGGATAGCATCGAACCAGTCGTCGCTCGGAATCGCCGTGGCGGGAATGCTTGGAGTGAAGGTCTGAAACTTGAGGTCGGGACGTTCGACGAGGTCCGGCACGGTCATGAGTCGATGCAGATTGACCGGTCCATGGCATTGATAGACGTCGTGCGCATCGAGGTGGAACTGCTCGCGGAGAAAGTACACCATGTCGGCAGGGCAGTTGTCCGCCACTTCAAGACGGACGGCATCGCCGAATCGCCGGTCCGGCAGCTGGCCTTCGAGGGCCCGTCGGAGATCGTCCACGTCTTCTTCGTCCACAAAGAGATTGCTGTTTCGCGTGACGCGAAACTGATAACAGCCGGTCACGTGCATGCCCGGGAACAACTGGTGGACGAAGGCATGGATGACCGACGACAGGAAGGCAAAATCGTGGGGCCAGGTAGCGGTGCGCGACGGGAGACGGATCACGCGCGGAAGCGAACGCGGAACTTGTACGATGGCCGTGCCATTCGGACGCCCGAAGGCATCCGTTCCCTCCAGCGTCACCAAAAAATTGAGACTCTTGTTGAGTAATTTCGGAAAGGGATGCGCGGGATCCAACCCGACAGGGCTGAGAAGTGGGAGCAATTCGCGAGAAAAGAAGCGGCGCATCCACCGGATGTGGGACGCCATCCATTCCGAGCGCTTCAGAAATCGGATTCTCTGATCGGCCAGTTGCGGGATCAGGGCCTGGTTCAAGACCGTATATTGCTCGTGCACCAATTGATGCGTGAGCGTGGCAATGCGAGAGAGGAGTTCGGAAGGCGTCAGCCCATCGGGGCCCGGTTGTTCCACGCCATGGGAGACCTGCTCCTTCAGCCCCGCGACGCGGACTTCGAAAAACTCATCGAGGTTGGAACTCACGATGCATAGGAACTTCAATCGTTCCAGCAGCGGGACCTTTTGGTCCTTCGCCAGATCCAGCACCCGGCGGTTGAACTCCAGGAGGCTCAACTCTCGATTCAAAAACCATTCATGCCGAGAAAGATCACTCGTCGTCGGCCGCGACGTGGCCACCGCCATGACAGGCGGTGGCGTGCGATCCTGATGGTTGGAAGTGGAGTTCCGCAATGCCATACCCAAACCTCAGCGCTCTTCCTCAGCCGCATGGGGCCGCGGATCAAGAAACGGCGACTCCTGGACGTGCAGCTGCCGCTGGACGGCCAGGATGACGGATGATCTCATCAGGCGCATCCAATGCGGCTGGTTGAAACCACGAAATTGTCGAGATAGCGTTGTTGGATCTGGTCGAACGGCACCGAGGTCCAATACTGTTCGAGATACACCGCGTTGATGCCGTAGTCATCGTAGGCGCCGATCCAATTGAGCCCAGTCCGTTGCGCTTCCGGCTGGTCGTCGATCCAATACTCGAACAGCCCATCTGCGGCTTCACGATGGTTCAGCTTCATATGGACTTCAATACAAAACCACTTGCCGACGTTGGTGGCGTGAAACAGCGGCGTGTGCCCGCTGGCCGCTCCGATCCAACGCAGGCGCGGAAAATCATTATACGTGGTCGTACGAAGGGTCCCCAGTTCATCGGTGCCGCTGGCCGGATCGAGATACAGCCGGTCGGGATCCGACCCGGGAAGGCCGCCGCTCCAAAGATGGCCGATGGCCGCCTGCGCAAATCGGTCGCTGGACAGAATGGTGGCCCTGGTGAGTTTGTCGGCCCCGCCCCCGGTCCACCCGGGCTGAAGTCGCAGATCGAAACGCCAGTAGATGTCATGGTACCGAGCGGTTCCCGCATCCACTGGTTTCATATAGGCGCTCGGCGTTTTCCCGAACGCGAGGTGCAGCGATCCAGCATGTGGATCACCGGGGAGGTACTCCGCGCGCATGCCGATGGAATTACCGACGCCCACACCGGCCTCCCGAACAAACCGTCCGTGGCGCTGATCGTATTCGAAATAGCTGGAGAGCCGATCGATTTCAAAATCGTCGCACCAGAGCCATTCGGCATGCCGACTTTGCCAGTCGGCGCAGATGGGCGCACTGGGTTCCTCGGCAACCGAATACCACCTCTCCTGGCCCAGCCATGCGAAGACGCATAACGCCGCTGCGAGGCCACATCGCAGCCGCATGGTCATGGTCAGGTGGTCACCGCGCCTTCCGATGCGGACGAGACGTGCCGGGCATATTTCCCCATCACCCCCGACAGGTACCGGGGCTCGGGCAGCTTCACTTTTTTGAGCCGCGCGGTCAGTTCCTTCTGGGTTAGCTTGACGTCCAGTCGCCGCTTTGCGATATCGAAGGTGATGATGTCGCCGTTCTTCACCGCGCCGATCGGACCACCCTTGACGGCTTCCGGCGCCACATGTCCTGCCATCAAGCCATGGGTGGCTCCGGAGAATCTGCCGTCGGTGAGCAATGCGACGGAATCGCCCAGCCCCGCTCCGACGATAGCTGCCGTCACGCCCAGCATCTCTCGCATGCCAGGGCCGCCAGACGGCCCTTCGTATCGAATGACCACCACATCGCCGGCTTTGATTTGTCCTGCCTGGACGGCCACGAAGGCATCTTCTTCGCGATCATAGACCTTGGCGGGTCCGCTGAAATGCATGATGGAGTGACCGGCAACTTTGACTACGCAGCCCTCGGGCGCCAGGTTCCCCTTGAGAATGACCAGGCCTCCTGTCGGCTTGATCGGCTTCGACAAAGGACGCAACACTTCCTGTCCGGGCCTTTCCTGTGCGGCCTTGGCTTCTTCCCCGATCGTGCGCCCGGTGACGGTGATCTGGTCCGGATGCAGGATCTTCGCATCAATCAGTCGTTTGGCCACGAGTGTGGTGCCGCCGGCTGTATAGAGGTCCGCCGCGGTGAAGCGGCCGCCCGGCTTCAGATCGGCCAGCAACGGTACCTTTCGATTGATCTTATCGAAATCGTCGATGGTCAGCCGCACGCCCATTTCGCGCGCCACCGCCAGGAGATGCAGCACCGCATTGGTGGAACCGCCGGTCGTCGCCACGGCGGCGATCGCATTTTCGATCGAGCGGCGCGTGATGATCTGTTTGGGACGAATGTCTTTCTTGAGCAGGTCCATGACCAGCTTGCCGCATTCGAAGGCCACGTCGTCTTTCTTCTGGTCCATGGCCGGCACGCCGTTGCGTCCCATCGGCGAGATCCCGAGGAACTCAAATGCGATGGCCATGGTATTGGCGGTGAACTGGCCGCCGCAGGCGCCCGGGCCGGGACAGGCGTGATCTTCCAAATCCTTCAATTCCGCATTGGTCATGCCGCCGGCCGCATGTTTGCCCACCGCTTCGAAGACGTCCTGAATCGTGACGTCGTGCCCCTGGAACTGCCCCGGCATGATCGATCCGCCGTACAGCATGAGCGAGGGAATGTTGAGTCGGCAGAGCGCCATGACGGTGCCCGGTATGGTCTTGTCGCAGCCGGAGAGAGCGACCACGCCGTCGAAGAGATGTCCGCGCGCCACCAGTTCGATGGAGTCCGCAATCACCTCCCGACTGATCAGGGAGGCCTTCATGCCCTCCGTGCCCATGGAAATTCCGTCGGATACGGCGATGGTGTTGTATTCGATGGGGGTGCCGCCGGCCGCGCGGATCCCTGCCTTGACCCGTTCAGAGAGGCGGCGGAGGTGGTAATTGCAGGGCATGACTTCAATCCACGTGTTGGCGACGCCGATCAGGGGGCGCTCAAGGTCGGCGTCGGTGAAGCCGACTGCTTTCAGCATGGCGCGAGCGGGGGCGCGGCCTGGTCCGTCAAGCAGATTGTGGCTCTTGTGTCGGGGGTCGATCGTCATAACACTCCTTCATCTACGGGACTGCAGTCTACCGTTCAACACCACTATCAGATGGATCGCAAACTTTCGCATAGATGAGCGTGAAGGGTCAATCTGCGGGCGACGCGAAGCTGGGAATTTGAAGGGGACGTGGGTAGAAATGCGGGATCTCGTGAAGGGGCGGTCACAGGCCAGGAGGCCGGGCGACATGTCACGATGTCCCCGGCCTCGCTGAATCAGTGTTTCTTTTTCTTGTCGTGCTTTTCGTGTTTCGCTTCGGTGTCGATCACGTCGCCGCCGGCCGCATCGATGTGCACCTCGGTCACCTGGCCGTCGGCTCCCAAGACTTCAACCTCCCAGACCGTCTTACCGTGTTTCTTTTCGAGCTCGGCTTCGACCACGGTGCCCGGCACCTTCTCCGAGGCCGTCTTGATGGCCTGGTCGATGGTCACCTTGGCGTCTTTCACCAGATCCGCGACGTGGCCCTCGTCGTGCTTGCCCTTGTCACTCCAGGCAGGGGTACTCGCGAAAGAGAGTGCGCCGACCATCAGCGCCGACATGGCTATGTGCTTGATCATCACAACCTCCGATCGTAGGCAGCGTCACGGTTATTGAGGTTTGGCCTGGCCATGCGGGCTCACGCCGGCAGGGTTTCCTCCGTGCGGATTCTTTCCATGAGGGGCATCATAACCACCTTTATGCTGTTGCATCGCCTTGTCGTGCTCGGCTTGTTGCTTGGTGCGCTGCTCCGGGGTCAAGATCGCCATGGCCTCACGGCGGGTCTTGATCGACAAGAGGCGGAGCGCGATTTGAACATCTTCGCTCTGTTTGAGCTTGCTTTCAATGGCGCCCATGTCCGTCTTTTCCTCGTCCGTCAGCGCCTTCAACTCCCGTTCGGCCACCTGAATATCGGCTTCCATCTTGATGCGGCTCTTGTCGAGGTTGAGTTGCATCTCTTTGAGTTTGGTCACCTGTTCGGCGCTCAAGCCGATGTCTTTTTCATGTTTCAGGAAGTGACGGATGAGATGGCCTGCGCCGCCGTGCATCATCATTTCCATCATGCTGGCGCCCGAACCATGCCGGCTTCCCTTGTCATAGCCACCGCCGTGGCCGCCATATCCACCTTCGGGATTCGCCCACGCGGGAGAAACCGTCAGGGCGCAGGCCAGCGCCGACGCGGTGGCAAATGTGAACAGTTTCGTGGTCATTCAATCCTCCTTCGGTTAAGTCGATTAGTGTCCAGTCAGTCCGCGTAACAGCCCTTGATCGCCGGTGAGGGCATTGACCATAAATTGAACAGCCAGCGCAGCCAGCAACAGGCCCATCAAGCGCGAGATGATTTTTTCGGCGATGGGGTTGAGCCACTTCGCGCCGCGTGCACCGATCGCCAATATACTGTAACTCGCCAAACCGACGAGTACAAGGCATCCCAATAACACGGCCTGCAAAGTGAGGCTGGTGGCACGCGTTTCAAGCAGAATCACGGTCGAGATCGCCGCCGGTCCGGCCAGCATGGGGATGGCGAGCGGCGTGATGGCGATATCGTCCTTGCTGGTTCCGGCGGCGGTTTCGGCCGCCGTTTCCTGCACCGTCGACCGCTGCGCGCGCAGCATGTCCAACGCGACCAAGAGCAAAATGAGTCCGCCGGCAATTTGCACTGCCGGCAGCGTAATGCCGAGGAGTGTAAAGATCGTCTGTCCGAACAGCGCGAAGCCGGTCAAGATTCCGATGGCGACCACGCACGCCATTCGCGCCGTACGCAGTCGTTGTCCCACCGAGTCTCGCGGGGTCATGGCGAGAAACGCCGGGACCACGGCGATCGGATCCACGATGACGAATAGTGAACTGAATGCGAACAGCGCGTATTCGACGATAGTCATGGGTGAGGTGGACCCCGGTGCAATGCTGTTAACCTGGATTATTCATGAATGCCGTCGCGAGTCGTTCGAGACTGAAGCCCGCCGGGGTTTCTCGCAGGTGAGGCCGACGCAGGCGTACTGGCAGTCCGTCGAGGAGGTCGAACGAGAAAAGCCCAGCCGGGCGAGAGGATGGGACGACGGAGCAGGGATTCATGAATAGTCCGGGTTAGGATGAACTGCGTCGCGAGGCGGCGATGATTTCAGCTCGCGGGTCGCTATGACGGACCCGGCCCAGTTGTTCATACAGGGCTCGTTCCTCGTCGGAGAGCGCGGTAGGCATGACGATCTTGAGCTTCAGGAACAAATCTCCTTGGTCACCGGAGGCGGTCGGAAGCCCCTTGCCCTTCAATCGCAGTTTGCTATCGGCTTTGCTGCCTGGAGGAATTTTGACCTTCACCGGTTCCGCCAGCGTCGGGGCCATGACCTCTGCGCCAAGTGCGGCTTCCCAAGGCCAGACGGGGAGAGTGACCTGCACGTCGAAACCCTTTTGACGAAAGATCCCATTCGGTTGGATATGCACGCGAAGGTAGAGGTCCCCGGGTTTTCCCCCATTGATTCCGGGCTGGCCTTTACCAGCGAGACGGACGCGGGTGTCGTTTTGCACGCCGGCCGGAATGCGCACTTCGATGGTGCGTTTCTCGGTTTGCGTGCCGGATCCCCCACAGACCACACAGGGACGACCGCGGACGATGGCGCTGCCGCCGCAGGCCTTGCAAGGGATACGTTCGGTGAGGTCGATGCGCCGTGAGACGCCGTTCAGGACTTCACGAATGGTCAGTTCGACATCCGTTTCCAGATCTTCTCCGTCGACCGCAAAGCCTGGCGATCCCCCGCCACGGCCTCGACCGCCGAAGAACGTGTCGAAGATGTCTCCAAAATCACCGCTGAATCCGCCGCCCGCGCCGGCGTGTCCCCCCCGAGGGCCGGCCTGCTGACGGGCCTTCTCATAGGCCTCCGCCTGCTCCCAGTTCTGCCCGTATTGATCGTACTTTTTCCGCTTGTCAGGGTCCGACAGCACCTCGTGCGCTTCATTCAGCTCTTTGAATTTCTTCTCCATCTCCGTTTTTTTTGCGCCGGTATGGAGATCGGGATGGAATTCTCTCGCGCGGCGTCGAAACGCCTTCTTGATGTCGTCCGCGGAGGCGTTACGGGCGATGCCGAGGATGTCGTAGTAGCCGCGTTGAGCGGTAGCCATCAGTGGGTCCGTGAAAACATTAGGTGATGCGCCAGCAAAGCGCAATCGTTTCAGGAGCTTACGAGGTCTCCAGATGCATTGCAAGCGAACTCACGGTTTTTCTCCTTCTCTGTCGCTGTCTTATTGCAAGAGATAAGGAACAGGGGGCCGCAGTCAAGAGGGTGGGCTCGGCGCCCGGTCGAACCGCTTATTGTCGAGGAAGAGATGAAGCTTGTCTATGGGGATGAAAAGCGATATGACCAAGGCCGGCTTGCCGTCGGTGACTCGCGCGGTGCGGACGACCAGCGGGAGGCGGCCGACTCGGCAATGAAGGAGCAGGTCTGCCCCGAGGTCTTCCACCAGTTCCACCATCGCTTGCAGTCGAACCGCCCCGGCTGCTTCTTGCAGACAGATGTCTTCCGGACGGATGCCGAGCGTAGCGACGGATTCCACTGTGGCTGGGAACGACGACACGGCCGCCGGCAGCGGCAGCTCGACGTCGTCGTTGCGAAAGAAGGTCTGCCCGTTCCGCCGCGTCAGAGTGCCTGGCCAGAGGTTCATTGCGGGCGTTCCGATAAAGGAGGCGACGAACGGGTCGGCTGGAGCAGCGTAAAGGCGCTGAGGAGGATCGACCTGTCGGACGCTTCCGCTCTCCAGCACAACGATGCGATCGCCCAAGGTCATGGCTTCAACCTGGTCATGGGTGACATAGATGATGGTGGCCTGGAGGCGCTGTTGCAATTTCTTCAGTTCGATGCGCATCGCCGTGCGAAGCTGGGCATCCAGGTTGGAGAGTGGCTCGTCGAAGAGAAACAGCTTGGGTTTGCGCACAATCGCGCGTCCCATCGCCACCCGCTGGCGTTGACCGCCCGACAGGTCCTTGGGTTTCCGCTCCAGCAGAGGATGGATGTCCAATAATTGGGCGGCCTCGGCGATCCGCTCCTCAATGACCGGGCGCGGCGCTCCCCGCATCTTTAAAGCAAAGGCCATGTTCTCGCGGACCGATAGGTGCGGGTAGAGCGCGTACTGCTGAAAGACCATGGCGATATCGCGTTCCGCCGGCGGAAGAGAATCAACTATCGCCCCGTCGATGAGCACCCGGCCGGAAGTCTGGGCATCAAGGCCGGCAATGATGCGCAGCAAGGTCGACTTGCCGCAGCCGGAGGGCCCCAACAAAATCGTGAAGCTGCCATCCGGGACCTGCAACGAAATATCGTGCAGGACGACTTGGTCGGGATAGGATTTCGAAACGGCACGCAGTTCCAGTTCAGCCACAGCGATCTCCTAGCAGGCTGTTGATAAAGGTCGCCAGCGGCGTTCTCGCGAGACACTGCCGCCTCACTGTCTCGGCGGCGTTCACAAACGTGACGCGCTTTATTCAGCGCGTCGTGAACCTCAGAGGCTCAATGTACCGCACACGGGAAGAGAGCCTGTCTCGGCAGGCGCCGGGTGGGCGGGTAAGAAAAATGTGGCCTCGCCTCCTCGCATTGCTGCGGCCTTGCTGGACGGCCTTTCTGAACAGCCTGTGGGGCACCAAGGTCCGATCTCGGCCCTTGGAC
Organism: Nitrospira sp.; assembly: GCA_021323395.1. Lineage (GTDB taxonomy): Bacteria > Nitrospirota > Nitrospiria > Nitrospirales > Nitrospiraceae > Nitrospira_A. Next base: position 62,625 of record JAJONL010000013.1, read on the forward strand.
AACATACTTTCCTGGCTACGACGTATGACGATTCAATACCTTACTAGCCCTTTACTGCCCCTGCGGATAGTCCGCTGACGATCCAGCGTTGGCACAGTAACACGACCACGATGAGCGGGAGCGTGGCCACGACTGAAGCTGCCGCCAATTCTCCCCAGGGCATCGTGAATTCCCCTTGAAACAGCGCGATGCCGACGGGGAGCGTCTGTTGCTCCGGTTGGGTCAGGATCAGCAGGGCAAAGAAGAACTCATTCCAGGCGTAGATCAAAATGAGAATCGCGGCGGTGAAAATTCCTGGGGCGGCCAGTGGTAGTGTGATGCGCAGCAACGTGCCCCAGGGACCACAGCCGTCCACGCGCGCGGCATCTTCCAGCTCGAACGGCAGCTCCTTGAAGAAACTGGCCAGAATCCAAATGGCGAGCGGCAGCGTCAGGGCCACGTAGGGCAGCACGACCCCCCATCGGTGGTTGAGCCCGCCGATGCCATCGAGCAAACGCCAGACCGGCCCGGCGATCGCCATCTGCGGAAACATCGAGACGCAGAGCAGCACGGCCAGGATGCCCTGCTTGCCGGGGATCGCCAATCGCGCCAGGGCATAGGCCGCCGGGATCGCAATCAACAGGGCCAGCAGGGTCGTTGAGCCGGCCACCACGATGCTGTTGGCCACATAATCGAATAGATGATGGTCGAAGAGAACCGAGCGATAAAAACTCAGGCCGCCTGAAGGCCACCAGGTAGGTGGTACGGCTTCGATCTCGGCCTGTGATTTGAACGAGGTGAGCAGAAACCAGAAAAAAGGCCCCACACTCAGACCGACCGTGCCCACAATACCCAGCGCGAGGAGAAGCCGTCGGTTCATGCGCGTCTGCGCTCCAGCAGACTGGAACCGATGGCTCGTAGGTAGATCAACGAGAGCCCCAGGATCATGAGAAACACGGCGACCGAAATGGCGGAGCCATAGCCGAGGCGGCCTTCGGTAAAGAGGGTTTGGTATCCGTAGAACTGCAGCACCTGGGTCGCATCGCCGGGACCGCCCTGCGTCATGACGAAGACGAGGTCGAACACACGGAAGGCATCCATGGTCCGAAACAACAGCGCCAGCAGCAGGGCCGGTTTCAGCAGTGGCAGGGTGATATGCCAGAACCGCTGCCAGGCCCCTGCGCCGTCTACCTTCGCGGCATCATAGAGATCGTCGGAAATGACCTGCAGTCCGGCGAGGATGAGCAGGGCGGCGAAACAGGAGGTCTTCCAGACATCGGCAAGGACGATGATGCCGAAGGCGACGATCGGATAGGCCAGCCAGGGAATGTACGCAGCCACCCGGTCGTTGAACAACAGGAGATTCGCGACACCGTACTGATCGTTAAAGATATACCGCCACAACTGCGAGGCGACGACAGTGGGAATCGCCCAGGGGATCAGGATGGCGGCTCGCACAAAATCTCGTCCCCGGAACCGCTCATGGATCACCAGCGCAATCCCCAGTCCGCAGGCCACTTCCAGCACCGTTGAGAGCGCCACGAAGGCGAGCGTGATGAACAAGGCCTGGTGGGCGACCGGATCGCGCAGAAGATTGAAATAGTTCTCCAGGCCGATGAACGAACGGCCGAGCGAGGGAATGCCGACGAAGATGTGATGCAGGCTGAGCCAGAATGAATCCAGTACGGGATACAAGGCAAAGATGAGCGTGACGACCAGCGCCGGCGCAACCATCGTCCAGGCCGCCAGACTCTCGCGATGTCGGGCGACCAGCGAGGGAAGCCTCATGGCGCTATCCTCGTCAGCGCGAGCAGCCGATTGATGTGGGCGTCGGTGAGCGCCGCTTCTTGCGCGAGGTCGATGTCGTCGATGGCCAGCGCGCGACTGAAATACCGTTGCAGCAAATGTGAGATAGCGGGGTAGACCGGTGAGCGCGGGCGAGCCGTCGCCGATCGGAGGACGGCGAAGTGGTTTTCGAGTTGCGGCATGGCCTTCAACAATTCGGCATCGGAGAAGAGGGCCTGGCGCGAGGGGGCAATGCCGGCATCCTGCGCAAACTTCTTCTGCATTGCGAGGCTGGACAGAAACTCGATGAACGCCCAGGCTTCGTCCGGGTGTTGCGAATAGGCGCTGATCCCGTACAGCCAGCCGCCGAGGGTGGCCGCATGTTGCCCGGCTGCGAAACGGGGCAGTGAGGTGACGCCGACCTTTCCCGCAATCGTCGAACGTGTCTGATTGTTGGCGAGTTCCCAGGCATAGGGCCAATTCCGGTGAAAGACGGCATGCCCTTGGAGAAAAACGGAGAGGGATTCCGGTTCCTGATAGGTCAGAGACGCGCGTGACGCGAGTCGGCCGATCAGCCGGTCGCGGACGAACCGCACCGCCTCAAGGGCTTCTGGGGTGGTCAACGTCGAAGTGGTCCCATCGGATGTCAAAAGCGCGCCGCCGTTCCCCTCGATGAATTCCAACATGTGGCAGACCAAGCCTTCATATTGCTTGAACGGTGCCGAATAGCCGCGCAAGGTCGGAATGGACGCTTGTTCACCCGCGACAATCTGTTCGGCCTGTCGAACAAGTTCTCCCCACGTGGCCGGCGCAACAAATCCGTATTTGTCGAGGAGATCCCGGCGATAGTAGAGGAGCCCCGCGTCGATCCGACTGGGAACCCCGTAGAGATGTTCGTCGTATCGACCGACCGCCACGGTGGTAGGAAGAAATTCCGCTTGCATGGCCGGTAAAAATTGCTTGTCGAGCGGGCGGGCCCAGCCGGCTGCGGCAAATTCCGGTACCCAGATCACATCCATGAAAAAGACGTCGACCGAGGCATCACGATTCTTCAGCTTCTGCGTTAGGAGATCGTGGTAGGCCGTGGAGGAATGGGGTGCGAGTTCGCGCACGACCGAGATATGCGGGTGCGCCTTGGTGAATTGCGCGATGGCCTCGTCCCACGCACGTTGGTGATCG
>JAJONL010000095.1 GCA_021323395.1 Nitrospira sp.
GCCGGTCGCTGTTAGCGAGGCAAATGGCTGGAGCATTGAGTGACTATGCAACGGGATCTCCGGATAAACATGGTAGGCTATCGCCGCTTCGAATGTGAACAGAGTGACATCCGCCTTCTACAAGAGGCGATAAAGGGTATCTCCGATCTGAACGCAAAGCGAACGCTCAGTTTGGATCAACTTAAGTCACGGCATGGCGGCTAAACGATCGGTCTTCACCGAAATCGTCTCTGTCAACTCACCGCCATTGAGCCGTTTCTTGAGCCGGAAGGCCGGGGGGCGTATCGTCGGTTACTGGTCAGCAATCCTGACGAAACCATCCCAGATCTGCCGCTTTCTTAAGGCCGGACGATCTTGTTGATCAGAATTGCGGGGGGATCTGCCGATCGACATTGCTGCTCTCGATCTGGTGACGGTTGCAAGACTCGTATACGAGTGAGGACTTCGCATTTACACCTACCGTGGTGGGTGGTTCTTAAATGATGATCCGAGCCAAACAGATCTCGCGCTACTTATACGGCGTTGCCTTTATTGCGGCCGGAGCCAACCATTTCCTCAGTACGCCATTTTATGTGAGCATCATGCCGCCCTATCTGCCTTGGCACGAGGCGCTGGTCTACGTGAGTGGCTTGGCGGAAATAGGGCTGGGAACGTTGTTGTTGATCGAGCGATGGTCTCGGTTGGCGGCTTGGGGACTGATTCTCTTGTTGGTGGCGGTGTTTCCAGCGAATCTTCACATGGCCATGCACCCGGAACAATATGAGTGGGCGTCGCCATTTGTGTTATGGCTTCGCTTGCCGCTGCAAGGGGTTCTGATCATTTGGGCTTACTGGCACACCGACACGAACTATCGCAAGAGCCAATGAAAGCAGAAAGTCTGATCGGGATACGCATATTTTTCTCACTGCTTAAAAGGATTGTGTTTGTGCGGTGTGTGGTACGCTCGCGGTTTCTTAGTCCGTGAGCAACCGCACGAAGTCACGTGCGCCGTGCAGCACCCGATGGATCAGAACCATCTTTCCCTTGACCTTGTAGAACGCGAGGTAATTGTCGATGACGAGGACTCGATACCCGAGTCGGGCTAGTTTCGGGTCATTCGGGGTCCGTCCGAGGAAGGGGTGGCGTTGCAGGCCTTGCAGTTGGGTTTCGATCCGATCGAGCGTTGTCGCTGCGGCGTCGGGGTTTTCTGCGGCCAGATAGGAAATCAGTTCTTGCAGATCCTGCTCGGCAACCGAGAGCAGTCGGACGGCATAGTTACTGGAACCCACGAATCCGCTTCCTCAAACCGGCCATCACTTGGTTCAGTGCTCGTCCTCGATTTCCCTTTGCGGCTTCTGCCTCTGCGACCGCCAGTTTTCCGTAAAGATCCAGAGTGCGCTCGATTTCGCCATATGTGGCCAGTGACATGAGCACCATATCGCCTTCGCCGTTCTTCGTGATGAAGACTGGCTCATGACTCTTGTGCACCAACTCGGAAATTTGGTTGGTTTTATTTCTCAGGTCAGAAATGGGTTTGATGATCGGCATGGCGAGCCTCCTTTGGCCTATCATGATTCGTACCTTATCATGATAGCTAAAGGGATGAAAGCAGATGAATGGGGTATGCGAACAAAACAGAAAATAGTCAGAAGTCCAGACTCACTCGCAGAGGGCGTACGTTTACCGCCTGACGGGAATCTCCACCGTCATCTGCGCGGTCTGGGAGGAGTCCTGGCTGACCACGTAGATGGCTTCTTCTTGCGCTCCGGTTCCGCCGCCGTGACCAACCGGTTCGATGAGCAGATTGGCGGCGAACCGATCGAGCATGCCGACTTCCTGCATCGTCAGCGGCGCAAACGGTTTCGGGGAAAGTCGGATGATGAGATTGAGCAATCCGTTTTCTGCCGATGGAGGTAAGGGGATGTCGCTCCGTTTTCCTGCCAGGACCTTGAGCGAGATTTTTCCCGTTTCCTGCGGAGGCCACCAGAGTCTGGTGCCTGACGCGCCGAGAGATTGGAGAATTTGGAGAAAGGCATCCTGATTGGCTTCGACGCTGATGCGCAACGGTCCTGTGCTCTTGGCGGCGGTTGGTGCGTCTACTTCTCTCTCATGCCCATCGGTGTCGCGCACCACAAAACTGTAGCGTAGCCCTAACGGCCTGGGGGCTGCAGCCGCATCAATCGACTGGTTTCCATAAAACAATGCACGCGCACTGAGGGTTGGCGCAGCCGCTCCAGTGACGGGCGCGCTGGCTGCAGCTTGGACGGTCTGAAGAGCAGCCGGCGAAGCCAGACGCTCTTGCTCGGCAGCCCTGGCGGCAAGGGCATCCTTCTTCGCCGGTGTGCGCAGGGAATCCATACTCTCCTTAGCCTTCAGCACTGGCTCGTCCGCAGAAGGCTGTCCCCGCGTGGATGGTGCTGGCGTATGCACGGCTAGGGCATTGTCGGTCGAGTTGGATTGAGTGTCCCGATCCAGGCGCTCCAGATAAATCTTTGTACCGAAGGCGCCGGCAAAGAGAAGCGCGGCGAGACCTCCGGCAAAGGCAAAGTCTGCTGATCGTTTGAACCAGGCCCACCACGAGTGGGAACCTTCTGGCGAGATCGCGGGTTGCTGTAATGTCCGCAGCAGCCTGTCTCGAACCTGCGGATCGGCCAACAATTCCTTCAGGGCCTGCTCATCGGTCAGCGCGTTGACTACCTGTTGGTCCTGCATGGCGGCTGTATAGAGCCGGATGCGTTCCTCGGGCATCAAGGTGTCCGCGGCGAAGCCCCCCAGCAGCTTTTCTACATCATGCTCGGACATGAGCCTCCGTCGTGGGAAATATTCCATTCACAATGGGCAAGTGAATCACCGTCCACCCATTTTTTTGATCCAGTTGCTGGACTGGATCATCGTCTGGACGGGCCACGGTATGTCATTGATCGATTCCTGATTATACTCGCCTCGGTGTCGCGACTTGCGATGGACATTCGCTTTTTGAAACGCAGCACTTGAATCGTCAACGGCATCCCCTCGCGAGTTGGCCCTACAGTGCATACTCCTATGGGGAGGCCCAGCACACACGGTCCATCATTATGGATTCGGCATCGCAGGACGAGGGGCGATCATGTCGCCGAACGAACGGAAATTGAGTCCCAGGCCACGGCAGACTATGACTTGCCGATCGAAGCGATTGGTGGTGCGGATCATTTTGCTTAACGTTCGCAGGCCGACGCGGCCCCAGGCTGCCAGATGGAACACCGAGAGGGGATAGTCGGTGCCGAACAGAAGACGCTCTTGAAGTTCCGGGTGATGCCTGAGGTGCAGCAACATGCCGAGACGATTCGGCAAGGTGAGCGCGGAAATATCGGCGTAGAAGTGAGGGTACCGCTGGGCGAGATCTAGAAGGGTGGGCAGAAACTTCTCGTACAGCATCAGGCCAGAACTGCAGGCGTGGGCAGCGATGACGGTTACGCCTTCGTCCAGCGCGGTTTGGAGACGGTCCGGCTCGCCCACGGACTGGTCTTTTCCGATGAGACTGAACTCGTAACCAACGTGGCTCAGCAGCGGCAGCTTGCGCTCTGCCAGCGCGCGATAGAATGGCCTGTATTTTAGGTCGGCTGGATTGAACTGCTGCGCGTTGGGCAGGATTTTTACGAGGACCGCGCCGGCGTCGGCGCAGCGATGGACCTCATCGACGGCGTCTTCCCGCTGCGGGTTGATCGAGGGGCCGGCGAGAAACAAATCAGGGTAAGCTTGCACGGTCTTCAACACATAATCATTGCTGATCAGAAACTCCGTCTGTGCTCGGTTCAATAGGCCTGATTGGTCGTAGAACCCGTCCATGCCGAGCAACACCGCTTTCCGGACATGGCGTGAGGCCCGCAACTCAGTAACCAGGTGGTCGAGGTATTTTCGATTGGCTTCCTGCGGGTGGGCCGACGACAGATCTTGTTTCCACAGCAGAAAACGGAACAGCGGGCTCTTCAGCAATTTAGGTGAAATGAAGCAGCCATTGTCGCCGTCCGGCAGCGCGGCCAGGTGCACATGGCAGTCGATCAACGATTTTTCTGCCGGTGCGCTCATGGGCTCGGCGAGCGAATTGTCACGATCCACGTTGCGCCAATCGTTCAAAGGCGATGCGTTTGAGGGCTCGGAGGTCCAGCTTGCCGGTGCCTAATACCGGCAAGGCGTCAACCTTGATGAAATGGCTGCGCGAGGGCATGAACAAATTCGGCAGCCCGCTCGCTGCGGCCTTGGCGATGAGTTGCGGAATCATACTCTCACCGAGTGTGTGGAGCACCGCGAGCTGTTCGCCTTTGCGGTCGTCCGGCACGCCGGTGACCGCGCAGACTTGCAACTCCTCTCCCGACGCCAGCTGAAGCGCCTCTTCCACCTGCCGGTGTGGCACCATTTCTCCACCGATCTTGGAAAACCGCGAAAGGCGATCGGTAATGGTGAGAAACCCGTCGTCGTCGAGGGTGGCGATATCTCCGGTGATATACCAGCCGTCGCGGATGGCCTGGGCCGTCAAGTCTTCACGGCCAAGGTAGCCGTTCATGACATTCGGCCCTTTCACCAGCAACATGCCGGGTGTGCCGGGAGGGAGCAGGTCGAAGCTGTCAGGATCGACGATGCGAACAGATACACCGGGGAGCGGTCGCCCGACGGTTCCCCGACGAGAGGCCGGTTGAAAAAATCCGGTGGCTCTGAAATCCGGGCAATTCACGGCAATGACCGGGGCGCATTCCGTGACGCCATATCCCTCGATCGGACTGATGCCGAACCGGTCTTCGAAGGATTGGCAGAGGCGCAGGGGAAGTTTCTCCGCACCCGTCAAGACCACTCGCAAGGTACTGAACTGCTCCGCTGTGCAGCGCCGTTGGTAGAGCTGCAGAAACGTCGGCGTACAGACTAAAAACGTGAGGCGATATTTGGCGCAGAGGTTACCGATCGCCGTCACATCGAGAGGGGACGGATGAAACACGGTTGCCGCGCTGTTGAGGCTGACGTACCAAAATACCAAGTAGCCGAACGAATGGAAGAGCGGGAGAATTCCCAAAATCCGATCTTTTTCATCGAGGGGGAGCACTTGCGAGACGGCTTGCACATTCGCGTCGATGTTGAAATGCGAGAGCATGACTCCCTTCGGCTCGCCGGTGCTGCCGCTGCTGAAGATGATGGTGGCGAGGTGGTCCATCGTCACCGGCTCGCGCTGTCCGCAGGCCATGTCGACGACACGCACCGGAGCGACCAGCGCCAAGGCCGCAGCTATGGCCTTCTGTGTACCGCCGATGGTGGCGGCAATGTCCTCCAACCAGAGGATCGTCGGACCGTCAGGGAGTTCCAGCTTGGCCTTTTCCACGAACTTCCGGCTGGTGACGATCGTGCGGAGATTCGCTTGGCGCACCGCCGATTCCAAGCCGGCTTTGCCGACAGTGTAATTGAGATTTACGCTGGTACGGCCGGCGAGGGTGGCGGCGACGTTCGTCAGCGCCCCCGCCACGGTGGGCGGCAGCAAGAGGCCGACGAACTGTTGGTTCTGCCAGTGGATTTTGAGGGCCCGCGCCAGGGCAATGGCGCCGATGAGGGCTTGAAGGCAGGACACGTGCGGCCTCGTCTGATCGGCCATCGCGAGACGAAAGGGATGCCGGCGCATGGCCTTGATGTAGGCGGCATGTAGGGGACGCCGATCGGGCTTTCGCATTTGCCAGGCCTCTTCGCCGAGTTCCAGCACGAGACGGCGGAGTTCATGCGCGGGTGTGCCGGCGGGCACGGGCGCGCCGAAGGAGACGGTGATCGGATAGGGAATCCGTTCCGGCCACTTCGTCAGGAACCGGCCCCCCACAAAACTGAAAATGCTCCCCCAGACCCGATCCAGGTGAACCGGGACGACGGGGACCTCGCGGCCTTTCACGATCCGTTCGAATCCCCGGCGAAAGGGCAACAGGTTTCCATTACGGGTGATTTGCCCTTCTGGAAAGATGCAGACCAAATCGCCGGCATCGAGGGCGCTGCCCGCGTCGCGGAGGGCCTTCAAAATGACGCGGGGGCCACCTGACGAAGAAATGGGAATCACGTGCAACGCCCGCATGAACGGTTTGAATAGGGCATGGTTGACGTATTCCGCATCCACCACGAAACGGATGGGCCGATCGAGACTGGCGATCAGGAGGAAGCCGTCGATGAAGGAGATGTGATTGGGAACCAGCAGCGCCCCGCCGGTCACCGGTACCTGGTCCTGCCCCACAATGCGAAGCCGATAGATGCTGTTGGTCAGCAACACGAGCATCAACCGGAGGAACGTTTCGGGCATGAGCCACATCGCCCAAGCGGTGCCAAGAGTTGTAGCAAAGGCCGTAGCGAGAAAAATGCCGACGGTCGAGAGGCCGGCGTTGGCCAAGAGGCCACCGCTCAGCGAGCCCAGGAGGATGCCGGTAAAAACGCAGATGTTCTCCAGAGCGATGACCGACCCTCGCCGATCGTGCGGCGCACGCCATTGAACCAACGCGTTGATCGGGATGAAGATAAGCGCGCTCGAAATACCCAGGGCGATCATCAGGGCAAGAGTGCCGCTGAAGGGCGGTGCCCACCAGCCGAGGATCAAGAGAAATAGCGCGACACCGGCTGCTCCCAATGGGACTAACCCGTATTCCACACGAGACCGCGACAGACGACCGACCACGATGGCGCCCAGCCCGATACCCACGGAGATGAGCGCCGAGGGTACGGTGGCCAACGCGTCGGAGAGGCCGAGCACCGCCTTGGCATAGACCAGGACGTTTTGCACGACGAGACTCGCGATAGTCCAAAAAAAGACCGCCCCGGTGATGGCAAGACGCAACAGGCGATCGTCTCGCAATGCCGACAGGGCTCCGCGCAGAGTATCGAAAAGGCCGCCGGCCCCTCGTGCCGGTGGCACATGCGGAACCGCCCAGGCTGCCGCCAAGCCGACCAGCGCGAGCAGGGTCAGCGCGAGCGGTGCGACCCACGGCTCCTCCGCCGCACCGGCTAAGAGAAAGCCCCCGGCGGTCGTGCCGGTCAGGATGGCCAAGAACGTGAAGAGTTCCAGGACACTGTTCCCGCGCGCCAGTTGGTCATGCCGGAGCAGCTCCGGAAGGATGCCGTATTTGGCGGGACTGAAAATGGCGCTGTGAACGCCCATGCCTGCGAGGACGACCAGGGCCCAGAGACCACCAGTGGGGTGAGACAACAGAGCCAAAGTGGCGCCGGTCATCAACAAGACTTCCACCGCCTTCATCGTGATGATTACCGTGCGCTTGCTGAGCCGGTCTGCAAAAAATCCTGCCACGAACGATGTCAGGACCAGAGGGAGGGTGAAGACGACCATGGCGATTGTCGTCTGGGATTGGGAGGCCGTTTCCAGTTCTTGCCCTGGGGTGAGGGTCGATGCTACGCCCCTCATGCCCAGGAGCGCCACCATGAATTTCCAGGCGTTGTCGTTGAAAGCACCGCAGAACTGCGCGATCAAGAGCCCGCGCAACGGAAGCCGAGTTGTTGAAGAGTCGGACTGGGGGTCGATAGGCGCCTCCTTCACGTGACTGTGAGCCTGTTCCCGAGAATGAGGCCTCAGTCTGCCGAAACGGCCAACGTGATGCAATTGTGTATCATGGCGGGATCGAGGCAGGGCTCTCCACCGGTAGCCCCTCCAGTGCCATGATCCGCAGGGCATTGGTGGTTGGGCAAGGACCCGGTCTCAGCCGGTAGTCGAACTGGAGCGCGCCCTCCGCCACGGTTTCCTGAAAGTGCACATTTGTCACGCTCGGAAGCTGTCGTTCCAATTCGGCCAGTTCCAAATCGTGGGTGGTGACGAGGCCGAATCCATTTCCTCCCGCGAGGGTGGCGATGAGCGCTCTGCCGCCGATGAGGCGCTCCCGATTGTTGGTTCCCTTGAACACTTCGTCGATCAGCCAGAGCACGGGCGGCCCCTGTGCGTCTTGCGTGCTGTCCAAAATGGTCTTGAGTCGTTTCACCTCGGCATAAAAAAACGAAAGGCCGCCGTCGAGCGAATCGTCCACGCGAATGCAACTGCCGATCCGCACGAGAGACCAGCCAAACGACTCGGCACAGACCGGGCCTCCGGCTTGCGCCAGGCAGGTATTGATGCCGATGGTCCTCAGAAAGGTGCTCTTGCCGGACATATTGGAGCCGGTCAGCAGAAAAATGCGGCCTCGACCCTGCAATAGGATGTCATTGCCGACGCGGACCTTCGCTGGGATAAGCGGATGCGCCAGCTTCCGGGCATCGAGGATCGGGCGATCGCTGTTTGATGGATGGGTTCCGTCAGATAGGTACAGCGCGGGCCAGGAGTGGTCAGGGTGCAGGTACGCGAAGGTGGCCAGGGAAGCTGCGGCGTCCAGTTCCGCCAGCGTTTCGAACCACAGCGGTGCGATGGCAGCGATCCTATCTTGTAGATGCTGCAAGCGATAGGTGTGTGCGAGGTCCCACGGCCCGATGGCATTGATGAGGTAATGGACCAACGGATGCGCCCGTACGCTGAGCCGATTCATGATGGAAGCGGCCTGTTTGAGCGAAGCAGAAGGCCTGTTGTGCCGTTCAAGGAGCGGACGGCAGAGTTCGGCCAATTGTGGAGCGTCGCGATACGAACGCCGTTCCACATAGCCGAGGACGGCGCTCAGGCGCTCCAGTTGCCGGTGCAGCGACTGGGCATGATCGAAGATCTCTTCCGATCGGCTGCGCACGGAGAGGAACAGAAAGGCATAGAGCCCAAAGGACAGCATCCAGTAGTTGCCGATTCCCTGCCACAGATCGGCCAGCAGAAGCCCCGCCGTGAGGATCGCCAGCGCCGTCTTGGTCATGAGCAGGGGCACCAGGCTGGGATTGTCCACTCGCTTTTGAAGGACCGCAAGCAAGCGGCGACCGTCGATATCAGCCTCCTCGACCGCTTGAGCCTCCAGCGACAGCCGGTCTCTCAGGAGCGACAGAGGCGCCAATTCGCGAATTAAT
>JAJONL010000096.1 GCA_021323395.1 Nitrospira sp.
CTCCTGGGAATCCTGAATGACCCCGATGTGACCGGAGCCTGGCAGGAACCAGACTGCCTGCACCTCTACTGGCCGGCTGACCGTTGCGGGCCAGGCACATGGCAAGGCCTTCGACGGGCGCTGGCACAACTTGGTCATTCGGAACCGGACCGCGCCATCATGATCCATGACCTGGCCAATCAAGATTGGAATGCCCAGTGGTCGCGTCTGGTCGAGCCGATCAGGATCGGACGGGTCGTCATCAGGCCCAGCTGGAAAGAAGTGGCGTTAGAACCAGAGGACATCGAATTGATTCTGGATCCCAAGCAGGCGTTCGGCACGGGACACCATGCGACCACGCAACTCTTGATTGAATGGGCGCAGGAGATCGTCGGTCCCGGCGACCGGGTGCTCGATGTAGGCACCGGCAGCGGGGTGCTGGCGATGGTGGCGTTACGACTGGGGGCTGCCGAGGCGATGGGCGTGGATTTCGATCCTGTCGCGATCGACTGTGCACGTGAATATGCTCAAACGAATGGTTTCGATGGGCGGCTGACTTTGTCGGTCGCGAATGCGAGGGGGGAGCAGCTCCACGATCCGATACCGCCCACTCTGGTCCTCGCGAATTTGGATCGGCAGACTTTGCTGGATGCCGGCGAGACGCTCTGTCGTTATGCGGTCGGCGGCGCGCGATTGTTGCTGTCCGGTCTGTTGCTCGAACAACGCGCGGAGATCGAAGCCGCCTATGCGGCTCGTGGGGTCTATGTGAAGGTCGCGCGGACCCGTGATGGATGGGTCGCCCTCGAAGCGGTCGGTATGGAATCGTGCGAGGGAGGCTTTTGCTCCTGATGCGGATTACCAAGCAACCGAGCTTTCCGCACGTCCACCAAGTGAGTCTTTCGGATGGCGGCGTGCCGAAACGCGCTGTGCCTGCCGCTGAGGTGACCGTAGAAGGATTGAGGGGGGATCGCCAACGGAATCGAAAAGTCCATGGCGGACCGGATCGGGCTGTCTGTCTCTATTCCCTGGAGATCATCGAAGCGTTGCGTGCGGAGGGCCATTCGATCGCTCCCGGCTCCGCGGGAGAAAACCTGACCGTCGCAGGACTCGACTGGGCGCGCCTGAGTCCAGGCGACCATCTCAGCGTCGGCGCTCATCTGGAGTTGCAGATCACGAGTTATACCTCGCCCTGCCGATTAAACGGGCAGTGGTTCAAAGATGGCAACTCCACAAGAATGGCCCAGGAGCTGCACCCGGGATGGAGTCGTCTCTACGCGCGAGTTCTCGCCGAAGGGACAGTTCATACGGGAGACCAGGTCCACTTGCGCCACTTGGACCAAGACAAGGAATGGAATGAAGCGCATCCTTGAGCCTGAACTGATGGATGATGTGGCGCAGGCCCGGGCCTATGCGCAGGCGGATTTCGCCGAAGAGAACCAGGGCTTCGTCGATCGGTTTCGAGCATATTTCCCCGATTGGACCGGCGGACATGTGATCGATCTCGGATGTGGCCCGGCCGATATCCCAATTCGGTTTCTCCGCGCATTTCCGGAGTCGCGAGTGACCGGCGTGGATGCCAGCCGTCCCATGCTGGACCTGGCCAGAGAGGCCGTAGGTGAAGCGGGATTGGCGGACAAGATCATATTCTCCTGCGAGCGGTTTCAATCGCTGGCTTTGCCGGAGCAAGCCGACGCCCTGTTATCCAACAGTCTCTTGCACCATGTTCCGAACCCGCTGCAGTTTTGGTTTCACCTGAAGCAATGGGCCAAGCCGGGGGCTCGTATCCTCGTCATGGATCTGTTGCGGCCGGAATCGTCTGATGCGGCACAGGCACTGGTGGAGCAGTACGCAGCGGATGAGAATCCCATTCTCAAACGGGACTTTTACAATTCGTTGTTGGCGGCGTTTACCGAAGATGAGGTCGCGTCGCAACTGGCGCAAATGAATCTCTCCCGGCTTTTGATCGATGTTCCGGACGATCGCCATTGGGTCGTCGGCGGCATCATTCCCTAACTGCCATTTGTCATGCGGCTGTTGTATACGATCCTGTTCAGCTGTCTGCTGATCTCTATCCTGCTGCCGCAGTCTCTCCGCACAGCCTGGGGACAGCTCGAACAGTTGCGGAAATCACGATCCCTGCCCGAGCCGCCGACGGTCCCTCACGTTCCGGTGGCGGTCATTTCTGAGGGGGCCTTTGCCATGGGCGCCGATGGAACTGATGCGCTGGAAGACGAACGGCCGCAGCATCAGGTGTGGCTGGACCGTTTCGAAATGGATCGATACGAGGTGACGACCGGACAGTACGCCGAATTTATCTCCCTCACGCAGCGCTCCACACCTTGGCAATGGGAGAATGTAGACCCGACACAGCATCGCGATCGTCCGGTGGTGGGCGTCAGTTGGTTCGACGCAGATGCCTACTGCCGCTGGCGTGGGAAACGACTGCCGACGGAAGCTGAATGGGAAAAGGCTGCGCGAGGGACGGACGGGCGGCTGTTTCCCTGGGGTAACCAGGAACCTACCGACCGATTGGCGAATTTCGCGCTCGGCGCGAGGTTTGACTATAGCCAGGTGCTGATGCCGGTTCAACGTTACGAGCTTGGCGTCAGCCCGTACGGGCTGCATCAGATGGCGGGGAATGTCGGGGAATGGGTCGCCGACTGGTACGGATCAAACTATTATGAAGCAAGCCCGACCAGAAATCCTTCAGGACCGGCAGCCGGCTCATTTCGGGTTTTGCGCGGGGGGTCGTGGTCGGACTTGCCGAAGTATCTGCTCACCTACGGCCGGTTCAAACTACCGCCGGAGACTCGTAACAGCTATACGGGGTTTCGATGTGCCAGGACGGTCGATCCAACCACCCCGCCGTAAGCCGGGCGCCCTTGCGCGCCGGCTCACGGCATCTCGCTTGGGTCGGTTCAACCGCGATCAAAACAGACTCTTGCTGACCTCGGCTGATTTGGTGCTTTCATTACCTGTCTTGTCGAAGGCTGAGACGGCAAAGAAATAGGTCGTACCGAACGGAAGATTCGGCACGGTAAAGCTGGTGCCGCTCGTGACCTCAAACGGCCCGGCGAAACTATAACTCCCGGACGTGGTCCCGACATACACCCGATAGCCTGCGAGATCGGCTTCGGTATTCGCGTTCCAGCTGATGGTCGCGCTGGCAGTTCTTGCTGGGGCCGGCGATGGGGCTGGTGAGACTGTACCGACGGGGGGCGGCGCGGGAGGGCTCGGCGGCGGAGGGGGCGGTGTCGTAGCCGTCGGCTGAGTCGGGGCAGTGGGCGCCAGGGCGGTCTGTCCCGCAGCAATGGTAAACGTTACGGGAATGCGAAGGGTATTGGAGTAATTGTTCGGACCTGAATCGACGATATACACCATTCCCGAGTAGGTGCCGGCCGACAATCCAGTGGCCTGAGCCGAGATGACGAGCTGATCCGTTTCGGTGGCAATCGTCTGGGTGCTGCCGTAGGGCGGATTCATCCAGATCCAGGACTGGCTGGCGCTGAGCGAATAGACATGCTGATCGGTTCCCGCCTTACGTAGGGTCAAGGTACCGACGGAGTTCGTGCCGGATAGAGTCAAAGACGCCGGAGTGACCTGGATCGGCGCCGTGACGGCAGGGGCCGGCGCCGGTGGGGGTGGAGGAGGGGTCGCTACAATAGGAGCCGGCGCGGGGGCCGGTATCAGCACCACAGGCGGGGGCGGCGGAGGCGGCGGTGTGGCTGCCGGGGGGGACGGCGGAGGCGGCGTGGTTCCAAGGGCCGCTGCGTTCACCGTCAGCGTGACGGGAATACGGAGCATGTTGTTGAAGTTGTTCGGGCCCGAATCGACGATATAGACCATGGCTGAGTATGTGCCGGCCGTCATGTTGGTGGTCTGGACCGTAATGACGACCTGGTCTGTTTCTGCGGCAATGGTCTGGGTGCTGCCGTAGGGTGGGTTCATCCAAACCCACGACTGATTGGTGCTGAGATAATAGCTGTGTTGGTCGGTGCCACCCTTACGGAGCGCCAAGGTACCGACGGCCGTTTGCCCCTTCACTGCGCTCAACGCAAGCGCCGCCGGACTCGCTGCGATGCCCGAGGTGAGAACCACGGGCGGAGCTGGCGGAGGAGTGATCGCTGTCGGAGGGGGCGGGGGAGGGGCCACCGGCTGAGGTGACGGAGGTGTCGTTGCAGGGGGCGGAGGAGGAGGGGTGACCGTCGACGTAGTCGCTGTGACGGTAAGCGTGACGGGAATACGGAGCATGTTATTAAAGTTGTTCGGGCCGGATTCAACGATGTAGACGACTGCGGAGTGTGTACCGGCCGAGAGGTTTGAAGTCTGGACCGTGATCACGAGTTGGTCTGTTTCGGTTGCAATCGTCTGGGTGCTGCCGTAGGGCGGGTTCATCCAGACCCACGACTGATTGGTGCTGAGATAGTAGCTGTGTTGATCGGAGCTGGATTTCCGAAGGTTGAGCGTGCCGGTCACGGTCTGGCCCTTCTGGGCTTTCAATATCAGGGCGCTCGGGCTTGAGACGATGGGCGCGATGTCTGCTGCGACAGCGGCTGGGACCAAAGGTGCATGGAAGAGCGCAGAAGAAAAACAACCGGCAACACTCAGCACGAACAGCCTCATTGGCGTCTTCATCGTATTTCCTCCAGGAAAAATGCAAGACGATGGATGAGCAACCGGCATGCCACACAGTGAGCGATCGCAATCTCTAGAAACCCCTGTCACGCGCCGATTTGCGGTCGGTTTGGCAGGAAAATTCTACGGATCGAATTTGGATGTGCAAGATGGAGCAGGTGCTGCAGGCGAAAACCTTCGCGCTGCCTGACCGACGAGCGATACGGCGTGATCACTGTCGTCTTATGGTGGCCGCCGTTCAGATAGACCCAGGTGAAAATCAAATGGGCTAGGAGTCTGTCCGCGTAATCCTTCGTTGCGAGGCGAAGGAGCTGCTGATAGATGCGAGGCCGCAGGCTCGAAAAAACCGGAAGCGTATTCGCTGGAATATGTTGAGGATTGTTTCGGGTCGAGAACGACGCAGACGGCTGCAGATCATGTGCCGCAGTAGAATGGCCTTACTCAGACAGACTCCTAGGCAATGGGATGTCGAGAAATCCACTCGGTGAGCGAGGCGAGCATCTGTTGGAAGTCCGCAGCCTTGGTAAATCGATGGTCGGCGCCGGGAAGAATTTTCAAGCGCTTAGGGCCTGGTAATGCATCAAAGAGTCGCTGGCTTTGGTGGAGAGGCACCAGTTCATCCTGATCGCCCTGGACGATGAGAGTTGGAATCGTGAGATTTCGAGCCGGCTCATAGGCGATCCGCGTCAGGCAGTCTTGATAGAAGGCATAGTCGAGTGGAAGGCGCGCCGGACCTCCATGAAGATCTGGAATTGTGTCGGTTTGTTTCCATTGCTGCATCCCTTCTTCCCCTAGTTCAAGCCGGAGTTCCTCTCCGAAGTCGACCACGGGACATTTGAGCCCCAGACAGGCCAAGGGCGGGATGGTGGAGGGACGAGAAACGTGCCGGGATGTCCAGTCGGACGCAGCAAGGAGCGATACGAGGCCGCCAAAGCTCGAACCGACGAGGGCGAGTCTCCGATACCCGCGATCGAACACATAGTGCAAGGCTGCCAGCGTCTGGCCAATGGCGAGGGTTGTCGTCAATTTGGCGAAAGGCCCGTCGCTTTCCCCATGACCGAAGCAATCGAAGCGGAAGGTGGCGATACCCTGCGCGATGAGGCTAGCGGTCAGCGCCTGATTGCTCGCGCTGTTCTTGTGAGACAGAAAGCCGTGACACAGGACCGCCAGGTGGTCGGTCGGCTGGCCCGGTCTGGCCAGGACGGCCGCGATGCGATGGCCGGAGGCATCGTGAAAAAATATTGTGTCTTCCATCGGGCAGCTCACTCCTGATCCTACCGTAGCGAAATCAATGATGGGCGCCGGCCCGTTCGGGGCTCGGCGGCGTGCCCACGACCTGCGCGATCTTCATCGTGAACCATGTGAGGTTGCTCAACAGCAAGCCGAAACTCACCCAGGCTGCCGTCTGTATCCAGGGGGAGGAAAGCGGAAGGTTCCAGGTCAATGAGGCGATGAGGACGAGCCCCAAGGTTCCAAAATTGAGGGTCGACACTTGCAGCGCCCGCCAGCGATTCATGATTCGTTCGAGCACCGCTCGATAGGCAGGCCGTTTCTTCTGGCTCGTGACGCGTTGCGCGGCCAGAAGTGCCGGCAAGGTGCAGCACAGTCCGCCGACGATCGCCTGGAGCAGAAACCCGATGAATGCCATATGGGTATAGGCGACCAGATGGAGGGTGCCGTAGGGCATGACCGGCGGTGTCCATAACACATTGATGCCGACGGCCATGCCGGTAAGAGTCATGGTGAATAGCAGGAACAAGCTCGTCATGAGATGGTCGGTGGCGGATGAACCCGGCTGGCTGGCATGGCTCCACGTCTGAAAAAGATTCCAGGTGCAGAGTGCCAATGCCACGAGCAGACAGCTTCCCGCGACGAGTTGAATGTGCACTGACGAGAGGATAAAGCCGGTCACCAGCCCAGCAGCGCCGGCCGGCAGCAGGAGCAAGACCGTTTGGCCCAAGCCCGCACTTCGTAGGGGCCGATACATGAGCGGCGGCAGTGCGAGCTGAATCGTCCCCACCGTGCCTAACGCGAGAAACAACAAGAGGCCGCCGTGGACATGTCCCAAACGCAGTATGCCGTGCCACGTGGGGAACCAGGCTCCGGCGAGGACCTCTCCGAGCACCACGGCGCCAAATAAACCGATTAGCGCGATCCCAAAGAAGTAGCCAGAGAGCGACGTCCATCCCGGGCAGGTACGAAGCGCCTTTATCATATTGCGCGCCATGGGAATGAAACCGGCCAGGAGGAAGAGTCCTCCGGCAATAATGAGATTGGAATTGCGCAACCAGGAGCCAGCGGCCAGGCCGAGAGCGGCGAGGTTCAGGCCAAAAAACAGGGCACGATGTGGCGTCCGTTTCGCTTCATGGCCGGCGAGTTCGATGGCGCCCAGAGCGAAACCGGTGATCATTTGAACGAATCCGCCTATGAGTGCCCCATGAACGTGGAGCATGCGGAGGCCGGGGGGAAGCGGGGACCCACGCACGATGCCGAGAAAGGTGGCCAGTCCTACGAGAGAGGTCAATAGAATCCAGGTCCATCCGGCGACGAGAAATGACAGCGGCGATCCGGGCCCTCGAATCATGGCGGTCAGTCCTGATTCAAAAAGTAGAAGTGATTGGTGGGTCCCTTGCCGTGTCCGATGGCCAGGCTGTGTTTGATGGCCTGGGTGAGATACGTCTTCGCGGTCTGCACCGCGTCGGGAAGGGATTTTCCTCGGGCGAGATGGGCGGCAATGGCGGAGGCAAAGGTGCAACCGGTGCCGTGGGTGTGCGGCGTGTCGATGAACTCACCCTTGAAGATATTGAAGAAGCGGCCATCGTAGAGGAGGTCGGTCGCGCGATCATGGGGCAGATGTCCGCCTTTGATGAGGACATTGGCGCATCCGAACTGGTGGATGATCTTGGCGGCGCGCCGGGCATCAGCCAGCGAAGTAATCTCGAGGCCCGAGAGCTGCTGCGCTTCGTACACATTCGGTGTGACTATGAGAGCCAGCGGGAAGAGTTCCTTCTTGATGGAGTCGATGGCGTCGGGCTTGAGGAGGGGTTGCCCACCCTTGGCGACCATGACCGGGTCCACTACCAGGTTTTTGACCTGTTGCGGTTTCAGGAGCGTCACCACCGTCTTGATGATGTCGGTCGACGACAGCATGCCAGTCTTGACGGCGGCGACCTCAAAGTCATCGAAGATGGCATCGATCTGGGCGGCGACGATCGAGAGAGGCAACTCGAACACGTCGGTCACTTCTTCGGTATTTTGCGCCGTGACGGCGGTAATCACCGACATGGCATAGACTCCGTTGGCCGACATGGCCTTCAGGTCTGCCTGAATGCCTGCCCCACCGCCCGAGTCCGAGCCCGCTATCGTCAACACTTGTTTGATCATGGGTCGTCCCTGTGCAAAGGTTCCGAAGTAATGAATTACGGCGTGGGGGATGCGGATTCCTGCGGCACAGCAGGTTCGGCCTCTGCGGCTGGAGCGGTGTCCAGTGTCAGCCCATCCAGGGTGACGACACGGTCAGTCCTGGGCGAGGTTTCGTGATAGTGCAAGGTCAGCAGCCCTTTCGCCGGCTTCCTGGTCACTGAAAAAGAGAGCCTCGCCGGCTGTGTCTTTCGAGGATGTAATTCCAGGCCTCGGGTGCAGAGTCCTTCGCGGCTCTGCACGATATCCTGCGGCCACTGTTCACCCTGCTCGTCGAGCAGGTAGGTATCTAAGAGCTGACAAGCAATTTTGACCGGATGGGAGGTGCGGCTGGTAAACAGGAGATCCAGCGCGATGTGATCATCTTGGCGAGCCACACCCACGACCCGGACTTGATACCATTCATTTTCATGGCTGCTCAATACCGGACCCGTGGGTTCCGGTGCGGCAATCACCACAGCCGGCTTGGGAGCATTCGCCTGCTTGAGCAGCGCGGCGAGAGGTCCGGCTTTCGGCACGATCGACCGTGCCGCCCCTACCGGATACACGGTGTACGGACCGATCAACTTGGCCGTCACCTGAACACCTTCGGGAATTTCCAGATAGGCTCCGGTCACGAACAGGTCGGCCCGGAGTGCCTTGGCCACTTTCTTGACGGCTTTGGCTTGCGAGGTTTCCAGCTGCGTGAGCTGATGTTTCGCCATGGTGGCGGCCAGGAGTTTGTGATCGACGACCTTGAGTTCCCCCGCCACGAGTAATTGGGTGGCCAGCTCTTCGGCCAGGAATTTGCCTATCGGCGTCACATCACCCTTGCTGTCGACGAAATCCAGGACCGCCAGTCGCGACTTTTTCATCTTGATCGCTTCAGCCGCCACGCCCTCAGCCAA
>JAJONL010000014.1 GCA_021323395.1 Nitrospira sp.
TCAGCCTGGCGACGTGTGCATGGCTCGTCAGCATCGTCAAACGCGATGTGAGCATCGTAGATGGCGTATGGGCCATGATATTCCTCGCCGCTGCAATAGTATACGCAACCGGTGCAGAACCCTATACGGGACGGACAATGCTGATCCTCGCACTGGTCTTGCTCTGGGCCCTGCGCCTGTCCGGTCATATCATCCACCGCAACTGGGGCGAGCCTGAGGACCGGCGCTATCGAGAGATCCGCCGGAAATACGAACCCCATTTCGCACTCAAAAGTCTGGGCATCATCTTCTGGTTTCAGGCGGGACTGGCGTGGATCGTTTCGATGCCTCTATGGCCGGCTCTCACCGTACCGGTCGAGGCGGGGCTATTCGATGTGCTGGCGGTGACAGTATGGACCCTCGGTATGGTCTTCGAAGGCATTGGGGACTGGCAGCTGTCACGATTCAAGGTCGATCCGGCGAACCACGGCAAGGTGATGGACCGCGGGTTTTGGCGCTACACCCGCCACCCAAACTACTTCGGCGAGGGCCTGATCTGGTGGGGCTTCTTCTTCTTTGCTCTGACGGCCGGGGCTTGGTGGACGGTCGTGGGGCCGCTGCTCCTCACCTACATGCTTCTGAAATTCTCAGGTGTGACGCTGGTGGAGCGGACCATCGTGGAGCGGCGACCTGCCTATCGAGAGTATATCGACCGTACCAATGCCTTCATCCCTGGTTTCCCGAAACAGGGTACGCCGGCTTCCGTTCCAGGAAAGAGGCGCGATGAGTAGAAGATGTGTTGTGACGAGCGGATCTCGTATGACGATGGCGATCCTTGTGTTCCTGCTGTGCCTGGCAGGTCTTTCCCTGCCGGCGTGGAGCGCCACCTCGCAGACCTATGACTTCAAGGTCTTTCTCGGCAAGGATGAGATCGGCCGCCAGCGCTTTGAGGTGTCTTCGGAAGGCGAGCGGACCCAGGTCCGGATAGAGGCGCAGTTCAAGGTCACGTTCCTGTACATCACCGTCTACACGTACCGGCATACCAACGTCGAAACCTGGGAGGGTGCATGCCTCCGCGAGATTCGCGCCGAGACGGATGATAACGGCGATTCCTTCTTCGTGAACGGAATCTTACAGAGCGGGCAGTTGCAGGTGCGGACACAGGCCGGGACTTGGAGCGGCGAGGGCTGCTTCAAGACCTTTGCCTACTGGAATCCTGAGTGGGTCACCGGCGAACGATTGCTGAATTCGCAGACCGGCGAACTGCAGCCGGTGTCTCTTCGCGTGGTGGGGGAGGAATCGATCCCCGTGCTGGGAGTTCCGACACGAACCACCCACCGCCGGATCATCACGGACAAGTTCGCCGTCGATCTCTGGTACACCTTGAACGGCAGATGGGTTGCGCTGCAATCCACCACGAAGAAGGGCGATACCCTTCGCTATACGCTCCAGTGAGGGAACTATGTCTTCTGTAAGGCCATCATTCTGCATGCTCCTTCTGTTCTTCATGCTTGCAGCCTGCAGCAGTCCTCCACCAATTCACACCGCGAAGGCCGTCGATTTGGAGCGGTTCATGGGGGACTGGTACGTCATCGCCAATATTCCGACCTTTATCGAAACGGATGCCTACAACGCCATGGAGTCCTATCGCTTGGATCAGGACGGAACCGTGGCCACGACCTTTAGTTTCCGCGCGGGCGGCTTTGAGGGGGAGCGCAAGACCTATCATCCGACCGGCTATATCATCGACAAGCAGTCGAATGCCGCCTATGAGCAGACCATCATCGGCCGTCTCCAGCGCGATTACGTCTGGCTGATGGCCCGGACCCCGCAGGTCTCTGAAGCCGACTACCAACGGTTCCTGAACATCATTGCGGAGGAAGGCTACGATGTCTCCAAAGTCCGAAGGGTACCACAACGATGGAACTGATCTGGTGGCCTATTCTGCGATCCGACCCGGGTGGATCCGATCAGAGGCTGAAGGACGGACTCCTGCACCACGGGGACGGTGGCTAGGCAAAAGAATCCATCCGACAGGCTTCTCCGTAGAGGAGAGGTATGAGAGGAATATGCCGTCGTGCAATCGGTTGTTGAACGATTCAAACATGCCTATGGCCGCTGGAAGGTGCACTCCCTAGGATTACTGAGCGAGCTGTACAGCGACGACGTTGAGTTTCAAGATCCCTTTCGTCAGATCGCAGGGCTCCCCGCGCTCAGGCAATACCTGGCAGACCTGTATGCGCACGTGGATTCCTGCACGTTTTCTTTCGAGAACGAAATCGTGCAAGGCGATCACGCGGTGCTGATGTGGACGATGCTCCTGAAGCACCCAAAATTGAACGGCGGAGACGTGGTGAGGGTGCCCGGCTCGACGCACATTCGATTTCACGGCAAGGTCTCTTATCACCGGGACTACTTCGATGCCGGTGCGATGCTCTACGAGCAGCTTCCGCTGATTGGAAAGGTGATCCGGATCATCAAGGGTCGAGTCTGAACCATGAGTCGAATCAGCGTCACAGGGCGACGGGTTTGGGTGACCGGTGCCTCGTCCGGCATTGGCCGAGCGGTCACGGTGGAGCTCGCTCGTCGAGGCGCCCTCGTCATCGCTTCCGCGCGTCACGAGCCGGAGCTCAGCAAGCTTGCCCGTGAGTGTGGCGGCGACCGCGTCGTGGCGCTTCCGTTTGATGTGACCGACCGCCCGGCTACCCAGCGAGCGACGGATGAGATCCATCGGCGCTGGGGCAGGCTGGACGTTGCGTTCTTCAACGCCGGTACCTGTGAGTATGTCGAGGTCACGAAGTTTGACAGCGCTGTATTCGAACGGATGATACGCACCAACTTCCTGAGCATGGTGTATGGCATTGAGGCGGTGCTGCCGCTGCTGCGGCAGTCGCCGGCGCCGCAACTCGTGGGGATGAGCAGTACGGTGGCCTATCGAGGATTGCCGCGCTCGGAAGCCTATGGGGCCTCGAAGGCGGCGATCAAGAATCTTTTCGAGTCGCTGCAAATCGATCTCTTTCCCGAGAGTATCAGTGTGTCGGCCGTGTGTCCGGGGTTTGTGCGGACACCACTGACTGACCGGAACGATTTTCAGATGCCGTTCAGGATCGAAGCTGATGACGCCGCCAGACGAATCGTCGACGGGATCGAGGCCAGGAAGCCGGAGATTCATTTTCCGAGGCGATTCAGCCTCCTCTTCAAGCTGCTGACCCTGCTCCCGGGCCGGTTGTACATCCGTCTGTGCGCCCAGATGGTGATGCGACCATGAAACTGGCCATCGTGGGAACCGGCATTGCGGGCATGACGGCGGCTCACCTGCTGCATCAAGATCATGACCTCACCATTTTCGAAGCCAGTGACTACATCGGCGGCCATACCAACACGGTTGAAGTGGAACAGCAGGGAAGGACCTATGCGGTCGATACGGGATTCATCGTGTTCAACGACTGGACCTACCCGCACTTCATCGCCCTGCTGGATCGCCTGGGGGTCGCCTCGCAGCCGAGCGACATGAGTTTCAGTGTCCGTTGCGAGCAGACCGGCCTGGAGTACAACGGCACCTCATTGAACAGCCTGTTCGCCCAGCGGCGGAATCTGCTGCGGCCGTCCTTCTATCGCATGATCCGCGACATCCTGCGTTTCAACCGGGAATCGGTCGCGCTCCTGGATGAGCCTGGCCCCGGTCCCTCTTTGGGAGTCTATTTGGAACAGAACCGCTACTCCGACACCTTTATTCGGAACTATATCGTTCCCATGGGAGGGGCGATCTGGTCGGCCGGTCACGCTACGATGTGGGAGTTTCCGGCGCGGTATCTCGTCCGGTTTTTTAAGAACCACGGCATGTTGTCGGTTGGCGCGCGGCCTACCTGGCGCGTCATCACCGGCGGATCGCAACGCTATGTTGAACCGCTGGTGCGTCCCTTCCGCGATCGCATCCGGCTCCAATCGCCCGTGGAATCGATCAGCCGCTATCCGGATCGGGTCGACGTGCGGGGGCGCGACCAGCGCGGGACGTATCAGACGGAACGATTCGACGGAGTCGTCCTCGCCTGCCATAGCGACCAGGCGCTGGCGTTGCTGGCGGATCCGTCACCCTTGGAGAAGGAGATTCTTGGCGCCATCCGTTATCAACCGAACGAGGCAGTCCTGCATACGGATCGCTCCCTCCTGCCCAGACGCCGCCTTGCCTGGGCCGCCTGGAACTATCACTTGTTACCGACGCAGCCGGATCGCGCAATGGTGACGTATCACATGAATCAGCTCCAGGGACTGGCGGCACCCTGTGAATTTTGCGTCACGCTGAACCATACGGATGCGATCAATCCCGCGACGATCCTCAAACGAATGACCTATCACCATCCTCTCTATACCCCCGAGACGATTGCCGCGCAACAGCGACATGGGGAGATCAACGGGAGTACCAGAACCTTTTACTGCGGGGCCTATTGGGGGTTCGGGTTTCACGAAGACGGCGTGAAGAGCGCCATGTCCGCCTGCCGCGCGATGGGGAAGGGTTAGAGGATGAAGAGCTGCGTCTACGAGGGGACGGTAAGGCACCGCCGCAGCGCGCCGGTCCATCACGCGTTCCAGTATTCGATCTTCATGATGTACCTGGATCTGGCGGAGTTGCCGGACCTGTTCCGCAAGCGGTGGCTCTGGTCCGCTCAGAGACCCAATGTCGCCTGGTTCAGTCAGGACGACCACCTGGGAGATCCGCAGATCCCGTTGGATCACAACGTGCGCGACCTCGTCGAGGCGAAGACGGGTCAGCGGCCGGCCGGTCCGATCCGCCTGCTGACACATCTTCGTTACTTTGGGTATGGATTCAATCCGGTCAGTTTTTATTTTTGTTTCGACCCTACCGACAACCTGGTTGAAACCATCGTGGCCGAAGTCACGAACACGCCCTGGGGCGAACAACACTGTTATGTGTTGGGGGAGTCGCTGGACGAGGGCATCGGCCGTCGTTACCGCTATCGATTCGGCAAGCAGTTCCATGTCTCACCATTCATGGACATGCATGTGGATTACGATTGGCGGTTCAGCAGCCCCGGCGGCAGGTTAGCGGTGCATATGGAGAATCTGCGCGGAGGGGAACGGTTCTTCGATGCCACAATGGTCCTGCGCCGGCAGGAGATCACCGCGGGTTCACTCGCACGGGTCCTGGTGCGGTATCCGCTGATGACGATGCGGGTCATCGGAGCTATCCACTGGCAAGCGTTGTGTTTGTGGCTGAAGCGCTGTCCGTTGGTTCCCCATCCTAGAACGCCCAGTCACTCCGTTGATGCAAGGAGGACATCCGGATGAATGACCTCGTGCCGACCGAATGCTCTCCCAGGCTGGACCAGAGTCCATTAAACACCGGGACCTCCGAGTTGTCCCCGGGCCTGTTGGTCGCGATCGCCCGACGCCTCGTGTTCGCCCGGTTGCGCCGGATCACTCACGGAACCATGACGGTTGTTGAGGGCGACAGGAGCACGGCGTTCGGTAACCCCTCGTCGCGATCCGTACTCCGGCCGACGATTACCATCCAGGATTCCGGTTGTTATCTGGACATAGCTTGGAGCGGCACGGTCGGAGCGGGGGAAAGTTATGCGCGTGGCGCCTGGCAATGCGATGATCTCACAGGACTCATCCGGCTGTTTGTCCTGAACCGCCACCTTGTCGACGGCATGGAGCGGGGACTCGCGCGGTTTTCCGCTCCGCTGCTCAAAGCCGCTCACCGCCTGCGCCGGAATACCAAAACAGGGAGCCGTCAGAACATCGCGGCCCATTACGATCTCAGCAACGAGTTCTTCTCTCTGATGCTGGACGAAACCATGATGTACTCCTGTGCCTATTTCCAACGGCCCGACAGCACGCTGGAGGAGGCAGCGCGCTGCAAGATCGACTTGATCTGTCGCAAGCTTCACCTTTCCAAGAACGACCACCTCGTTGAAATCGGATCCGGGTGGGGTGGTTTGGCCTGCCATGCCGCGGAAACCTACGGCTGCCGGGTGACCACGGCGACGATTTCCCGCGCGCAGCATGAGGCGGCCGTCCGCCGGGTCCGAGAGGCCGGCTTGTCGGATCGGGTGAGGGTGCTGCTCACGGATTATCGAGACTTGCCCGCTCTCGGGACGAAGTTCGACAAATTGGTGTCGGTCGAAATGATCGAGGCCGTGGGACATGAATATTACCTGACCTTCTTCGAGGTCTGCAGTCGATTACTCAAGCCTGACGGTCTGATGCTGGTCCAGGCGATCACCATCGATGAGCGGTATTACGAACAGGCGAAACGGTCGGTCGATTTTATCCAGCGTTTCATTTTCCCCGGCAGTTGCATTCCCTCGGTGAACAGTTTGTGTCAGGCCATGGCGGAGGCCTCGGATCTCAGTCTGCTGCATCTGCAGGATATCGGGGCGCACTATCCGCCGACCCTGAGGGGCTGGCGAGACAACATCCGGCGTAACCTGACACATGTGCGACAGCTTGGGTTTCGTCCTGAGTTCCTGCGTCTCTGGGAGTTCTACCTGTCCTACTGCGAAGGCGGGTTTCTCGAGCGGTCGATTTCAACCGCCCATCTGCTGTTTGCCAAAGCGGGCTGGCGGCAGGATCCCCTGACGGGATGAATAGCCGAATCGCTGATGGAGTGGACCGCGGTTCTCGATGGTTGCGTTATTCCTAGCTGAAAGCTGGACTGGTGTTGAGCCCCATCGGGTTGAACGTTCCATCCGTATGCTGACCCGTGTAAAATCAACCTCCCTTGGGAATCAGTCACCAAGCAGCGGTGGATTCACCAAGGCAGACCGACTAGGGGGCGTAACAGACATGATGATGCAAGACGAACTGGTCGATGCTTTTCACAGGACTCAATCATTTAAATGGGATCCGAAGGGAGGGTTCAAGCTCGCGTCGGGGATGACGAGTCCCTTTTATGTCGATTGCCGGACGTTGATGGCGTTTCCTCATGCTCGCCGCCTGGTCGCACAGCTGGCCCATGAAGTGACGCGAGACCTGGAGGTCGATTGTCTCGGAGGTTTGGAAATTGGGGCGATCTCCATTGCCACCAGCATTTCGGACTTTGCCTATGCGGCGAGCCCTCGTCGGGAGTGGCGCACATTTTTTGTGCGAAAGCAGGCCAAAGATCATGGCCTGGGCCGGCTCGTCGAAGGGGTCGTGCAGGCAGGCGATCGCGCGTTGATCGTGGATGACGTGCTCACGAGCGGGGGGTCAGTACTCAAGGCCCTTGTCGCGGCCCGCGAGGCTGGACTACAAGTACGGGACGTACTCGTGATCGTGGACCGCAAGGAGCAGGATGGTCGGGCCCGTATTGAGAAGGAACAGGTCCGGGTGCGGAGCCTGCTGACCATAGACGACTTGGTGAAGGGGCGAGGGTGACTACGGTTACGTTGCGGCGGGTAGCCAGCGCATGCTCATTCATAACATGGGGAGCACAGAGCGTCGCGCCTTGTCCCACCAGTGATTCACTTGCACTGAAATTGAATCCCCCATCGTCGCTCTTCCACGACGTCGCTTGATCCCGCGACCGGGCTGGCCTGACGGAGCCTGCCCTTGGTTTCCCCTTCGCGGATGGTCGTGTACCCCCCGGGGCATTTCTGTAACATGAGGTTCGTGGCGTCCTTACGAAATGCGGAGAGCAGGTTGCCCTGCTCGCCTCGATAGGGGTAGACGACCACGCCCCCATTGTCGAAGTCCTTGACCAGGATCGCCCCATCGCCGCAGCCCCAGGCCGCCAGCAACATGGCCGACAAACAGACGCTTGACCATTTTTTCATAGGGCCCCTATCATAGACTGTCTATCAAATATTTTTCCTGTCCTCAGCAAAGGAGAGGTGACCATGAGATATCTCATTCCTATCGCGTGCGGCGTTGTTTTGTGTGGCCTTCTTGTGAGTGGAACGCAGGAGACCTTCGCCCACCATTCCTACGTGCTGAGCGTACAACAGCTACGAGCCGGCCTGGTCAAGGCGCCGTCGACCAACGCCAAAGGGTTTGTGCTCGTAGACGTGCGGTCTCCTGAGGAACATGCCTCCGGCATGATTCCAGGGACCGACCTGAACATCGACTTTCGCGAGCTGAAGGCCAGGCACCGCGAGCTTGGCGCGAAGTTGGATGACCACATCGTCGTGTATTGTCAGTCCGGCCACCGCAGTAATATTGCGGCAGAGACGTTGGCCGATCTGGGCTACACGCATGTGTACAATGTCGTGGGCAGCATGAATGCCTGGACCGAAGCCGGATTTCCTGTCGCATCGGCTCGCTAACTTCAGGCCGCTCATCGGGGTCGGGAAGACATTGAAGCAGGGGAAGACGAGAGATCTCGCATTCCGGCCCGCGGGCTGATGCCGATCACGGTGGGAAGACCGATGTGGAGTCCGAAGTTGCCTTCCAGCAACGGCCGCCATCCGTTGTGCGACGGCACGTCCTGGACGGCACGGAGCAGGTCGGGACTGCCGATGATATCGGAGGAGGAACCACCGTCCATGGCCATGGCCTGCTGAATGGAGGGTATCTGCCGATGCAGGCAGTCGGCGAGGTCATGTAACGAGACGATGTCGGCTGTCTTCATGACGAGAATGGCTCCCGTATTGTCTTCTGCGACGACCGTTTGATACGCCCGTTTTCCACTGTCCCGCACCCGGAGTTTGCCGGTGTGGTCGAGCAGCATCAAGGATTGGGCAGCTTCCAGATAACTGGGCGAGTCCTCCGCAAACCCCTCAAAGGCAAGGTCCAACACCCGAGCTTTCCTCTGTTTACTGTCGGTCGGTTCCGCTGCGAACAACCCCTGCCACGAGCGGTGCTTCTTGCCGCCGAGGGATCGGCCCCCTTTGAGCAAAAGGCCTAGGTACGAGTAATCCTCACGGAATAATCCCGCGTTGAAGACGATGTAGGCGTCAGTACGTTGTTGCCATCCTGTGATGGAGAGCGGAGTAGGGAGTCCTTCATCTCGGTAGTGGTGAATCGAGAACCGAAATCGATCCGGGTCGACCTGTAGCATGAGCATCGCCGGGACTTGAGGGCAGGCTTTCACGGGATCCCACATCGTCACCTGGATGCCGGCGGTCAATCGCTCCCAGGATACCTCGCTCGCGGCCGCCGATCCAGGCAAAGAGCAGTGACACATCCAGACGGCGATCAAGCAGACGCCCAGATCTTTCAGGCGCTGAATCAGGGGTGAGGTCTGCAGGAGGTCGTCGAGCATCAGCGCCGGCTCCTTCATCGATGCCACAGCGGGAAGCCTCAGTGTCTGCGGGCTCCCAGTATAAAAAGGATACACACCGGGGTCAATTCCGGCCTTGTCCCCTGGCGGTGAGGCACTGTTCCGCGTTACGAGGCCCGGGCGAGCTGGAAATAGCGCCGGATGGAGACGGCGACCCTCGTGAGGGGCCCGCAGCCGGAGCGGATGAGTCGAGCAGGGCCCGCACCGTGCGCAGCAATAGTTCCGGGGTGAAGGGCTTTTGCAGGAACGTGGTTCGATGCGGATCCATGCCTCTATTGACGCAGATGTCGTCCAGATAGCCTGACATGAAGAGTACTCTCAGATTCGGTTTGATGACGGAGAGATGCTGGGCCAGTTCGCGGCCGTTCATGCCCGGCATGACGACGTCCGTCAGGAGCAGGTCTACGTGCAGATTTTGCTGCGTGGCGGTGAGACAAGCTTCGACTCCGTTGTTCGCTTCAAGGACCTGATATCCGATTTTGGTCAGCTCATTGCGGACAAGATCACGGACATTCGTATCATCTTCGACGAGGAGAATGGTTTCCGAGCTCTGGCGAAGGCTGCCTTGCGATTCCATGACACTCGCCGTCAGGGCTTGTGGATCGGCGCGAGGAAAATAGAGGTCGAAGGTGGTGCCATGCCCGATCTGACTCCAGACATCGATCCCGCCGCCGCAGGTCGTCATGATGCCGAATACGGTCGAGAGCCCCAGTCCGGCACCCTCGTGCTTCGCTTTCGTCGTAAAAAACGGCTCAAACAGGTGCGCCAGGACGTCGGCATCCATCCCGGATCCGGTATCGGTCACCGTCAGTCTGACGTACTGCCCGAGCGGCAGCGGTTGGAGATGGTGCATGGGCGTGCGGGTGAGTTCGGTCCGAAACGTTTCGATCGCCAATAACCCGCCGTTCGGCATCGCCTCCCGGGCATTGACGACCAGGTTCAGGATGACCTGCTCAAGTTGATCGGGATCGGCTTTCACATGACCGTCGTGTGGATCGGGTCGGATGACCAGTTGAATGTCCTCGCCGATCAGGCTCCGGAGCCTGCCTTCGGCATTGCCGATGACTGAATTCAGCGAGCAGACCGTCGGCTCCCACGTTTGCTTCCGACTGAAGGCCATAAGTTGTCGAATCAACGTGGCCGCGCGTTCGCCCGCTTTCTGCATTTCTTCGATCTGGGTTCGAATGGGATGACTTGAGGCGAGTTCTTTTAGAATATCGTGACTACGACTCATAATGACCGCGAGGAAATCGTTGAAATCGCGCGCGAGCCCTCCGGCGAGACGGCCGACGGCTTCCATTTTCTGGGCCTGCCGAAACTGTTTTTCACTGACTCGCAGCGCGTCTTCGGCCCGCCTGCGCTCGAGTCGTTCGTCGAAATCCCGTAGCATTCGTTTGATGGACGGAACCAGTCTGTCCAAACGTTGCTTGAAGATGTAGTCCGTAGCCCCGCGTTGCATGAGACCGATGGTGAGTTCTTCTCCCTGGGCGCTCGAGACGAATACAAACGGCATGTCGGGGTGTAACGCGCGGGTCAGGGCAAGGGCGGTGGCTCCGTCAAATCCCGGAAGCGAGGTGTCGGAAAGAATGAAACTGCACCCATCTTGTCGCAGCGCGGCTAGAAACTCTTCGCGTGTTTGGGCTCGCTTCGGGTGACAGGGAATGCCCGCATCTCGCAGGGTCGCGCAGATGAGGTCCGCATCGGCGGAGCTGCTTTCCAAGTGGATGAATCGCAAGGGCTCAGTCATGAGGTGGATTGGGATGAAAGTACCCGAAGAAGGGGTTAGCTGGATCGTCCCGCCCCGCGGCTCGCCCCTTCAGGAGGAGGTTCGTTAATCATTCCCCAGAACACACCAAGCTCTTTGACGGCCTTGAGAAACTGATGAAACTCGACCGGCTTCACCACATAGGCGTTGGCTCCGAGCGCATAACTTTCGACGAGATCCCGCTCTTCGCGCGAGGACGTGAGCATCACGACCGGGATGGGTCTCAATGCGGCATCGCCCTTGATCGTCCGTAAGACTTCGAGCCCATCGACCTTGGGCATTTTCAAGTCGAGGAGGACGACGGACGGATTTCCCTGCAAGCGCGCCTTAAAAGTTCCCCGGCAATAGAGATAATCGAGCACTTCGGCGCCGTCGTGACAGAGAATGACCTTGTCGGCGAGATGGTGCTCTTCCATGGCGGCCAGGGCCAGTTCGGCATCGCGCGGATTGTCTTCGGCTAGAAGAATAGGTTTGGAAGCGGTCATGCTGCCGGCCTTGTCATCGGGAGGCTGACGTAAAAGGTGGCCCCTTCGCCGAGGGCGCCTTCAGCCCACGTTCTCCCACCGTGCCGGTGAATGATGCGGCGTACGTTGGCCAGTCCGATGCCGGTGCCGTCGAATTCATCGGCTCGATGGAGTCTTTGGAAGACGCCAAACAGTTTGTTGGCATAACGCATGTCAAATCCTACCCCGTTATCACGCACAAACACCACTGTTTCATCCTGGCTGGCCTGACGGCTTCCGATCTCGATCATGGCTTGAGAGCGAGTGCCCGTAAACTTGACGGCATTGCCCACGAGATTCGAAAACACCTGCCGTAGCATCGCTGCGTCCCCGGTGACGTCCGGGAGTTGAGCGATTGTCCACGAGATCGTTCTATCTTGCAAGTCATGTTGCAGATCGTGCAGCACAGACGCGATCAATTGGTTGAGATTGACCGTGCCATGCAGCATTTCCTGGCGTCCCATGCGAGAAAACACCAGCAGATCATCAATGAGTTGCCCCATTCTGGTGGCTGACTCCGAGATCGTCTGCAGATACCGCTTGGATTTGTCGTCCAACGATAAGGCGGCAGCCTTGGCGAGGAGCGAGGCATAGCCGTCAATGTGACGCAGAGGGGCGCGCAAATCATGGGACACCGAGTAACTGAAGGCTTCCAATTCCTTATTGGCAGCCTCTAAGAGTTCTCCGCGGCGCTGGAGCTCGTCGGCGACTCGTCGACGCGCGGTCACGTCATGACGAATCAGATAATACACGGCAGCCAGTAAGACGAATAGCAGTAAAGCGCCGATGGTCAGCAGAATAATGCTGGAGCGTGTTGTTGCGGTCGATTCGATGACGCGCTCTGCGAGGGCTTTGGTTTCCTCCTGTTCCATTTGTGCCTGCAGATGCCGGCCGGCATCGAGTTCTGTCTTGGCGACTCCGGCGAGGGCCATGGCTCTCACCGACTCGAAACCCGTCTTGTTGCGGAGGTCGATCGCCGCGCGCTCCTTCTGCAGTTGCCGGGCGATCAATTCTCCGAGTTGGTCCACGCGTGCCCGCTGTGGACTCAGGTCGTCGCTGAGTTCCCGTAGATAGCCGAGGTATTCGGGCGCGCGTCCGCGGAAGGTATTATAGGAAGCGAGGTACTCATCGTCTCCGGTGACTAAGTACCTCCGGTGGCCGCTTTCCGCTTCGTCCATACTTTCACTGGTTGCGGCCAGAAACTGTATGAATTCGTGACTTCGCTGATCCAGCTGCCCGTTCCGAATCAAGATGGTCATGTTCCGGTAGGAAATGGCGGAGATCACCAGGATGCCGGTAAAGACGAGCCCGAAGCCGGCCAGCACGCGATGCTCGATGGACCTGTCCTGAAAGGCGTGGACCAACCGGGCAAGCAGCGTGTCCTGCCTCAGGAGGCGCTCAGCCCACGTGGAGCTGGGAAGCGCAGATTTCTGGTCGAGGTCGACGGCGTGCTGGCTTGTTGGTTCGTCCATACCCCTAGGATGCCTCAGCATGCTCGATGACAGATCAGGAGTGCTTCGTAAACTGTAGCCCGCCCAGCGGATGACTGCAAACCGTATTCTAGCAGAGGGGGTCGAGAGGCGAAGGAATTTGATGGAATCGCGCGAGGGGACAGAAATGGTCTCCTACCCTCCAAAGGGGGTCGCGGGCGGAGGCATCGAGGCCGAAGGAGCCATGAAGTGAGAAAACATGAGGGTTGCAGCCACGGCCCAATCGAGGAACGGTTGAGGATAAATGCCGATCACGAGCGTTCCAGCGAGTCCGACGTAAATCACCGCCCGCAGGGGACCCGTGGTTTTGATGGGAGACGTATCCAGCGGTTCGCTGATGTACATTTTCTTGACGACGATCAAATAGTAGTACATCGAGATGACAATGTTGATCAGCCCAACCGTGATGAGGACGTAGAGTCCTTCCTTGATCGCCGCGACAAAAATATAGAGCTTGCCGATGAACCCAGCGAGCGGAGGAACGCCGGCCAAAGAGAGCAGGAAAAGGAGCATGGCAAACGCCAGAAACGGTGAACGCCGATTCAGTCCGCTGTAGTCGTCGATTTCATCGCTGCCGACCGCATTGCTGATCGCCATGATGACTGCGAAGGCCCCCAGGTTTGCGAACAGGTACGTCAGCAGGTAGAACAGAATGGAATCGGTTCCCATTTTTGTCCCGGCGGCGAGACCGATCAGCACGTTTCCCACTTGCGCGATGCCTGAATAGGCCAGCAGTCGCTTGATGTTCCGTTGACTGATGGCCACGATATTGCCGTACGTCATCGAGAGAATGGAGGCCGCGACGATAAGCAACGTCCAGGCCGGCTTAAAGGTGGCCAGCGCCACCAGGAACAAACGCAGCAGAATCGCAAAGGCGGCCACTTTGGGAGCGATCGACAAAAAGGCGGTGACCGGCGTGGGGGCGCCCTGGTAGGTGTCGGGAATCCAAGAATGGAATGGCACGGCGCCGATTTTGAATCCCAAAGCCGCAAAAATGAGCAGGAAGCCGATGACCAAACCGGTGGTCGGGGTGGCCCCGCTCATGTCCGAGAAGACCAGTTTGCCGGTTTCACCGAAGACCAGACTGATACCGTAGGCCAACAATCCTGCCGCAAAGACGCCCAGGATGAAGAACTTCAGCCCGGCCTCGTTGGAGGCCATATCTTCGCGCAGATAGGACACCAGCACGTAAAAGCCAAATGTCGCGAATTCGAGGGTGACAAAGAGAGACAAGAGGTCATTGGCCGAGGCCATGAACATCATGCCCAGTGCCGACATCGCGACGAGGAAATAATATTCGCCACGGAAAAATGAGAAGCGATGCACGTAATCGATCGACAGGAGAATAACCAAGATCGTCGCCAGCAGGATCAGGACCTTGAAGAAAATGGCCAAGCGATCCAGGACGAACATCTTGCCGAACAGGGTGCCGGTCAGGCCGGTGATGTCAAACCAAACCAGGCAGGCCAGGGTCATGGTGAGCCCTAGAATGGTGAGATAGGCCAGCTGCTCCTGCACGATTCGTTTAAAGGAAAAATCGGCGATCAGGACGACGCAGAGCCAGGCTGTGAGAAACAGCTCCGGCAGCAGCAGCAGCAGATCACTGGCTGAAAGCGTCAGGGAGAACGTCATTGTGGCGCCACCTTCGCAATGGCCTCAGGGGCCGTGGGGGGCATAAGGGGCAAGGCCGCGCGAGATTTATCCCGCGAATGCTCCGCGACCGGGACGACCTTGGTAATGCGGGCTATCAACGGATCAACACCGGATCGGACGACTGAGTAGAGATGGCCAGGAAAAATCCCGAAGCTGATACTGACCGTGATCATGATCAGGAGCGGCAGGCGATCGACGACGGTCACCGCATCGTGGGAATGACTGTATTTCTCCGCCATCGATCCATAGAAGAGCCCGCGCATCATCTTGAAGAGATAGGCCATGGTCAGGACGATGCCCAGGACGGCGATCACGACCTGGAAGGGGTATTTGTTCCAGCTGCCGACGATGATCATGACCTCGGCGATGAAGTTCACGGTGCCGGGCATGCCGATCGAGGCCATGCAGCCGATGATGAAGGCGGCGGAGATGAACGGCATTCGATTGGAGAGGCCTCCGAGCGATGGGATATCGCGAGTATGCGTTTGGTCGTAGACCCAGCCGGCCATGGCGAACAGCATTCCGGTGGCCATGGCGTGAGCGAACATATAGATGACGGCTCCGCTCAGGCTGATGTAATCCAGCGCCGCCATGCCGAGGAAGACATAGCCCATGTGGCTGGAACTGGAATAGCCGATCACATACTTGGTGTCTTTCGCGTAATACGCGACCAGCCCCCCGTAAATGATGCTGAAGATGCAGAGGACGGCGGCGATCGGCATGAGCTCGCGCGTCGTCTCGGGCAGGATCTCAAAGGCGACACGAATGATGGAGAAATGTCCCAGCTTCATGAGTACGCCGGCATGCAACATGCTGGTCGCCGCCGGCGCGGCCGCGTGCCCGACCGGCGACCAGGAATGCAACGGCCAAATCGGGGCGATCGACGCAAATCCAAAAAAGATCAAGAGCCAGATGACCGTCGCCAGAGGGCCAGAGAAATGGGCCTGCTCGCGCAGAACTAAGATATCAAAGGTGTTGAGCCCCGAGAATTTATAAATGAGCAGAATGCCCATCAAGGCCACGACGGCAAAGGCGGAAAGAAATAAGACCAACTTCATGGCCGCGTATTCTTTGCTATTCGCGCCGAAATTGAAGATGAAGCCCACCGAGTCTCGCTGCTTCAAGCCTTCGGGATCCGTCATCTCGAGATATTTCTTGGTATGACTGCCCCACATGCCCAGAAGGAGATACATGGGGATGACCGACATTTCATAAAAGAAATACAGGAAAAAGAGGTCCAGTGATATGAAGACGCCGATGGTGGCGGCGGCCAGGATCAAGATCCAGATGTAAAACTCTTTAATGCGATCTTTGATGTGCCACGAGACGAAGATGCCGGCGAAGAGCAGGATGGAGGAGGCAAGCACCAGCGGCGTGCCGATGCCGTCCACGCCGAGGTGCAGCGCGATTCCCAACTGGCGTGACCATTCAATCCGCTGAATAAATTGAAAACCGCCTCGGAGCGGATCGTACGCGTAGAATAAATAGATCGAGGCAATCAAGGAGATGAAGGCGGAACCAGCGGCGATGCCTCGCACCAATGAGAGTTGCCGGTTGGAGACGAAGATCAGGGTCAGGGCACCGGCAAAAGGGGCAAACAAAATGATGAGCAGTGTGTATTCAGCCATGGTCTACTTTTGCTTCGTCGGCACATGGACGACGCTCTCTACGGAGGCCAGTTTCGCTCGATCGAGCCGATCGACGAGAGCTTGAATGGATCCATTCATCATGCGCAGGAACGGTGAAGGATAGAGGCCGATCCACAAGATCATGATCGACAGCGAGAGCGCAATGGTGATCTCCCGCATGTGCAAATCTTTGATCGCCGCTGAGACATTCTTGGTCAGCGGCCCGAGCATCGCGCGCTCGTAATACCAGAGAAAATAGGCCGCGCCGAAGATGACGCCGAGAACCGCCACGGCGCCATACCACCATTTCGCCTTAAACGCGCCGAGGAGGATCAGGAATTCTCCGACGAACCCGTTCGTGCCGGGCAGTCCAATGGACGCCATGCCGATCAACAGGAGAAAGGTGGCCAGGAGGGGGACCTGTTTCGCAAATCCTCCGAAGGCGGAGAGGTGAGAGCTTTGCTGCCTGGTCGATAAGAATCCCGCCATAAAAAAGAGGCCGGCGGTGCTGAATCCCAGGTTGATCATGGTCAAGAGGCTGCCTTGCAGGCCTTGAAAGTTCAGGGCGAAGAGCCCGACCACGACAAAGCCAAGGTGGCTGATGCTGCTGAATGCGAGGAGACGTTTGAAGTCCGATTGCACCAACGCCACGACCGCACCATAGAGAATCGCTGTCAGAGCCAGCACCATCACGATGGCGACCACGCCCTCGCTTTTTGACGCGTCGGGCACCAATGGAAAGGTGAATCGAAGGAATCCATAGGTACCCAATTTCATGCCCGCCAGCATGACGGCCATCCCGATGGGGCCTTCCACCAGCGCATCCGGCAGCCAGGTATGAAACGGGAACACCGGCGCCTTGAAGGCAAATCCCATGAACATGAGCCAGAAGATCAGAATTTGCTGGGACAGTGGAATGGGGATAGACAGCAATTGCAGGAGGTCGAACGAGTAGACGTCGTCGAGGTGATGCGTCACGGCCCATTGGTGATAATTGATATCGAGCAGCGCAATGCCTACCAGCATGAAGACGCTTCCCAATAACGTATAGAGGACATACTTGAGCGCCGCGTAGTGACGTTCCGGTCCGCCGCCCCACAACTTGATCAAGAAATAGCTGGGGATGAGCATGAGCTCCCAGAAGACGAAGAACAGGATCAGATCGATGGACACAAAGATCCCGATCGTGGTGGTCTCCAGCGCCAGGAGCGCCATGAAGTACAGCCGAACCTGGTTGCGCACCGTGTCCCAGGAATAAATGACGACCAGCACGGTGAGGAAGGCCGTGAGGCCGACGAAGAGCACACTGATCCCATCGACAGCGAGGTGATAACCGATGCCGAGCGCTGGCATCCATCGGGCATGTTCGGCGAACTGCATGGCTGCGGAATCCGGCACGAAGCGCAGCAGCACGAGGATCGCCAGCGCCAGCTCCACCAACGTGATGCCCAGCGCCGTCGTTTTCACAAGATCTTCGTCTTCGATCAACCAGAGGAGGGCCGCCCCGGCCAACGGAAGGAAAACCAGATATGAGAGTATGGGAAAGCCGAAACTAAACTCTTCAAGCATCGTGTATCAGAAACTCCACAGCGTCAGCGTGACGAGTACCCGGTGGAACCGGATCCAGTCCAAATGAGAAGAACGATGTGCACGAGAATAAATAGCCCGGCCACTATAATGGCCGCATACTGGTGCACCATGCCGGTTTGGAGGCGTCGCCAAGAGCGAGCCAGCAGGTGGTTGGCATAGCCGATAATGTTCAAGAACGCGTAGACGACGTGTTTTTCCGTCCAGGTAATGGCGGCCGAGCTCACGTCGGTTCCACGGTCGACCGAACGGACAAGGCCGTCGATGATGGTTCGATCGAACCAATCGCAGAATTGCCCCAATCGCTTGGTAGGTTCCACAAACAGGGTGTCGTAGAGTTCGTCGACATAGTACTTGTTGAGCAGGGTCGCGTAGACACCGGGCATTCGGCCGGCCAGCGCATCCACCGTGGTGGATTGGCCGCTGTAGAAATAATGAGCGAGCCCCCAACCCAGGAGCGCGATGATGGTGGCGGTACCCATTAAGGCCAACATCAGGGCCGGGGCGGTCGCATGCTCCTCACCGGCCACTCCTGCTACGGAATGGAGGAAATGATGAAACCAACCGTTTTCCGGCGGTACGCCGGGAAACCCGCCGATGACCGAGAGCGTGGCCAAGACCACCAGAGGGCCGATCATTACCATTGGGGATTCGTGCACATGCGCGGCGGTGTGATGATCCACACGTGAGCTGCCGTAGAATGTGAGGTATGTCAGACGGAACATATAAAACGACGTCAGGAAGGCGCCGACCGCGGCCATGCCATAGAGCACATAATGTTGATGGACGAACGCATGGCCCATGATCTCGTCCTTGCTCCAGAAGCCCGCCAACGGCGGAATACCCGCAATGGCGATCGTCCCGATCAGAAAGAGCATGTGCGTCCAGGGAATTCTGGACTTCAAGGCGCCCATCTTGCGGATATCCTGCTCGCCGGACAGGGCGTGGATGACAGATCCAGCGGACAGAAAGAGCAAAGCTTTGAAAAAGGCGTGGGTCATCAGGTGGAAGACCGCAGCCGTATAGGCTCCGAGACCACACCCCAGAAACATATACCCGAGTTGGCTCACGGTCGAATAGGCCAGAACCCGCTTGATGTCGGTTTGGACCAGTCCGATCGTCGCTGCGAAGAGTGCCGTGAGTCCGCCGATCCAGGCCACAGTCGTCATGGCAACAGGCGAGAGATCGAAAATCGCATGGTTGCGGACGATCATATAGACACCGGCTGTGACCATGGTGGCGGCATGGATAAGCGCGCTGACCGGAGTCGGACCTTCCATGGCATCGGGCAGCCAGGTATAGAGCGGAAGCTGCGCAGACTTTCCAACGGCGCCGATCAACAGGCAGAGCGCGATGGCTGTGGCCATTTCCGGCGACAACTGCGCGGCATTTTGCATGACCTGTGTGTAGTCCAGTGTGCCGAAATTGACGAACACCAGAAAGATCGCCAGCAGAAATCCGGCATCACCGATTCGATTGACCACGAACGCTTTCGTGGCCGCTTTGGCGGCGGAAACTTTGTCGTAGTAGTAGCCGATCAGAAGATACGAGCAGAGCCCGACGCCTTCCCAGCCGATGAACAGGACGACATAGTTGTTACCCATCACGAGCAACAACATCGACACCATGAAGAGATTCATGTACACGAAGAATCGCGTAAAGCCAGATTCTCCATGCATGTAGCCCACGGAATATACATGGATGAGGAAGCCCACCCCCGTGATCACCAACAGCATGATGCAGGTCAAGGAATCGATTAAAAAGGCAAGGTTAATCGTGAGATCGCCGCCGAAGATCCACTTGTACGCCACCACCTCACGGGCTGCTCCAGTTCGCAGAACGTCTGTGAATACGGCTACAGAGCAAAGGAATGAAAGTAGGACGGATCCCCAGGCGATCCGGTGTGCCAAGTCGTGGGAATAACGATGCCCGAGAAGACCGTTCACGAGGACGGCCATCAGCGGAAACAGCGGAATCAGTTTGACGATCAGATCGATAGAGTCGGACACATTACCACTTCAAGAGATTCATTTCATCGACGTTGGTCGAAATTTTTCCGCGGAAGACGACAATGATAATGGCCAATCCAATGGCCGCTTCTCCCGCTGCGATCGCAATGACGAAGAGCGCGACGATCTGACCTTGCATGGAGTCGAGATGATGGGAGAAGGCGACCAGATTGATAGTGGCCGCATTCAGCATGATTTCAACGGACATCAGCACGATGATGAAATTGCGTCGGATCAGTACTCCGAGCAATCCCGTCACAA
This sequence comes from Nitrospira sp., assembly GCA_021323395.1. GTDB lineage: Bacteria > Nitrospirota > Nitrospiria > Nitrospirales > Nitrospiraceae > Nitrospira_A. The sequence goes on from JAJONL010000014.1 coordinate 20,099, forward strand.
AGAGAATCGCACTCACGGTGACATATGCAGAAAGAGGAATCATGGGGTCCGTTACGAACTCGAAAGCTTGAGAGAAACGATTCCTGTAATGATTAGAACGATGCTGAAAATTCTCCATCCATCACGCGATTCTCCGAGCAGCACTATGCCTAAGATCGCGGTGCCGGCCGCACCGATTCCGGTCCAAACAGCATATCCGGTACCGACAGGAATGGTCTTCAGTGCCACCGCGAGCAACCACACGCTCACAAGCATCGACAGGGTGAACAGGACAGTCGGCCAGAGACGCGAAAATCCTTCCGTGTATTTCAACGCAATGGCCCACCCGATTTCAAAAATGCCTGCTACCACTAAAAGAACCCAAGCCATGTTGCTCTCTTAACGATCAGGGTTATGCTTGGCTATGCTTGGGGTTTTGGCTAGGACAATAGCGCCGACGATCGCTGCCGTCAGGAACATCCCAATGATCTCGAATTGCAGCAGGTACTCGCTGAACATCTTGATCCCGACGGCGTGCGCGTCTCCTTGCTGCAGAATCGCCGCTGCCGGGGCATCGCCTTTTGCGCCACCGAACGGGGATCGCACTAGCAAGAATAGGAGATACCCCAGTCCCATAGCCGCAGGAGCGAGCAAGTAGGGCGTCTTAGTGTGGAAGTAACGGTCCTCCGTCTTGAGGTTCAGCAACATGAGGACAAATAAATACAGCACCAAAATCGCGCCTGCGTACACGATGACTTGGACGGCCCATAAGAATTCGGCGTTCAGCATGATGAACAGACCCGACACGTGCAGTAGCAGGGCCAGGAGCGCTAAGCCGCATTGCACCGGGTGTTTGAGCGACACGGTCAGAATGCCGGCGACAATACTCACCACTGCGAAATACGCGAAAAACACAAAAGCCATAACAGCCTGATCAACTCAAATGTTTGGGTTGTGATTGCGTGGGTTTGAGAACCGACTGCGGAAAGTAATAACGATACTCTCGGCTCTCGTCCGAGTTTTTTTCTTGGTTATGGGCGTACAGATATTTTTTGGCGTCTTCAAGATGGCGTTCACCTATCTCATAGAGCCGTTTTTTGTCGAAGAGGAGAGTCCGTTTGTCGTGGGTGGAATATTCATACATTTTGGTCATTGCCAGCGCGTTGACGGGGCACGCTTCCACACAGTAGCCGCAAAACACGCATTTGGTGATATCGATGTAGAACTCTGCGGCATAACGCTGGAGGGGGCGCTCGGGGTCTTCGTGGCTGATCACCTTGATGCAACGGGACGGACAGGCTGCTTCACAGAGGTCACAGCCCACGCAGCGTTCCCGGCCGTCCTCGTACCGCAGTAACCCCAGAGCGCCGCGGTGACCGTCCGGAATAGTCCGCTGCTCCCGCGGATATTGGAAGGTGATCGGTCGATGGAACATGTGCTTGAAGGTCACCTTCATGGCGTCCCAAATTTCGTAAAACAAGGCCGCCTGAAGAAGTTTTTTGGTCCACGCCCCGACACTCATTCTCACACCCTCATACAACATCCAAAAGACGAACGAGCTTACTCTTACCCACCGACCTTTTCAATCTTCACCCCTGTGGATTTGAAGTACGGCACTCCCGTCACACTGTCGACTTCCACAGTCATTAAATCTTTCACCGGAGGCTCATTGAAATGTTCCGGGTAGAAACAACAGCCTGGCAAGACGTCGGGGTCTATCCTCACGCCTAGCTGCACCGAGCCATGTGGCGAAGTCATCCGAATGGTGGTCTGCTCGTTGAGCCCGAGCCGCTGCAGGTCAGCCGGATTCATGCGCAGTCGAGCACTATTGGGCTCGATATTGATAAGCCCTGACGCTCGCGTAGACAGTTTACCGGAGTGATACAGCAGTTGACCTGTCACGAGCGTGAAGGGCCGCGCGGCCTCACTCGACGATTCTGTCGGCTGGATACGATACCGAGTTGCGACTTCGGTCGTATAGCCGTTTGATAGATAGGCGTCGGCCGAGGGGGTGATACGACGGGGCTGGCCGAGGTTATAATACCCCGGGAGTAGTTTCATGATTTCATCCTGCACGTCTTGTGCAGATTCATAGTGCCATTCGTACCCAAGACCGTTCGCCAGTGCAGTCATTATGTGCCAGTCCGGCAGACTTTCTCCCACTTGATCGAGCGCTTGGCGCACACGTAGGACTTTGCCTTCCAGATTGGTAAAGGTGCCGTCTTTTTCGGCATAGGTTGCCGCGGGGAGAACGATGTGCGCCATCTCGGCTGTTTCGGTGAGGAAGGGATCTTGAACGATCAGAAGTTGCAATTTTTCAAGGGTCCCCTTCGCCTCTAAGGAGGCCGGCAGCGTCGCCACGGGATTTTCTCCGATGACATAGAGGGCCTTGATCTGACCGCTTCGGATGCGTGCCAGAATTTCCAGAAGATTGGCCCCGCTGCCGATGGCGGGAAGGGTGACATCCCAGGCTTTCCCGAATCGTTCCCGCGCGATGGGGTCGTCGAAACGTGCCTGTCCTGGTAAGAACTCCGGCGCGACACCCATGTCGACCGCACCCTGCTCGTTGATTTCTTCCGTCACCGTCGTGACGCCGCATCCTGGTTGGCCGAGTTTGCCCGTGATCCATGCGAGGTCAATGAGCTTCAGAACATTGTGGTAGCCGTTCGGGCGACGGACGATGCCTTCCGCGCACAGCGCGATGGCCCGGGGAGCTTCTGCGAAAATGGCCGCGGCTTCTCGAATCTGCTCGACAGCAATGCCGGTTCGAGCGGACACTTGCTCCAGCGATACCTGGTCGAGGGCCTGCTTCAAGGCCGCGAATGCCTGCGGATGCCGCCCGGTGCTGGGCTCATCGATCAAGTCTTGCTCGATAACAGATTTAACCAGCCCGTCGATCAGTAATCCCTCCGTGCCCGGTTTTACTAAGAGCGGGTGTGACGCGAGTTGAGCGATGTTGGTATTGGCCGAATCGACGACGATGACCTGTGCCTTGTACACCCGGATCGCTTCTTTGATGCGGACGGAGGTCAACGGATTGGTCTCTGTAATATTGGAGCCAATCACAAGCACGGCTTTGGCCTTGGTCAGGTCCTCCCAGTCATTGAGCGGCCGTCCGATACCCACGGCATGCCGCACGGCATGTACATAATTGAGATGACCGTAGCGGGCGCTGCTGTCGAGTTGATTGGTCCGGAATCCGGCACGCATGAGTTTTTGAAATAGGTACAGTTCCTCATTGGTGCAGCGTGCGGTGATGAGCCCGGCAATCGATTCAGGGCCGTGCTTACGATGGATGTCGGACAGCCGATCGATCACGGTTTGCATGGTGTCAAGCCAGGGTGTTTCAGTCAGCGAGTCGTTTTGACGCACCAGAGGCTGCCGCAAGCGTTGTTCACTGTCGATGTACTGAAACCCGAATCGTCCGCGGACGCAAATCCCGCCGTGGCCCTTGCTGGTTTCCGCCCGGTCACCCCATTTATTCTTCCAGGACAGCGGGGAGGTGACTCGGACGACTTCCGTGTCTTTGGTTTCGAGATACATCTGGCAGCCATCGCCACAATAATTGCAGGTGGTCGTGGTTTTCTTCATCTGCCAGGGTTTATAGAGATACTTGGAATATTTGTTCGTGATCGCACCGACGGGGCACACGGCCAGGCAGTCACCACAGAATTCGCAAGCCAGGGGTTGATCGCCTTTGGGTACAACCTGGTTAAAGCCGCCCTTTTTCATAAACTGCAGGGCGTCGATCATCAAGACGTCCTTGCAGACGTTGATACATTCGGCACAGGCGATGCAACGATTCATGTTGAAGTCGAGCACCAGGCTGCGCGTGTCTTCCGGAATAAATTTTTGTTTGGCGTTGGCGAGGTTGGTCACGCCATGCTGAAAGGCCATGTCCTGCAGTTCGCAATGTCCATCGGCATCGCAGACCGGACAATCCAGCGGATGGACGGAGAGGTGCTTTTCGACGGCTTTTTTTCGGGCCGCAAAGAGATCGTCGCCTTCCGTGCGGACAACCATGCCGGACGCGGCCTTGGCGGTGCACGACCGGACCGGTGCCTTTTTGCCTTCCTGCATGACGAGACACATGCCGCAGGACCCGAATGGATCGAAGGTATAGTGGTAGCACATGGCAGGAATGATTTTGCCCGTGCTGGCGATCACGTCATAAAGCGAGACGCCGTCTTTTGCCGCGACCGTTCGTCCATCGATGGACAGTTCGATCGTCGCGGCTTCGACGTCTGGATTGGTCGCTGGTTTCAAACCCATGTAGTTACCTCAAGTCAAAAGCGATCGGGCGACAGCACGCGCTGCTGACCCGTCACTTTCTCCTTTGTGCTATATCGGTGTTCATCGATCGCATTCCCCCATGACGATATCGTAGGTGCCGAAGATCGTCACGGCGTCGGCAATCATGTAGCCTCTGGACATATGATCAAACGCCCCCATGTGAATAAACGAGGGAGCACGGATTTTCAACCGGTATGGCTTTCCGCCGCCCGTGCTGACGATATAGAACCCCAACTCACCTTTATGCGCTTCGGTGCCGCAATAAATTTCTCCCGGAGGGGCATTGAATCCTTGGGAGAACAGTTTGAACTGCTGAATCATGGACTCGAGATTGGTGAACACTCGCTCCTTGGGCGGCAGGGTCACACTGGGCACATCCGCCATGATGGGACCGTCCTGGATTTGCTCCAGACACTGGCGGATGATCTTGACGCTTTCATATAACTCTTGGACCCGAATCCAATAGCGATCGTAAGTATCGCCGTTCTTCCCGACGGGGACACTGAACTCACATTTGGGATAGGCGGAGTAGGGTTCATATTTGCGAAGGTCGTAGTCGACGCCCGATCCGCGGAGCGTGGGTCCGCTTAATCCGAAACTCAAGGCATCCTCTGCCGAAATGACCGCCACACCTTTTGTTCGCGCCAGCCAGATGCGATTCTTCTCCAGGAAGATGACATATTCATCGATCTTCGGAGGAAAGTAATCCAGGAACTGCCGAAGCTTGGCAAACAGAGACGGCGTGAAGTCCCGCTCGACGCCGCCAATTCGATACCAGCTGGTCGTGAGGCGGGCACCGCACAGTTCATCGAACCAATCAAGCAGGATCTCGCGGTCCCGGAAGCAGTAGAAGAAGACGGTCATGGCTCCGATATCGAGGGCCTGTGTGCCGAGCCAGAACTGGTGGCCGATGATGCGCTGGATTTCTGCGACGATGGTGCGCAGGTATTCGGCGCGATCCGGCACCGTGATGTTCATCAATTTTTCGACGGCTCGACAATAGGCAAAGTTATTGTACATCGCGCACACATAATCGAGGCGATCGGTGTGCGGAATGAACTGGTGATAAGTCCCTTCCTCGGCCAGCTTTTCCACCCCTCGATGGAGAAAGCCCATCACCGGTGTCGACTTGACCAGCCGCTCCCCCTCCAGCTCAAGCACGACTTTGAGTACTCCGTGAGTACTGGGATGTTGTGGCCCCATGTTCAGCAGGAGCTCTTCGGTCCGTAGCGTAGGAAGCGTCGCGCTTTCCGGGTGCTCGGGGTCGATTTTATAGACTGTGGTTCGTTGGTCTTCGAACTGTGCCATGATTGTCCAGTGATCTAAAAAAAGCGTCCCTAGCGGGTCGGCTCGTCCAAGAACTCGAATGTATCGCGCCATCCTTTGCCGCGAAGGGGGAAATCTTTGCGGAGGGGATAGCCCTCTTCATACTCGTCCGGCATCAAAATTCGACGAAGGTCCGGATGGTTGCGAAACCGGATTCCCATCATGTCGTACACTTCTCGCTCCATGAAGTCGGCGCCCCGCCAGATATCAGTCAAGGAATCCACCACCGCATCCGATTCCGGAACTCGAGTTTTTAGGCGGATACGCTGGCGTGTCCGAATTGAATAGACCTCGTAGACCACCTCGAAGCGCTCCTCGTCATCCGGCCAGTCGACCGAGCTCACGTGCACGATGTAATCGAACCGCAAGGAAGGGTCGTCACGAAGAAATCGCGCCACGTCGTGCAAGGCTTCCCGCTTGACGATGACGGCGACATCCCCCCGCCACTCCGTCGCCTTGATAAAAGGGCCGGGGAACGTTTCCTCGATGCGTGTCGCCAGGTGACTCATAGAATGTTCGCTGCCGCTAGGCTTTCAGGGCACCCTTCACTTCTTTGGGCTGCGTGAGGAACACGCGCTTCTGCATGATGCGCTCTTGGAGTTTCAGAATGCCATCGAATAAGGCTTCTGGAGTCGGGGGACAACCAGGCACATAGATATCGACCGGCACAAACCGGTCGACTCCCTGCACCACGCTATAGCTGTCGTAAATATTGCCCGATGTGGCGCACGAGCCCATGGCAATCACATACTTTGGCTCCGGCATCTGGTCATAAATTTTCCGAATGACAGGGGCCATGCGTCGACAGACAGTACCGGCGACGATCATGAGGTCGGATTGCCGGGGGGAGGCTCGAAAGACCCCGGCTCCGTATCGATCCATGTCATATCGGGACGACACGGCGGCGATCATTTCAATGGCGCAACAGGCCAAGCCGAATGTCATCGGCCACAATGAGCCTTTGCGAGCCCAATTGACCGCCTTTTCCACGGTCAGGGTAATCACGTCGGGACTTCCGTCCTTGTCGTGACCTCCCAGCTGAATCAATCCCATTCCAAAGCTCCTTTTCGCCAGGCGTAGACATAGGCGACGAGGAAGAGACCGATGAAGATCAACATTTCCACGAGACCAATCAGGCCAATCTTGCTAAAGACAATGGCCCAAGGATAGAGAAAGATCACTTCCACATCAAAAATCACAAACAGCATGGCGAAGATGTAATACCGAACCGGAAACGGCATCCGAGCATCCGAAAAGGGCTCAGACCCGCACTCGTAAGTCGACAATTTTTCGGGCTCCGGGTACTTCGGCTGAACGAAATAGCTGATTAATAGAGTGCCTGCTCCGAAAACAAGGGCGATGAACACGAAGAGCAGAATAGGAAAATATCGGCTCAGGTACTCTAAAAGGAGCTCGGAACCGGCCATTGGCATGAACCTCAATGGGTTTGAGGACTTATAAGGAGGTCGGAATCTTAGCCCTTGCCTATTTTTAATAGCAAGCGCACAAAGGACCTAGGGGTCAGTCCCGAAAGTCCTAGAACCTGAATACTGTCGAGCAGTTAGATCGCGGCTAAGGATGAGGCCGAGGCGTTGCGTGTTTAGGTGTCACCGGCGACATGTCTATGGGCGAATGGCTGTTCATTGAGCCTGACACCATCTTGTTGGACGGGGTTCTCAAACCGCTTGGTGGGGACCCGGCATTGACGTCCCATTCGGAAGCCATAGGCGTCGCAAGCCGAACCTTTGTCCGGCGGGGCATCTGCGTATTGATGCGGCGTTTCTCCATTACTTTCCTCGCTGCTGCTGCCGCCCCTTTGTCGCGGTGGTTTCGACCAACAACTCATCAGCAATGAAGTCACCATAGCACTTAGTCTAACCATCAAGCAAACGCCGGACTGGCGCCCCTTTTTCTTGACAACACTCTTCTGTTTGCTAAGGTTGCTACAGGCAAACCCTCCTAGATGTGACCAACATGAGGACATTACCCATGCGCGCCAGTTTGATCATCCTGTCCTGCAGTCTTGCCGCCGTAGTGGCCATGCCGGCCCAAGCCCAGAACGCTCAAAGCGTGCGGTTGGGTGAAGCGGCACTGACTTTCGCCGCCGGCTCGATACGACAGGACATGCCGTTGGATGGAGTCGTCAATCTAATCACCGGAGACAACCAGCTCAGCGGCAACCGAATGATGATCGGTTGGACGGAGACCGATACGCTGTACCTCAAACTGAAGAATCCCGGCGACGCTGCCCTGGGCGACCTCTACACCGTATACCGGCGCTCACGTAAAGTGTTTCACCCCATTACCAAGCAGTACATGGGCTATATCATTAATCGGTTGGGAGTCGTTCAAGTCATCCAACTCGACCCGAAGGTGGTTGGTGTGCGGGTGGTGCGCTCTTATGCCCCATTCTCGCCCGGCGATCCGGTCATGCGATTCACTCCGCCTCCGGTCGAGGATGTTACAGAGAACGCTGTAGCGGGAGCTGACGTGGAGGCCATGGTCGTTGAACTGCAGGCCGATAAAAATATGTCCCTCGTGTCGCAGGGCAATCTGGTCTACCTGGACAAAGGGCAAGATGACGGCTTTCGCGCCGGCGATTTCCTGGAAGTATTCCGCACCGGGGGCGGTCTTCCTGAGCGGAAAATCGGCATCGTCAAGCTCCTCTCGACAGAGCCGCACACGGCGGCTGCGGTGTTATCCAAGGCCACGGCCCGAGTCCAGATCGGTGATCGCCTTCGATCCAGACATGCTTCGGCTGTTGACGCGATGTCATCCCACGAGGGGGATTTCAATTCTCCTGTAGCCATCGCGCAACCGGGGACGGCTGCGAGTAGCCATAGCGCTGTATCTTCTTCAATAGAGGCTCCCACTCTCGGCAAAGGACGGACCGAGCGAACTCAGGGCACCACAACGATCAATCTGGACGATTTAGCGGATCAGTTGGAATATGAATCCGGAGAAGTGAAGGTGAAACCAGCGGGCGTCCCAATCCTCCGGCAATTGACGGAGTATCTCAAAGCCACGGCACACCATCAGCAGGTTCGGGTGGAAGGTCACTCTGACAATATGGAAATCGGGCCAACCCTCAAGGGGCAGTTTCCGACAAATTGGGAATTGTCCAAGGCGCGCGCGGCCGATATCGTGCGGTATCTGATCGAGAAGGGTGGCATGGATTCGGCCAGGCTTTCTGCCGTGGGATATGGTGCGAGCCGCCCTGTCGCCAGCAATACGACCGAGGAGGGCCGCAAGAAGAACCGCCGCATTGAGGTGGTCATCGAGTCGTCCGAAGATGGACCGACGGCACAGCCAGTTATGATCCCGGCACGGGTGGAACAGATCAAACCGGCGCAGGTGAGTCGTAACGACATGGGTGTCCTGCCTGTTGATGCGACAGGTGTTGTGTCGGTCCCCATAGCTCCGGTAGTACCGGCCGCTTCGGATGCCCCGAGTGATCATAGCGCTTCTCCTTCCGGAAACTCCGAGCCGGCCGCGCCTGTGGGAAGCGAGTCGGTGCCGGTTCCACCTGGTTTGTAAGCCATTACGACGGCTGTCTCCCTGACGGGAGTCAACCCCCCTTGGCCTGCTTTCTTTTCCCCCCTGATCGCATGGTTAAACGTCTGTTTCTATTCCGTCATTGTTGCCCCTAACTGGTGTTGCTAGAATGGCGCATGTTCGATCCACGTTCATCTGCGACCGCCATCTCCTCTACGGTCTATCCAGCCTATGTTGATGTGGTACTCCCACGCCGGCTCCGCCGGCCCTTTACTTATCTGATTCCGCCTGAACTCCAGGGCAAAGTAGAGGTGGGACAATCAGTCATTGTCCCATTCGGGACTCAAACTCTTCCTGGGCTTATCATTGCGGTCTATTCCCTGCTTCCGGCCGGGGCGCCGGATCAGGGTTTGAAAGCCGTTTGCTCGCTCGCTGAGGCATCCCCGGATCAGTATCTGACCTCCAGTCAAATAGAATTGAGCCGCTGGGTAGCCGACCGGTATGCCGCGCCCTGGGGCCAATGTATCAGGCTTGTTTTGCCCCCGGTTTGCCAAGCTGACCGAGTTCAGCCGCGGTATTTTCTTACGCAACAAGGGTTGGACCGTTTGTCATCCGCCCCCGAGGAACTTGGCAAGGCAGAGACGCAATTGCTGATGCGCCTTTCGCGTCGTCCCAAAGGCATCACTGCGGCCGGGCTCGCACCAGTCGACAAGGTGCATGTGGTGTCTGCCTTGCAGACATTGCTCAATAAGGGGCTGATCGTTCGTCAGGACGCGGTGGGAACCCTGCGAGCCACTCGTTCTGGGAAGAAGGAGATTGGAAGAAACAATGAGCCCCTTCCCGAGCAGTTCGCGTTCGATTCATCGGCAAATCCCCCCGTCGAGGCGGCATCGTGGCCGGCTACTGTCGATCAGGGGCTTTCGCGGGGTGCATTTGTTTCCCTTCTGATCCATGCGGGTGGTGACATCAAACTGTGGTGTCTGATGAAGGCGGTTCAGGCTACGCTTCGGCGCGGGCGTCGCGTGCTGATCATCACGGGAGATGTGGAGCGTGCCAATCGCCTGGCCGAAGTGCTCGCGGCCGCGGGAGAGCAGCCGCTGCGGTTGCATAGCGGCTTATCGGTGAGAGACCGGGCGGTAGTATGGTGGTCGGTGCATGATGCATCGACGACGATTGTGGTCGGTACGCGCATGGCAGTCTTTGCGCCCATTGAGAGACTGGGGTTGGTATGGGTAGAGGGAGAGGAAGATGCCTCGCTGAAAGAGGAGCAGGTACCTCGCTACCATGCTCGGGAGGTGGCACGGCGCCGGGCGGTTTGCGATGACGCGCTGTTAGTCTTGGCCTCCAGTCATCCTTCGCTCGAAAGTTGGGGGGCAGTTCAGAAAGACGAGATGACGGCCTGTGTCTATCGCGACCATGCAATCTCACCACGTGTGCACGTGATCGATCCGAAGGGTTATCCGGAAGACACTGCGATGGGAACGTTGCTGACATCTCCTCTCCGTGAAGGCCTGCGTGACGCTCTTCGACAGAAAGCCCTGGCAATTGTGTATCTGAACCGCAAAGGGTTTGCCGGTGTGCTGCATTGCCGAGATTGCGGGACCGCGCCGCGCTGTGATGCCTGTAGCGTCACATTGACGTTCTATAGACGCAGCAATCACATGCGTTGCCACTATTGTGGCCGGACCAAAGCTGTTCCGGACCACTGCAGTCAGTGCCGGTCTCACAAGCTGGAGCCGGTGGGATCGGGCACGGAGCGACTTGAAGAGGCGGTGCGGCGTATGTTCCCGCAGGCTCGCGTTGGGCGTGTGGATAGCGAGACGATCCGCCGCCGGTCCGATGCGCGGGCGTTTCAGCGTCTGCTTGCCGCAGGCGACCTCGATATCGTGATTGGCACGCAAATGTTGTTTCACCTAGGCCTCCGGGCACAAGCAGCCTTCGTGGCTGTGCCGGATGCGGATGCGGGACTCCATGTTGCGGATTTTCGATCGGCGGAGCGGATGTACCACGGCCTTGTCGATGCCGTCGAACTGGCTCGACCGGCACTGGCTGGGGGAGTAGTCATGGTGCAGACCCGTTTCACGGATCATCATGCGATGATAGCCCTGGCCAAGGGCGATCATTCCCTCTTTCTCGGGCCAGAACTGACGTTCCGGCGGATGCTGCAATACCCGCCGTATAGACATCTGGTGAGGCTGGATGTGTCGGGGACGCTTGAGCCGGCTGTGGCTCAAGGGGCCCACCATTGGGCGGAACTATTGCGGGAGAAGGTTGCTGGGGGAGAGATACAAGGATCGAAGGATGGCCGGCCGTCGGTTCTCCCTCAGGGAGTCGCGACGGTGTGTGGAGAGGAGGAAGGGACCGTTATCCTTGGACCTTCTCCGGCGCCCCATGCCAAGGCGAGAGGCCGGCATTGCTGGCAGATTCTGTTGAAGGTGCTCTCGCTTCAAACAGGAACGGAAATGGCCATCAGCACAGTTGAAGTGCTTGAACGAGGACCGCGGCGAGGTGCGCTTCGGTTCGATATCGATGTCGATCCGATTACCATGGGGTGAAGGTCTTCAACGGCCTCTTCGTTTTTTTGGGCTTCGAGCTGATGTGGATTCCCTATTCGATGGCGGCGAAGAAGGGGCACTCCGCTCCCGCTCACGTTTAAAGAGTCCGAAGGCAAAGGTCACCCAGAACACAGACGAGAAGAGACCAAAGAGAACGGCATTGAGTATGGTTCCCATTTGCTCTTCGGTCGGCTGGCTGCCTCCCATCCTGATTTGAATCATCGTCACAATCGGCCAGACCATGCTTTCAATCCCGAGCGCCATGGTCGTCCAGGCCCAGACAGCTCCTATGCTTCGTGCCTGCCTCCAAAGGAACGTGCTCGCGCCCACAGCAAAGATGCCCGTCCAGATGGGGTTTGCCTGTTCCCACATCACAAACGCTCCGACTGCGATGACCATTCCTCCAAGTATCGAATGTAGTTGTGGCGTCCACCACGTCATGGGAATGATCGCTTCTTTTCAGTGAGGGAGACCAAGGATGTCAGTGTGCGGATCGGCTGCCTCGAAGTCAATGCGGCGAGTGCTTGGGGTTACGATCGGGGACGATAATGAGACAGGTCAGCGGACGATCTCGGTGTGTACGGCGTCCAGGAGCTGTTGCATCTCGAAAGGCTTCTGAAGGGTGCGGCGAGCCCCGAGCATGCGCGCCACATCTAGGAAGTTGAGAATGCCGATCATGTCGCTCCCACCTGTGATGGCCATGATCCGCGCGTCTGGGAATTCCCGGCGAAGTGTCAAAATACTTTCGAGCCCGTCCTGGTCGGGCATGAGGATGTCCATGATGACCAGGTCTGCCGGAAATTGACGATATCGAGTCAGGCCTTCTTTCCCGTCACAGGCTTCGTGGACATGATAGCCCGCTTGTTCCAATGTTTCACGAATGAGCCGACGTATAGCCTCTTCATCGTCCACAACTAACACCGATGGCATAACGGTCCTCGTAGTCGTTCAGTCCTCTAAAAATGTTCGGGTCTTATGTGCGGGGATCACGAACGTCGTGTCTGATTCCCATCTCACGTCAGTGTGAATCTACCGCTCCTTCTCATGCTCGGCAAGAAATTCTTTCCGGTCCGACAACGTGGGAGAATCCTTGTGGCCCGGTTCGGTACCCACCGCTGGACAAGGGTGAGAAATTGCGGGTAAATATACTTCAATGGTGGTGCCCTGTGCGACGGTGCTGGTCGCGCGAAAGGTGCCGCCATGCTCGCTCACGATATGGGGCAGGCCTGAGAGGCCCACCTCTGTCGTTCTGTCCCCGTCGCCGGACATCAAGAACGGGTCGAATAAGCGAGGCTGAACGCCGGAGCTGATTCCTTCGCCGCTGTCTGAGACGATAAGACGGACGTAATGTCCAGGCGGAAGCGGCAGGTCGTAGCCACTCGCCGGGCCGGAAAGTTCAATATTGTCCAGGCGCACTTCCAGGATCCCACCGCTCATCCGCATAGCCTGCTCCGCGTGAGCGAGGAGACTGACGCATACGTGGTGAATTTGAGTGGGGTCGGCAAAAACCGGTTTCGTTGCTCCCGGGATCCATTCGCGGAGGGTGATGATCTCCGGTAACTTTCCCCTCAAAACACGGAGCGTTTCTTTGAGGAGGATATCCAGTGACACCGGCTGTCTTGCGTTGTTTCCCTGGCGACCGAACATGAGCATTTGGGTGACCAAATCACGCGCCCGTTTGGATGCGAGTATGACCTGCTGCACGTGTCCATGGGCGCGACTGTCCGGCACGAGCAGTGGCAGGGTCAGATCCGAGAAGCCCAAGATGGCGGTCAGGCAATTGTTGAATTCATGGGCGATGCCGCCGGCAAGCGTTGCCATGGCCGCATTTTTTTTGCCTTGCTGCAGTTGGGCTTCGGTTGTTTTTCGGGTCGTGATGTCGGTGATGATCACCTGAACGGCGTGGTGCCCATCGAACACGATCGGCGCCGAGACCATCTCCACCTCCACCGGCGTTCCATCAGGCCGTATAAATCGCTGATCGAGGGGCGCAGAAGGTTCTGAGGAGCGTACATTTTCTGGTGTCCCAAGCCCGTGAATGAACTCATCTGAAAAACACTCCGAAAGTGGTCGGCCTTCAATGTCCTGTGCCGAGGCGATTCCAAAGAGACGCAGGCCTGCCTGATTGACGAACAAAATATTTCCTTCCGCATGTACGAGGATCGCATGGGGAGACAGGAGAATTAGGCTCCGATACCGTTCCTCGCTTGCGTGCAGAGCTTCCATCGCCGACTGTCGTGGGGTGACGTCGCGGACCATACCTACGTAACCTGTCAGAGCTCCTCCGTCGGCACGTAACGGAAACGCTTCCGTCATGACCCAGCGGATTGATCCATCGGATCGTCGAAAGCGAAATTCACGTGCAAAGCTCCGATGGTCGCTTATGGCGGCTGTCCATTCCGCATTGATGAGGGCATAATCTTCCGGGAAGAGGGCAGAGAGCCAGGATTCGCCGGCTGTAGCTGGGATCGGGAGCCCGGCAATGCGGCGGAGTCGATCATTGAGATAGAGCGTGTGGCCTTCGGGATCTGCCAGGAAAATACCGATGGATGCCTCGCCGGAAAGGGTGCGTACGAAGGCTTCGACGGTCGATTGAGCTGCCGGCGGGAGGCCTGGCACGAGTTCCGGCGAACTCACGGGCGACTCCTCCGCGGATGGAAAGCGTGCTGGCTCATTTGGAAACAGTCTCCCGGAAAGGGGTGCTGGTGACGAGTACGTAAGCGTGGATCATAACATCATGCCGGAGGAGGCCGGTAGAGAAGATTGACAAATTGCACGATAATTGGGCTCTGGGTGGATAGGGCCGTTTGTCCCTATGGAGCGGCCCGTCGTTCCAGTCCGCAGGATGCAGGATGGACTGGAGAATGGCCAGTGCCGGACTTGCGAGCGTTCTCGGACCGGCGCGTCCAGCTGGTCGAATCCTGCGTGCATGATTGATGGGTCAGCGGGTCTAGATTAGTCTGAGATGGTAAACGGTCCGATTATCCGGCTGGGCGAGCAGTGTAAGGGGAAGAATACTCGAGAGAGCGCCTCTGAGAAGGAAGGTTTTGCGGCGGTGCTCTCGATGAGATTTGTTTGGATCAGGGAGTCTCCGGGTTGGTGCCGAAGGCGGGA
>JAJONL010000222.1 GCA_021323395.1 Nitrospira sp.
ACCGTCATTTCGACACGCTCCAGCGGATTGTCCCGCCCGTCGCGCTTGACGCCCACCACCTTGTCGACCACGTCCAGTCCGCTCTGCACTTCCCCGAACACCGTATATTGCCAATCCAAAAAGTTCGCGTCATTGACGCAGATAAAAAATTGCGATCCCGCGCTGTCCGGATCGTTGGCGCGTGCCATGGACAGGGTGCCCCGCTTGTGCGGCTTGCTGCTGAACTCCGCCTTGACCTTGTGGCCAGGCCCGCCCATGCCGTGCGAGGCCCGGTCGGGATTTTTGCTGTTGGGATCGCCGCCCTGAATCATGAAGCCGGGGATCACCCGGTGAAACGTGGTGCCGTTGTAAAAGCCCTGTTTCGCCAGATCGACGAAGTTCTTCACATGGTTGGGCGCCACGTCAGGGAACAGGCGCAGGACAATTTGCCCCCAAGCCTCATTTTTCGATGTCACGGTAATAGTCGCCTCTGTTGAACCAGCTTGTGCCGTCATCTCATATCCTTTCCTGCTCAGTTAAATCGGAAGGGCGCCACGCTCGCCCCTTCCAGCCCGTGACTCACCGCCGTCCAGTTGAGTCCGTCGTCATCGCTGCGAAAGACTCCCGAACTCGTGCCGGCGTAGAAACCACCGTTTTCAGCCTCGATCAAAACCTGAACGGAGAGGTTGTTGAGCCCCTTGTTCAAGGGCACCCATTGCCGGCCCTTGTCGACGGACTTGAAAATGCCTCGGCCCGTGGCGACATACACGCCGCGATCGTTGCTGATCAATCCGCGAATCGAATCGTTCGGCAAGGCGCGACTGATCGGTAACCAGGTCTTTCCGCCGTCGCCGCTCCGAAAGACGCCGCCGTCGAACGTGCCGGCATAGACGCCCTGCTCCTTATCCACCGCCAATACCCGGATAAAATTCTCGACCAATCCCTCATGGTCGCGTAAGCCCTGCCGAAGGCGCGTCCATCCGGGTGTCCGTTCCTTATAACTGTGGACGCCCTTTCCGGATGTACCGGCATACAAAGTCCCGTCGGTCGTCCGCGCCAGCGCATGCACCAGAATTTCATCCAGGCCGGTGGTCACCACCTTCCATTGGTCATCCCTGGCATTCAAAAGGTAGACCCCATCGCCGGTGCCGGCATACAGGCCTTTTGCATCCATCATCAAAGCCTTGATCTCCAACCGCTTGAGCCCTTTGTTGACCGACTTCCAACTTTTGCCTGCATCGCGCGAACGGAATACTCCCCCGCGAAAGGTGCCCGCATAGATGGCGCCGTCCTTTGCCATGGTGAGACAGAGTACGAAGGGATCCGTCAATCCCTCGTTGACCGACGCCCAGGTATCACCCCGATCGCCGCTTTTGAAAATCCCCATCCCGAACGACCCGGCATAGACCACGTCGCCGGTTCCGGTCGCCAGGGCTTGAATACTCGTGTTGCCGATATCAGCCGGCTTTTCGGGGTCTGCGCCGGGATGCGCCTGCTCCAGAGCGGATGGCCTGGGGCTCTCGTTCCCATTCGGAGCCGACACCGCGTGGGCGGTCCCATGCAAAACGCCCAGGGTCAGCGCCGTCGACAGCAGCATGTGACGCATCATGGCCGGACCCTCCTTCCACAAATTGTAGGCGACAGGTTAACGGACTCGATGCCCGGCAGTCCCTATCGGTATATCAGGATCCAACGGCAAATTCACGCCGGGGGTCGGCCCGCCGGCCCGGCCAAATATCTTCGCGCCGAGAATACCGATCTCATACAGCACCATGAGCGGCACCGCCATCAGCAGCATGGTGAAGAGGGTCGCATCAGGGGTCACGATGGCCGAAATAATCAGCGCCGCCATGATGGCGTGTTTGCGATAGTGCGCCAGGGTCGCCGAGGAGACCACTCCGGCCCGCGCCAGCAACGTCAGCACCAGCGGCAGCTCGAATGCACAGCCGAAGATCAAGAGAAATTTCACGTTGAAGTCGATATACGTACCAACCCCCAGAGCCGGAGTGATGTCGCGATCCATACCGAAACTGACGAAGAAATCGATGACCAGCGGCAGGATGACGAGGTTACAAAACACCAGCCCCAGCGCAAACAGCAAGGCCGCGAGCAGAAACAAGGGAATCGCCCAGCGCTGTTCCTTGGGAAGCAAGGCAGGGGCGATAAACTTCCACACCTGATAGAAGATAATCGGCAGGCTCAGGATGATGCCCGCCAGGAACGACACCTTGATGGAGGCAAAGAGCGCTTCGGTGGGTCCGTAAAACACCAACTGATTGGGAAATGGGCGATTGAGCCAGGCGACCATCTCGGAAGAGTAGGCAAACGCCGTCGCAAACGCGACGCCCAAGGTCACCGCGATGATCAGCAGCCGCTTCTTGAGCGACTGAATATGGGCGGCCAGTGGTGCGAGCATCGCCTATCTGAATCGACCCGCGCTCCGTCGCCTCACCGGCGAGGTCAATCCGGAGGACTCCTCGACTCTCGCTAACGCGAGGTGCGAATGAGTTCGGCCATTCTGTCTTTGGTGGCCAGTTTTTCCTTTTGCAATTGTTTCTTGAGCACTTCTTCGGCAGGGGTCAGAACATGTCGCCGCTGCAAATCCGCTAGCTCCGCGTCGAGGCGATGGTGAGACTCTTCGAGGGCTCGGAATTCTGTGTTGGATTGCCGTAACCGATCAGTGATCGCAGTCTCCGCCTGCATATCGCACCTCCTGGTTACCGCATCTTCGTCAGGATGGGTATAGTAACGAGTCCGCCTGGCCGTCTCATAAAATCCAAGACCGCGATACAGCGTCAGCGCTTCCTGATTCGATGCCCGCACTTCCAGCATCGCCCGATTGGCCTTTCGCTCCAACCCCGTTCGCAACGCCGTACAGATCAGCCTTGTCGCAATACCCTGACGTCGAAAAGGAGCCAGCACAGCCAAGTTCATCAACCGCACTTCCTCGAACAGGATCCAAAAACAAAAATAGCCTGCAATGACGAGCGACCCCGAGCGTAAATCGGGACACTTCGCCAGCAGGAAATGCGCAAATGGATTGCCGGACAGTTCAGCTGCCAACATTTTGCGCGTCCAGGGGGCAGAGAAGCAAGCCTGTTCGATGGCCAAAACTTCATCCAGCGCGTCT
>JAJONL010000097.1 GCA_021323395.1 Nitrospira sp.
ATGAGCCGGCATTCACCGGAAACCAGACACCTCTGCAAGATCGATCCGGTCATGAAGCGCGTGATTGCAGAAGTGGGGACCTATGCGCTGGCGCTTCGGGCCGGGCGCTCGCCGTTTGAAGCGTTGGCGCGTGCCATTGCCCATCAACAATTGCATGGCAAGGCCGCGGAGAGCATTCTGCAACGGTTCGTCGCGCTCTTTCCCGGTCGGCGATTCCCCCAGCCGAGCGAGCTGTTGGCGACCACGCCGGCGCTGATTCGAACCGCCGGCTTTTCTCAGGCTAAGATTGCCGCGCTCCAAGACTTGGCGGCAAAGGCCATCGACGGAACGGTACCGACCTCGCGTGGCATCCGATTGCTCGAGGATGAGGCCATTATCGAGCGGCTGACTGCAGTGCGGGGTATCGGGCGCTGGACGGTCGAGATGTTGTTGATCTTTCATCTCGGGCGCCCTGACGTGTTGCCCGTTGACGACTTTGGGATACGCAATGGATTCCGCCTCGTCTATGGCCTCGCCGACATGCCGACCCCGAAGGAAGTGTGGCATTACGGGGAACGCTGGAAGCCCTATCGCACCGCCGCGGCCTGGTATCTGTGGCGTACCTCTGAAGGCGCGAAGGTGATTCGGCCGGGGCAACCGATCGTGAAAAAGCCGGCGAAACGAGCAGCTCATGGCTGATCCGCACAAACGCCTGGACACGAATCATCCGGGAAACTTCTACGTCGATACCACCTGCATCAATTGTGACACCTGCCGGCAATTGGCTCCGACCAGTTTCGAAGAGGTGGGAGACTATTCGGCGATAGTTCACCAACCGGCCGGTGACAGGGAGCTGCGGCAGGCCTATCGGGCGTTGCTGGCCTGCCCGACCGGCTCGATCGGAACTGAACAGAGTGATTCGGCATTGCTCAACCAAGCCAAGGCGGACTTTCCTCTCCCGGTGGAGGACGGCTTGTACTATTGCGGGTTCAACTCGGCCAAGTCATTCGGCGCCAACAGCTTTTATGTGCGGCATGTGGAGGGTAATTGGCTGATTGACTCGCCGCGTTATCTCAAACCGTTGGTCGATGCGTTTGAAGGCATGGGCGGCGTGGCCTATATTTTTCTGACCCATGAGGACGACGTCGCCGATGCGGCCCGCTATGCGAAACGGTTCGGCGCGAAGCGGATCATTCATCGCAAGGATGTCCATGCCATGCCGGATGCGGAAGAGGTCATCGAAGAAGTGGCGCCGCGTTTCTTTTCTCCTGAGTTCACGATCATTCCGGTTCCGGGCCATACGCCCGGCAGCATGTGTCTTCTCTACCGCGACCGGTTCCTGTTTACCGGAGATCACCTCTGGTGGGATCCGGAGCTTCGCCGGTTAGACGCACCGCAGCAGCTGGTGTGGGACGGCGAAGCCCTGCGTCATTCCATTGCGACTCTGGCGCAGTATCCCTTTGAATGGGTGTTGGCCGGTCATGGCGGTCGCATTCATCTGCCGCGGGTGCAGATGCAATCCGCCTTGCATGACTTAATTCAGCGGCGGCAGCTCAGCCCGGACTATTCATGAATACCTGCTCCGTCGTCCGATCCTCTCGCCCGGCGGGGCTTTTCTCGTTCGGCCTCCTCGACGGACTGCAAGTACGCCTGCGTCGGCCTTACTTGCGAGAAGCCCCGGCGGACTTCGGTCTCGAACGCCTCGCGACGGCATTCATGAATAATCCGGGCTAGGTGAGATAGCATGCGAGTGATGCTGGTTACAGCCTGTGCCGGACTTTTCCTGGTCACCCTCGGCATGGCCGACGCTGAATCATCTTCCGCCGACAAGGACCACATGTTAATTGAGGCGGCAGGACGCAACGATGTCATGCTTGCACGCCGGCTGCTCAAGGAACGTGCCGGCGTGCAGGCCCGCAACCAGCAGGGGCGCACGGCCTTGATGGCGGCCACCTATCACAACCATGTCGAGGTGGCGACACTGTTGATTGAGTCCGGTGCTGATGTGAACGTGCAGGATGCCATGCAGAACAGTCCGCTCTTGCTGGCCGGCGCGAGTGGGTATCTGGACATTCTCCGGCTGACTCTCAAAGCCCGTCCGGATTTTACGCGGTATAACCGCTATGGCGGCACGGCCTTGATTCCAGCCTGTGAGCGAGGGCACGTCGGCGTAGTGAAAGAATTGCTGAAGACGGCGATCGATGTGAACCACGTGAACCGGTTGGGATGGACCGCGCTCCTGGAAGCCATCATGCTCGGCGATGGTGGCGCGACACAGCAGGAGATCGTCAGATTGTTGGCGGCTGCGGGGGCAGACCTCAACCTGGCCGATCGCGACGGTGTCACTCCCCTCCGGCATGCCAAGCTGAAAATTATCAGGCCATTGCCGAGATCCTTGAGTCGGCGGGAGCGCATGAATGACACGAAGGACCAGCTCCGTTCGGCTGTCAGCTTCCGCGATAGGTGCTGTAGCCGAAGGGACTCAAGAGTAATGGTAGATGGTATGACTGTGCGGCGTCACGCAAGCTGAAGATGATGACCACTTCCGGGTAAAAACTCGTCACATGTTGCCCTCGGAAATAGTTCGACACGTCGAACGTCAGGCGGTAAACCCCGGCCTGAAGACGGAAGCTTGGCGAGCAAAGGTCGCTGCTACGACCATCCGCATCCGTGCGCCCCTTCCCGATCTGTCTCCAGATCCCGGCGAGTCCCTGAAGTTCCAAGAGCAATGGTATGCCCTCTGCCGGTCGTCCTTGGGCAATGTCGAGGACATGCGTGCTGATGCGGATTGAATCGGCCATGCCCACCCTTTCTTATCCGACGAATCATCGTAAGGGGCTGATCGCCACCAAGCCTGGAATAGTCATCGCTCCCACTGCATCCTGGAGCACCGTGATAACCGCCGGTCTCGCAAATCCCTTGCGCCATGCCAGCGCGATGCGTCGTTCCGGCACCGGCTTCACAAATTCCAACACGGCCAAGCGTTTATTGTGATGTTTAGCGGTGACCGCACTGCAGGGCAGCACGGTTATGCCCAGCCCCGAGGCCACCATCTGACGAATGGTTTCCAGCGAGTTGCCCTGCAGGCTCTCCGTGTCGGACCGGCTCAGTTCTGGACAGCTCTCCAGCACTTGCTGTCGGAAACAGTGTCCGGCATGGGGCAAAAGAACCCGTTCATTGGTCAACAAGGCGGCATCGATCTTCGTCCTTTTCGCCAATCGATGGTCGGCCGGGACGACGGCTTTGAACGGTTCGTCATACAGGGCTTGGGTCAAGATCCCCGGCTCTTCGAACGGCAGGGCGATCATGATTACGTCCAACTTGCCGCTCTTGAGCATCGCCGTCAGGTTGACCGTGAGGTTTTCTTCGATCTCCAGCGGCATGCCGGGGGCTCGTGTATGCAGGATGGGTATCAAGTCCGGGAGAAGGTACGGCCCCACCGTCGCAATGACGCCCAATCGTAGCGCTCCCACAAGCTGGTTTTTTCCTTGCGCGGCCAGGAGTCTTATGTGGTCGGCCTCTTCCAGCACGCGTTGGGCTTGATGGACGATCTGTTCGCCGAGTGGCGTGAGGGCGAGGTGATTCTTTCGCCGCTCAAAGATGGCCACGCCGAGTTCATCCTCCAGCTTCTTGATCGCCAAACTCAGAGCCGGTTGTGTCACGAACGCCCGATCCGCCGCTCGGCCGAAATGGTGTTCCTGCGCCAGGATGACGATATACTGCAACTCGGTGAGGGTCACGGCCGGCTCCTCCGTCATAAGCTTAGCTAATCGACCAGCAATAGTTTATCAATTGGACTGATCGTAACGCCAGCGAGTATCTTGTCGTCACATGAATGGGTGGTTGGGTTTACCAAGGTGTGTCGAAAGGAGAATGCGATGACGATGGAACGGAGCACATGGTGGGTGACTGGCAGCGGCATGGTGGCGATGGGCCTGCTGGCTCTCTTGCCCGAATTGGGAACTGGAGGCGTAGCGCCTCAAGGGCCGGCCGAGCTCCCCAGCGCCGGGCAGGTTGTACCCTTGGGGTTGGAAGATCCGGCGGCCTATATCCCGGCCGATAATCCTCAGACGGCCAAGAAGATCGAGCTTGGGCGGATATTGTTCTTCGACAAGCGGTTGTCCAAGACGAATGCGGTGGCTTGCGCCAACTGCCACATGCCGGGGCTGGCCTTTACGGATGGACAAGCCGTGTCTCTGGGAATCAATCATCTGCAAGGAGGGCGTAGCGCTCCGACGGCCATCAATCGTGTGTACAGCAAAGCGCAATTCTGGGATGGGCGAGCCCAGACCTTGGAAGAGCAGTCGACCGGCCCGTTCATCAATCCGGTCGAACATGGATTTCTCGATTACGATGAGATGACGACCAAAATGAAGAAACTCAGCGGGTACAGAGAATTGTTCAAAGAAGTCTTTGCGGACGACATTACGGAAAAGAATATCGGCAAGGCGATCGCCAGTTTTCAACGAACCTTGATCTCGGGCAATAGTCCGGCGGACCGATTCGATGTCGGCGGGGACGAGCAGGCTTTGACGCCCTCCGCCCAACGGGGACTGGAATTGTTTCGAGGCAAAGCACGCTGCACACGCTGCCACTCAGGGTTCAACTTTTCGGACGAAAAGTTTCATAACCTTGGTATCGGCTGGGATACCAATCCGGTGGACTTGGGCCGCTACGTGGTGACAAAAAATCCGGACGACATCGGCGCATTCAAGACACCGACCCTGCGCGAGATAGCGCGCACAGCACCGTACATGCATGACGGACGGTTTGGGACGCTTGAAGAGGTGGTGACGTTCTATAACCAGGGTGGGATTCAGAATCCGCATCAGGATAATACGGTCATTCCGCTTGAACTCAGCGAGTCTGAACAGCAGGATGTGGTGGCCTTTTTACGATCCCTCAACGGCGAGGGATGGCAGCAGGTCGCCGCTCCGACCGAGTTCCCCAAATAAGGATGATTCAAGTCGGGCTCGGAGAAGGGCTGGGGTTTCACTCAGCCCTTCTCGCGTTCTTGCCCATCTTCCGCCAATCCGCCATGTGACAATGGCTTGCAAATGAATGCTCCATACCGGTAACAGAGAAGCAAGGAGGAGTGAGCCGACGCATGAAGTCCGTCTACGGTTGGATCGATCGCAACATGTTTGACCTCGCGCGAGAATTTCGTCTCTCCTACCTGCCGCCGCTAATGGTCTACATGGCGGCGGGGATCTCGGGTCTCACCGGCATCGTAGGAACGTTCTTCGTCAAGGACTATCTGGGCTTGTCTGCCGCCTTCCTCGCTGCCCTGGGATTCTGGGCGGGCATCCCCTGGGCGCTCAAAATGCCCTTTGGTCATCTGGTCGATCTCCTGTGGCGCTGGAAAAGCCTGCTCGTGTATTTCGGCGCGGCGGTGATTGCCGCCAGTCTGCTGATCATGGTCGGTCTGATCGGCCACCGTCAGGCGATGATTGCCGTGATGCCCGCCGAAATCTGGTACGTCCTGAGTGTCTTGCTCGCCCCGATCGGCTATGTGATCCAGGACACCGTGGCCGATGCCATGACGGTGGAGGCGGTACCCAGGATCGACGAGCAGGGGCTGCCCTTTGATGAAGCGAAACTCAAGCTCATGCATACCACCATGCAGACCTTGGGCCGCGTCGCCATTATCGGCGGCGGCATTCTGGTCGCGCTCATCAACCTCTATCTATTCACTGGTGTGGAGAATCTGCCGAAAGAAAAGATCGCCGGAATCTATCAGCAGGTCTATATGATGGCGCTGGTCATTCCCGCGGTGTCGGTGCTGGGAGTGATCGCGGCATCGATTCTGCGGGTTCGCGAGAAACGACGACTCCTCCAGCAGGGCATGACGGGTTCGCAAGTGAGCGCGCTCGTGGACCGGCCGAATGAAGGCACCAAGCCCAATTGGTGGATTCTGGGGGGCAGTCTGGCATTCGTGCTCTTTACGCTGACAGTCGGATTCGGAGACTTTCCGTACAATGAAGAAATCGTTTTCGCCGGGTCGATGGGCATCGTCTGCTTTCTCATTTTGCGGCTGACCAGCGAACTGGCGCCTGAGGCGAAACATGTTCTGTTCGGTACGGCGCTGGTCATCTTTGCGTTTCGTGCCATCCCTGGTCCGGGCGATGGCGCGACTTGGTGGATGATCGACAAATTGGGGTTCGATCAACAGTTTCTGTCGGTGCTGTCCCTCATCGGCAGCGCGCTGACCCTCGTCGGCATGTTCTTGTTTCGCCGCTTCATGGCTGAACGGTCCATCGCCTATGTCGTCGGATTTCTCACCGCGGCGGCGTTTGTATTGGGACTGCCCATCGTCAGCATGTATTATGGCCTGCACCACTGGACCGCGGCGCTGACCGGCGGCGTGGTTGACGCGCGCTTCATTGCTCTCGTGAACACCGCGTTGGAATCCCCCCTCGGCCAAATCTCCATGATTCCCATGCTGGCCTGGATAGCCAATTCCGCGCCGGGGAATTTGAAGGCCACCTACTTCGCTGTGATGGCCTCGTTCACCAACCTGGCCCTGTCGCTGAGCCAGCTCGGGACGAAGTATCTGAATCAAGCCTTCGTGGTGACGCGTGAAGTTCGTGACCCGGTCACCCATGTGCTTCACACGCCGGAAGACTACACCCAGCTTGGGACTTTGCTGGTGGCGCAGATGGCGCTCGGACTTGCCCTTCCCTTTGCCGCGATCTTGTTGACCAGGTTGACGCGCTTTCGCAGTGCGTGAGTGATGAAAAGAGTTTTTGCATGAATGCCTTGCAATTCCTTGTGGATCATGGCGCCACGATGCTCTTCTGGGCGGTGTTCATCGAACAGAGCGGGTTTCCTATTCCCGCCATTCCCCTCCTTGTAGCCGCCGGCGCGCTCGTCGGCGCAGGGAAGATGAGTGTGACAGCGGCGCTGCTGATTCCTATCGCGGCCGCCCTTCCACCTAACCTCGCCTGGTATTACCTCGGCCGCCTCAAGGGCGGTAAGGTGTTGGGGCTCCTCTGTCGCCTGTCCCTTGAGCCGGACTCCTGCGTCAGGGATACGGAGAATCTGTTTCATCGGAACGGGCCGCGCGCGCTGCTCATCGCCAAGTTTATTCCCGGCCTCAACACGGTGGCGCCGCCGCTGGCAGGGATCGTTGGAATGACCGTTGCGACATTCCTCTTGTACGATGTCGGCGGAGCCTTGATCTGGGCCGGGGTGAGTGTCGGGATTGGCGCGTTGTTCAGCAATCAACTGGAACAGCTCGCCGCTCTGGCCGGTCAAGCGGGCGGCCTGCTGCTCATGATCTTTATAGCCAGCTTGGCGGGATTGATCGGCTATAAAGTCTATGTCCGACAGAAATTTTTGCGGTACCTGCGGATGGCGAAAATCTCGGTCGACGAACTCAAGCGCCGATTGGACGCCGGGGAAGCCATCAGTGTGGTGGATGTCCGGCATCCTTTGGCGCTGGGACTTGATCCCGACACTATTCCTGGCGCCATCAACTTCACCATGGAAGAGATCGAGTATCGGCACCTTGAAATCCCCCGCGATCGGGACATCGTGCTCTACTGCACCTGCCCCAATGAAGTGTCCAGTGCCAGGACCGCATTTCTGTTGAAGAAGAAAGGCATCCATCGCGTGCGCCCGCTCGAAGGCGGCCTCGATGCCTGGCGGGAGCGCAAGTTTCCGGTGGAGCGGCGAATGAAAACCGAGACAATAGCCAACATCTAAAGGGCCCCCCGTCTCCGGTATTGTCGTAACTCCGGCCGATTACAGCCAGCTCGAGGATTTGCTGTTCGTGCAGCTGTTCCTGGGCCTGGCTCTGCTGTTTGTAGCGATTCTCCTTGCGAAAGTGACCCGCTTAAGAGTGATCTAACGCGCTGCATTACTGGGCTCGGGCCTCGTGGTGCGATCGGCGACGCAGCGTTGAAGAGAAACGAGGTGTAGGAGATAGGCAATCGGAACGAGGACGGTCAGAAGCCAGACGACGGGGAAGGTGGCGATCACAAAAGTGGGAACCGATAGAGGCAGTAATTGAAACGGATAAGGCACTGAGAATAATCCGTGGATGAGAACGATCGTGACTAAGCTCAACCCCATCAGGTTCCATCCCACCACGACCAGCCGTAGAGATTTCTCTCCCTGACGACGCAGCCAGATCGAAAGAAAGACAGCGGTGACTCCCGCAAGCACATCGTAATTCCTTCCGTAATACGTCATCTCAATGGCCAGTAACCTTCTGGTAGCCAGCGCGGCCAGGAGCAATTCAACCGGAATGCGGAAGCTTTGAAGGCCTACCAGAACCCATTGGGGAATCTGCGCCAGAAGGCCGCTCCAGGACGAGAACCAAGCCAGCCAGGCCACGAAAGCCAGTTGTGTGAGCACCAGCAGGGGAATCCAGGGAAGGCGTGAATTAAAGGCGGCCAGAATTCCGGAGTGAGCCATGATCGCAGTCAACCCAGCCCATCCGGCCATGACCGCGACAATTCGCCAAAGAGACCTCGACAGTCTGACAAAGACAATGGTGAGAAGCGCTGCCACGGCTAACGGAAGGAAAGTGAAGCCAATCGCAATGTCGATCGGTACGGGCGGCATGGCGCACAGCGTACCATAGAACTGCGGCCGCCTTTCGGCGTGACCCTGGCATCCTCTTGACCCGTGCTGTATGATGAGCACATGGGAAGGAGGAATCTTTCCCTTCCAGAAGTTCAGAAAGGCCTCTCAGCGAGGCCGCAGCGAGCGAGATGCCGAGGCGTACTGCTCAGTACGTTGAGGTGTCGAGCGATGCGAGAACAAAGCTGGAGGTCTTTATCAACATTCTGATTAAAGGGGGCGACCGGTTTCGACGGGGATACTGATGCCATCGTCGCATGTCGAGCTCTCGGGGTCTCGTAAATCCTCCGGGAAAATGCAACTGCCA
>JAJONL010000015.1 GCA_021323395.1 Nitrospira sp.
TGATCAGCCCCATCGCCATGGATCAGGGCCTGCGCTTCGCGGTGCGCGAGGGCGGCAAAACCGTCGGCTCCGGCGTCGTCACCGAAATTCTAGCCTAGGGATGTTCCGGTCATCAGGCCGGCATGTGAGGAGTAGAGCGTGAAAGTCGATCAAAGAATTCGTGTGAGGTTGCGCGGGTTTGATTATCGCGTGCTTGATCAGTCGGTGGTGGAAATTGTTGAGACCGTGCGGCGAAGTGGGGCAAGAGTCGTGGGTCCGATTCCATTGCCGACAAGAATCGAGAAGTTTACGGTTCAACGGTCGACTCACGTCGATAAGAAGTCCAGAGAGCAATTCGAAATCCGCACGCACAAGCGGCTGCTCGATATCATGGAGCCCACTCCAGAGACGATGGATTCGTTGATGAAGTTGAATTTGGCGGCGGGTGTAGATGTGGAGATTAAGCTTTGACGGTCTGGCTCGGCCGACTCTTTTGAGCTGACAGGAAGACGATGACAAACGGATTGTTGGGCAAAAAATTGGGGATGACCCAAATTTACGACGAAAGCGTGTTGGAGTCGGTGACGGTCATTGAGGCCGGTCCCTGTCGAGTCGTCGCGATTAAGACGAAAGAGCGAGACGGGTATGAGGCGATACAGCTTTCCTTCGGTGAGGTCAAGGATCGCAAATTGTCCCGTGCCGAGCTTGGTCACCTGAAGAAGCAGCAGGCTCCGGCCAGTCGCGTGCTGCGGGAATTCCCGAAAGTCGGGGACGTCGCTGTGGGCGAAACTGTCAAGGTAGATATGTTTAAGAAGGGTGACT
This sequence comes from Nitrospira sp., assembly GCA_021323395.1. Taxonomy (GTDB): domain Bacteria; phylum Nitrospirota; class Nitrospiria; order Nitrospirales; family Nitrospiraceae; genus Nitrospira_A. The sequence goes on from JAJONL010000015.1 coordinate 802, forward strand.
GGGTCGACGTAGTGGGGGTGTCCAAGGGAAAGGGCTTCCAGGGAGTCATGAAGCGTCATAATTACTCCGGCGGGCCTGAATCGCACGGCTCAATGTTCCATCGGGCGCCGGGATCGATTGGGGCCAGTTCGTATCCGTCGAGGGTATGGAAGAACAAGGCCTTGCCTGGACATATGGGAGATGAGCGTGTGACCGTTCAGCGTTTGAAGGTCATTGATGCTCGTCCTGAAGAAAACCTGTTGTTTGTCCGCGGAGCAGTGCCTGGTGGTCAGAATGGGCTGCTGATCGTGCGGAAATCGAAGAAGAGTTGAGCTATGCCGACCGTTGACGTGATTGATTCCAAGAAGAAAAAAGTTGGTACGGTGGACTTGCCGAATGAGGTGTTCGGGTGTAAGCCCCATGTCACTCTCGTCCATGAAGTGGTCGTGATGCAGCGTGCCTGTGATCGTCAGGGTACCGCATCGACCTTGCGCCGAGGTGAAGTGAGTGGTTCCGGCAAGAAGCCGTGGAAGCAAAAGCATACCGGTCGCGCTCGCGCGGGGTCGCTCCGTTCGCCTGTGTGGAGGCACGGAGGGACGGTGTTTGGTCCCAAGCCACGGAGTTACGCTTTTGGAATGCCGAGAAAGAAATATCGGGCGGCTCTGCAAAGCGCATTGTCGGCCAAGGTGCTTGAGGGAAGTGTGGTCGTGGTGTCAGATCTCACGATCGCCCAGGCGAAAACCAAGCTGCTGGCCAAGGCTCTGGCGGAACTTGGGATTACAGGCAGCACCTTGCTCGTCATTGGCGATACCGGTTCACACCTTGTGCAGGCCGGAAAGAATCTTTCTAGCGTGACCGTGCTCCGCCCTGAAGAGTTGAATGTCTATGACATCGTTCGGTGCAACTCTATTGTCATCCCTCAACGTGAACTGGATCGGGTCCGGGAGGTGTGGTCATGAAGGGCGACCTCCATCAGGTGCTGATCCAGCCGCTGTTGACTGAGAAGCTTACGGCCTTGCGAGAGCAGACCAATACGGTCGGCTTTCTGGTTCACCCGCATGCCAATAAGATCCAAATCAAACAGGCAGTCGAAACACTTTTGAAGGTGAAGGTCTCCCGAGTCAATGTGGTGAATATTCGCGGGAAGATGAAGCGATTGGGACGATTCGTTGGGAAACGATCGGATTGGAAGAAGGCATTCGTTACCTTGAAAGAAGGCGAGAAACTGGAGCTGTACGAAGGCGTGTAGCGTGCCGTTGTCTCGATAGAGTGAGAACTAGCTATGGCATTGAAGGTGTATAAGCCCACTTCCCCTGGCCGTCGTGGTATGACCGCGATCCAGGGCGAAAAGCTCACGAAGAAGAAGCCCGAGAAGGCTTTGACGGGGTTTCACCTCCGCACAGGCGGAAGAAACAATGATGGCCGCCAAACCATTCGTTTCCGTGGCGGGGGCCATAAGCGCCTCTATCGACAGATTGATTTTCGTCGTGACAAGGTAGATATCCCAGCTAAGGTAGCGGCGATTGAATATGATCCCAACCGGTCGTCGCGTATTGCTTTATTGCACTACAAGGACGGTGAGAAGCGCTATATCCTGGCTCCTGTAGGGCTTGCGGTGGGTGACGATGTTGAGGCTGGTGCCAGCGCAGAGGTTCGACCGGGTAATGCGCTTCCGCTTCTTAATATGCCCCTAGGAACTACGATTCATAACATTGAATTGAAGCCAGGAAAAGGTGGGCAGTTGATTCGAAGTGCTGGTGGTTCTGCTCAGGTCATGGGTCGGGATGGCGCCTATGTGCAGATTCGCCTCAAGTCAGGTGAAATGCGGAAAGTGTTGTCGACGTGCGTGGCCACCGTCGGACAGGTCGGAAATGTCGACCATGAGAATGTGGTGGTAGGTAAGGCCGGGCGAACGCGATGGAAGGGGAAGCGTCCTCATGTTAGGGGAGTTGTCATGAACCCCGTTGATCACCCGCACGGTGGGGGTGAGGGTAAGTCCGGACAAGGTAACCCTCATCCTGTATCTCCCTGGGGCACGCCGGCCAAGGGTTATAAGACCAGGAAGAACAAGGCGACGGACAAGTTCATCATCGCACGCAGAAAGAAGTAGGAGAGGACTTATGCCTCGTTCAGTGACAAAGGGTCCGTTTGTTGATGATCATCTGTTGAAAAAGGTCGAGCAGATGAACCATACGAAGGACCGGAAGCTCATCAAGACCTGGTCTCGGCGATCAACCGTCGTCCCGGATATGATCGGGCATACCTTCGCGGTTCATAACGGCAAAAAATTCATCCCCGTGTTTGTCACGGAAAATATGGTCGGCCATAAGCTGGGAGAATTTGCTCCGACCCGGTTCTTTAAGGGGCACGGGCAGGCAAAGACTGAAAAGGCAGTGGCGCTTAAGTAATTGTTGGCCGGTTAAGGACCGGCAGGTGTGGTGGGGTCAGCTATGGCAGAAGCAAAAGCAAATTTACGGTTTGTGCGGGTGACGCCACGAAAGGCACGCGTCGTGATCGACATGATTCGTGGCCAGCAAGTTCCTAAGGCCCTTGCCATGCTGAGGCATACTCCGAAGCATGCGGCGCGGGTGATCGAAAAGCTCCTCAAGTCAGCGGTGGCGAATGCTGAGCAAAAGGAGCTGGGCGATACCGATGACATGTGGGTGTCGCAAGCCGTTGTGAACTGCGGTCCAATCTACAAACGGTTTCGCGCCAGGTCAATGGGGCGGGCCAACTCGATTCAGAAGCGCACGAGTCACATCACGATTGCGGTCGCCGCTCCCGGCGCGTGACGAATTGCAAAAGTTTTACACCTAGACTGAGGTTGATTTTCAATGGGTCAGAAGACACATCCAATTGGTTATCGGATCGGCTATAACTACACTTGGAGCTCCCGCTGGTACGCCGATAAGGACTACGCCAGGCTTCTCCATCAGGATATTAAAATTCGAAAGATGGTCAAAGCCAAGCTGTATCACGCTGGGGTGGCCAAGGTGGAAATAGAGCGGTCCGGCGACCAAACCAGAGTCATCATCCACACGGCCCGCCCCGGCATTATCATCGGCCGTAAGGGAGCTGAAGTCGACAAGCTCAAGGCCGCCCTGGAAAAGGAATACTCCGGTCAGGCCTATATTACCGTGAAGGAAATCAAGAAGCCGGAATTGGACGCGCAGTTGGTCAGTGAAAATGTCGCCACGCAATTGGAAAAACGAGTGGCCTTTCGTCGGGCCATGAAACGTAGCGTGCAGTCGGCTCTGCGTTTGGGTGCGCAGGGAATCAAAATTATGGTCGCCGGGCGTTTGGGTGGTGCGGAAATCGCGAGGACCGAATGGTATCGCGAAGGTCGCGTTCCTCTGCATACGCTGCGCGCTGACGTGGACTACGGGTTTGCCGAAGCCCACACCACGATGGGTCAGATCGGGGTGAAGACGTGGATTTATAAGGGTGAACTTCTGCCGGCCATTCAGCTCAAGCCGGATTCAGCGCTGGGCCGACTTGGTTAAAGAATCTCGATAAGGAAAAGGTGGGTTTGTGTTAGCGCCAAAGAAAGTCAAGTTTAGAAAAATGCAGAAGGGGCGAATGCGAGGGAAGGCCTACCGCGGGGGCGAGATCACGCTCGGTGAATTCGGCTTGAAGGCCCTTGAACCAGGCTGGATCACCAGTCGTCAGATCGAAGCCGCCCGCATCGCCATTACTCGATTCGTGAAGCGTGGTGGGCAGGTATGGACCAGAATATTTCCCGACAAGCCCATTACCAAGAAGCCGGCCGAAACCCGTATGGGTAAGGGCAAAGGAAACCCCGAGTATTGGGTAGCCGTCGTGAAGCCTGGACGAATCATGTACGAGATGGGGGGAGTGGCTCCGGATGTGGCGAAGCAAGCCTTGAAATTGGCGGCTTATAAGCTTCCCATTGCGACGAAGTTTGTTGCGCGCGGTGAATTTCTGTAACCTGTAGCAGGTGTGAGTGGTGATCTGATGGATGTGAAGGATCTGAGCGGGCTCACGGTCGACGAATTGTCTGAAAAAGAAAAGCAGTTGCGGCAGGAACTGTTCAATTTTCGGTTCCAGCTTGGCACTGGTCGACTCGAGAATCCAATGCAAGTGCGGAATACAAAGCGCGATATTGCCCGGCTCAAAACGGTGAGACGGCAATTGGAATTGCTCCAGACACAATCCGGCCACCCCGGCGGGAAGTAAGTGAGAAGAGGCGTATGAAGGAAGGCCAACAGCATCGTCGTGAGTGGTACGGTCGCGTCGTCAGCAACAAAATGAGCAAGACGGTCGTGGTTGCCGTGGAGCGGTCGGTGATCCATCCGGTCTATAAGAAAGTTCTCCGTCGCGTGACCAAGCTTAAAGCCCATGATGAGGGCAATGTGTGCAAGGTGGGAGATCGGGTTCAGTTGGCAGAGACCCGGCCGCTCAGCAAAGACAAGCACTGGCGTGTGGTACGCGTCATGGTGAAGGGGCAGCCTGAAAAGTAACTCCGGAACACACTTGAAAGCCAAAGGGACTGTTCCTTTTCGGCAGGGTGAGTAGGGCAGGGGCATGATTCAGAATTACACATACATGGATGTAGCCGATAATTCCGGCGCGAAGCAAGTGATGTGTTTCCATGTGCTGGGCGGGACCCGGCGCCGGTATGGATCATTGGGAGACATTGTCGTCGTTGCAGTGAAGGAAGCGATCCCGCAGGCCGGTGTGAAAAAAGGCGACGTGAGTCGAGCGGTTATTGTGCGCACGACGAAGGAAGTTCGGAGGGATGACGGTTCCTACATCAAGTTCGATCGCAACGCGTGTGTGCTGATCAACGCTCAGGGCGAACCGGTGGGGACTCGAATCTTCGGGCCAGTAGCCCGTGAGTTGCGCTGGAAAAAGTTCATGAAGATCATCTCGCTTGCGCCGGAAGTCTTGTAGGTGGAGAAAGAAAGGTTCTAGTAGGGATGGCACGAATCAAAACGAAAATTCGCAAAGGCGATACCGTTGTAGTGATGACTGGTCGTGAGCGGGGAAAGTCCGGCAAGGTCCTATCGGTTGATACCGTCAACGGAAAAATTGTCGTGGAAAAGCTCAATATGCTTAAGCGCCATACGAAACCGAATCAGAAGCTTCGGCAGGGTGGCATTCTTGAGCGAGAGGCGCCGTTGGCCGTATCTAATGTCATGTTTTTATGTCCGGTGACGAAGAAACCAACTCGGTTGGGCATCACGCGCAAGGATGACGGTGGACGCGCAAGACTGAGTAAAAAATCAAAAGAAATCGTCGAATAGTCGGAACAGGGAAAGACGTTCATGGCAAAAGTAGAGAAGGGTAAAGGCGGCAAGGGTGCAACGCCAAGGTCCTCGGCAAAAAGGGAAGCTGCCGCACCTGAGGTGTCCCAGGATTCTGGAAGCGAGCATCAGTTCATCCCGAGGTTGAGAGAGACTTATCGGGAGCAAGTCGTGCCGGCTCTCATGAAAGAGTTTGGATATGGGAACCTGATGCAGGTGCCTCGGCTGGAGAGAATCGTACTGAATGTGGGGATGGGCGAGGCTATTCAGAACGTAAAACTGTTGGAAAGCGCATCTGCTGAGTTGGGTATTATTACCGGGCAAAAGCCGGTCACCACCAGGGCGAAAAAAGCGATCGCGGGTTTCAAGCTGCGGCAAGGTATGCCGATCGGAGCCAAAGTTACGCTTCGCAGCCGGCGTATGTGGGAATTTCTCGATCGGTTGATTTCCCTCGCGCTTCCACGCATTCGTGATTTTCGAGGCATCTCACCAAAGGCGTTCGATGGACGGGGGAACTATACCCTGGGATTGAAGGAACAATTGATCTTCCCTGAAATCGAATATGATACGGTCGCTTCCATTCATGGGATGGATATTACCATCGTCACGACGGCCCGTACGAATGATGAAGGCAAGGCCTTGCTCAAGCATTTGGGTATGCCATTCAGGGCCTAGTCGATGGTCTGATGGGCGATCGCATTGCTGCGGTCATAACTTAGCAAGGGGGATTGCGTGTCTAGATTAGCGCTTAAGAACAAAGCTGCCGCGAAGGCAAAGTTCCCGTCCCGTGAATACCATCGATGTGGACTTTGCGGTCGTGTCCGCGGGTTTCTTCGTCGCTTTCGGATGTGCCGAATCTGTTTCCGTTTTCTCAGTCTTAAGGGAGAAATCCCTGGAGTCAGAAAGTCAAGTTGGTAGGACCGCGGTGCCATGCTTGCCGGTGCAAGCGCAGAAGAGGATTGCATGATTACTGATCCGATTGCCGATTTGTTGGTGAGATTGGGAAATGGCGCTAGTCGCCGTCAGGAGGTCGTGAAGGTCCCGATGTCTAAGGTCAAGCGCCAGATCCTGAATATACTTGGGAAAGAAGGATTCATCCAAGGATACGGTGAAATGGAGGTTGACGGGCATCCCTTTTTCTCCGTTCAGCTTCGCTATGTTGAGGATTCGCGCCCTATGATCACCGGCATGCGACGAATCAGCAAGCCTGGACGTCGTGTGTATGTAGGGAGAGACGACGTTCCCAAGGTGCGAAACGGCATCGGTGTCGCTGTCATTTCCACGTCGAAGGGTCTTATGACCGACAGTGAGTCCAGGCGGTCAGGTTTAGGTGGGGAAGTGCTCTGCTCCGTCTGGTAACGAACGTCGGCCGAGGGGACGCAGTATTAATTAGAATCGTAGAAACGTAACGGGGTTCGCATGTCGCGGATAGGACGAAAACCAATTCCAGTTCCAACGGGAGTCGATATTAAGGTTTCCGGTCAGGTTGTCTCGATCAAGGGACCAATGGGCAAACTTGATTGGCGGTTGACCGAAGGCATGAGCGTAGGTGTGACCGACGGTCAACTCCTCGTGACCCGATCGGGGGATGCTCGGCAGTTGCGTGCGATGCACGGATTAGTGCGTGCGGAGCTTAGCAACATGATCCAGGGTGTGACCAAAGGCTACGAGAAGGCCATGGAAATTACCGGGGTGGGTTACAAAGCGCAACTCCAGGGACGAGAAATGAGTTTTAACGTGGGCTATATCAATCCTGTGAACTATACGGTTCCGCAAGGCATTGATGTGAAAGTCGACAAGCAAACGCTTATATCTATCCGTGGCGTGGACAAGCGCCTCGTGGGTCAAGTGGCGGCCAACATTCGCTCGATCAAGCCCCCTGACGTGTACAAGCAAAAAGGAATTCGATACGCCGGTGAAGTCTTGCGGAAAAAGGCAGGCAAGACCGGGAAGTAGAGGCCTCTCATGAATACCCAAGAAAAAAATCGAAAACTAGAGCGCCGCAAACGGCGTGTGAGGAAAACGGTGATCGGGACGAACGATCGCCCGCGTTTGAATGTATTTCGGAGCCGTTCCCATATTTACGCGCAAATTATAGACGATCTCCGAGGGCATACCGTTGCGGCGGCCTCGACTTTGGATGAAGTGTTGCGTAAATCCGTGAAATCTACCGGTAGCATCGAGGGTGCGAAGGCCGTCGGTAAATTGATCGCCGAGCGCGCCAAAGCGGCCAAAGTATCAATGGTAGTGTTTGATCGTGGCGGCCGCCAGTATCACGGGCGTGTGAAAGCCTTGGCCGAGGCATCACGTGAAGGCGGCTTGCAATTTTAAACCTGACTCACCTCAGGGCCGCGTGCTCGATGCTTGTGTAACCAACATGCGACGACTTAGAGGAGAATGACGTTGTGCGAGTCAATCCCGAAGAATTGAGTCTCAAAGACAAGGTGGTGTTTATCAACCGTGTCGCCAAGGTCGTCAAGGGCGGAAAGCGCTTCAATTTTTGCGCGCTGGTTGTTGTAGGGGATGGCCAAGGTTACGTCGGCATCGGGAAAGGTAAGGCGGCAGAGGTCCCCGTCGCAATATCGAAAGCTGTCGAGCAGGCCAAAAAACATTTGGTGAGAGTTCCTATCAAGGGCGGAACAATTCCCCATGAAGTTCACGGACTATTTGGGGCGGAACATGTCCTTTTGAAGCCCGCCGCGGATGGAACGGGGATCATTGCAGGAGGCGCTGTTCGGGCAGTCGTTGAGTTGGCGGGTGCTCACAATATCATCGCGAAAACGTTGGGCCGCGGGAATCCATTCAATACGGTACGGGCTACCCTTAACGGACTCCAGCAACTGTGTGATCCGCAAGAAGTCATGCGGCTGCGACGAAACCCTGGAGTCGAAGCGCAGGTACATATCTAATGGCTAACGAAAAGAAAGCAGCGAGTTCAGTGTCGGGTTATCGAATTACGCTCAAGCGCAGTCCTATCGGGACTCCGTACAAGCATAGGCTGGTCCTGCGTGGGTTAGGGCTTCGGAAAATGCATGCCACGGTATTGCGCCCCGCAAGTGATCAAGTCAAAGGTATGATTTCCAAGGTGGGGTATTTACTGGAAGTGAGTCCTCAATGAAGTTACACGATCTCTCCCCTTCAAAAGGGGCTAAGCATAAGAGAAAGCGAATCGGGCGAGGTCCTGGATCCGGTCACGGCAAGACCTCCACCAAGGGTCATAAGGGTCTCAAGGCCAGGTCTGGCGGTGGGAAACGACCAGGTTTTGAGGGTGGACAAATGCCCTTGGTTCGCAGGATTCCAAAGTACGGCTTTGCGAATCAGTTTCGCACCGAATACACCATCGTCAATTTAAAAAGCTTGGCTGAACTGGAGACGACAGAAGCCATTACGCCCCAACTCTTGATGAACGAAGGCCTTGTGCGACGAAAGGGACAGCTGATCAAGATCCTGGCTCAGGGAGACATCACGAAACCCCTCGTGGTCCAGGCTCATAAGTTCAGCAAGTCCGCGGAGGCGAAGATTCAGGCAGCTGGGGGGAGGGCTGAGGTTATTCGCGGTGTTTGAGCGGCTCCTGACCAGTTTTCAGAACATCTTCAAGATACCGGAGTTGAGGACCCGCGTGTTATTCACGTTGGGGATGCTCGTCGTCTATCGTGTCGGCGCGCACATTCCAACCCCCGGTATCAATGGAGAAGCTCTATCGGAATTCCTCCAAAAACAGGGCGGTGCGCTGCTCGGATTTTTGGATATCTTTTCGGGAGGATCACTCTCGAGATTGACGATTTTTGCGCTGGGCATTATGCCCTATATCAGCGCGTCGATTATTCTGCAGCTCTTGACGGTAGTGATTCCCCATCTGTCAAAGTTAGCGAAAGAGGGTGAGCGCGGCAGAAAAAAGATCATTCAATACACTCGATTCGGCACTATCGTCATCGCGTTGATCCAGGGATTCGGGATCGCGGTCGGCCTTGAGCAAATGAATCAAGGCGCATTTGTCCTCAGCCCTGGTTGGGGATTCCGGTTTATGACCGTTATCACGCTCTGCGCGGGCACCGGATTTCTCATGTGGCTGGGTGAGCAAATAACCGAACGCGGGATCGGTAATGGAATTTCCCTGATCATCTTTGCCGGGATCGTTGCCCGTCTGCCTGCGGCAGTGGCTCAGACGTTTGATCTCTACAAGGTGGGACAACTTAGCTTCCCCCTGTTGGTCGTCCTGACCTTGGTTATGTTTGCGGTGGTTGCGGCCATTGTTTTTCTGGAAAGCGGAAGACGGAAAGTGCCCGTTCAATACGCGAAACGGGTTATCGGACGAAGGGTGTACGGGGGGCAAAGCACCCATATTCCACTGAAAATCAACACGGCCGGTGTGATTCCGCCCATTTTTGCTTCGTCGATCATCGCGTTTCCTGCAACGATCGCCGGCTTCTTCGAGACTCCGTGGATCAAAGAGTTTGGATCGCAACTGGCTCCCGGGTCACTCCTGTATACCTTGATGTATGTGGGGCTGATCGTGTTTTTCTGCTTTTTTTATACGGCAGTGGTGATGAATCCCGTTGATATGGCGGATAACCTGAAGAAATATGGCGGCTTTGTGCCCGGAATACGTCCTGGCCAACGCACCTCCGATTATATTTATTCTGTGCTCACCAAGATAACGTTCGCCGGCGCTATCTATCTTGCAATTGTGTGTGTCATTCCGGAATTTCTCATCTACAAGCTCAACATGCCGTTTTACTTTGGCGGCACCTCGCTCTTGATCGTCATTGGTGTGGGATTGGATACAGCGCAACAAATCGAGTCTCATCTCTTGAACCGCAATTACGACGGCTTTCTTCAAAAGGGTCGGCTTCGTGGTCGAACGACATAAGGCCATTTGATGCGATTGGTATTTCTAGGAGCCCCGGGGGTCGGAAAAGGTACTCAGGCCGATCGGGTGACCGCACAGTTTGGATGGCCGAAGATTTCGACCGGCGATCTATTGCGAGAGGCGGTGAGGAACCAGACTTCCTTAGGACTCGAAGCCAAAAAAAGCATGGACGCGGGAAAACTTGTCCCGGATATTGTGGTCATCAACATGGTGCGCTCAAAGCTTGATGAGCCGCTCTGTCAACGTGGATTTATTTTGGATGGATTTCCAAGAACCGTACCGCAGGCAGAAGAGTTGAATCGCATGCTGAGTGACGGCGGGATCAAGCTCGATCGGGTCATTAATTTTCGAGTGTCGCGCCATGATATCGTCGCGCGCCTGAGCGGTCGGCGTAGTTGCTCGAATTGCCAAAGTGTTTTTCATCTAGACTTTGCTCCTCCGAATGTCAGCGGCCAATGTGACCGGTGCGGGGGAGCATTAGTTCAACGAAACGATGACAAGCCCGAGACCATTGAAGCGCGCCTCAAGGTCTATGATGAGCAAACGGCTCCTTTAATCGCCTATTACGACGCGAAGCAGATGGTGAGCCATTTGGACGGGTCCGGGGATATGACGCAGGTGTCCGAGCGGTTAGTGAGCGTGCTCCGCGGACTTGGGGCGGCATGATTGTGTTCAAAACGCCCTACGAGGTTGCGCTGATGGCGCAAGCATCGCAGGTGGTCGCGGAAGTATTGGAGGTGCTCAAGGGAAAGGTGGCACCGGGGATTACCACCGATGATCTGGACCGCATGGCTGAAGAGGGCATCAGAAGTCGGGGCGCGATTCCTGCGTTCAAGGGCTACCGAAACTACCCTAAGACACTTTGCGCTTCCGTGAACGAACAGGTTGTACATGGCATTCCGTCCAAACGTCGACTGAAAGAGGGCGATATCATCGGGCTCGATCTCGGTGCAGTGGTGTCTGGGTTTTACGGAGATTCTGCCGTGACCGTGCCGGTGGGATCCGCAAGCAGCGAGGCCCGGCGCTTAATTCAGGTGACCGAAGAAGCGCTGTATCGCGGGATCACCCAGGCAGTCGTAGGAAATCGATTGTCCGACGTTTCTCATGCTGTCCAAACTCACGTCGAGCAAGCCGGGTTTGCGGTCGTCACCGAATTTGTCGGTCATGGGATCGGACGACAACTCCATGAAGAACCGCAAGTGCCCAATTACGGTCGTCCTGGACAGGGACCACGGTTGCAAGTGGGCATGGTGTTAGCAATCGAACCAATGGTGAACATGGGCACGGCGGCCATCAGGATTCTTGAAGATCGCTGGACGGCCGTGACGCAGGATGGATGCTGGTCGGCTCACTTTGAGCATACGATCGCCATACAGCCGAGCGGCCCCGCGCGGGTCCTTTCGCAGTTATCACATTAAGACGGAGGCGTACCGATACGTGCCAAAAGAAGATGTCATAGAAGTGACGGGCACGGTGGCTGAGACACTTCCAAACGCAATGTTTCGCGTGGAATTGGAACATGGGCATAGGATTTTAGCGCACATCTCGGGGAAAATGCGGATGCACTTCATTCGCATTCTACCCGGCGATAAGGTGACGGTCCAATTGTCGCCCTATGATCTGACAAGAGGCCGTATCACCTATCGTTTCAAGTAGCGGAGAAATGGAATTGCTATGAAGGTCAAGTCATCAGTCAAGCCGATTTGTGCAAAATGCAAAGTCGTCCGCAGGCGAGGGGTCGTGCGGGTATTGTGTGCGAATCCACGTCACAAGCAGCGACAGGGCTAATCGCTATCCTGGCTGTTGGTTCTAGGACCACGGTCGCACGGGCCTTTCACACATCTCGCGATGCGATGAAGGGATAGAATGAGGGGGAAATTATGGCGCGTATCTCGGGTGTGGATTTGCCAAAAGACAAACGGATTGATATCGGCTTGACCTATGTGTTCGGAATCGGTCGCGCAGCCGCTCAGGCCATTCTGAAGAAAGCCGGGGTTGATGGCTCCATCCGCGTGAAAGACGTGAGCGAAGACAAGATCGTCAAGATGCGCGAAGTCATCGAACGTGACTATCGGGTCGAGGGTGACTTACGCAAAGAAGTGTCGATGAACATCAAGCGACTTGTGGATACCGGAACGTTCCGTGGACTCCGGCATCGCAAGGGGTTGCCCGTTCGCGGACAGCGGACCAAAACAAACGCGCGCACCCGCAAGGGAAGACGCTCGGGCGTGGGCAGCAAACCGCAGAAGCCCGCTGGTTCAAGAGCATAAGAGGCTAGACTGAGCAGGCGCCATGCGCTGAGGGAGATGCTATGAGTGTGAAGAAGGGTAAAAAGAAGGAACGGAAGATAATCCAGAGCGGCGTGGCTCACGTTCAAGCGTCGTTCAACAACACGATCGTGACCATCACCGATATGGGCGGCAATACGGTTGTATGGGCCAGTTCAGGGAATCAAGGATTTAAGGGCTCACGGAAGAGCACTCCGTTTGCGGCCCAGCGCGCGGGAGAGGCAGCGGCGAGGAAGGCGATGGAAAACGGGATGCGCCAAGTCGATGTGTATGTGAACGGACCGGGCGCCGGACGAGAATCAGCCATTCGCTCGCTGCAAAGCGCCGGGTTACGCATCAATCTCATCCGCGACGTGACGCCCATCCCGCATAACGGGTGTCGCCCCCCGAAGCGACGGCGTGTATAACAGCCTGTCATGCATTGAGATACATGGTAATCGCTAGTGAGTCGGACTTGAGTCGTTGAGGTAGAGGAGGGGTAGGAGCGTGGCAAAATACAGTGGACCTGTCTGCCGGTTGTGTCGGAGAGAGGGCGAGAAGCTCTTCTTGAAAGGGTCTCGGTGCATGACCGAAAAGTGCGCCATCGAGCGCCGGAGTTATCCGCCGGGGCAGCACGGTCAGGCTCGTCAGCGAACCTCAGATTACAGCTTGCAGTTACGTGAGAAGCAGAAACTGAAGAGGATCTATGGTCTGCAAGAGTGCCAATTCCGCGGCATTTTTGAACGGGCAGAGCGGCAAGCCGGCGTGACCGGCGATACCCTGCTTCGCTTGCTGGAATGCCGATTGGACAACGTAGTGTACCGGCTCGGTTTTGGCGCGTCACGCAAGGAGGCGCGGCAGTTGATCAATCATGGTCATATGTTGATCAATGGTCGCAAGGTGAAAGCGCCCGGCGCGCTCGTCAAGGCAGGCGATTCGGTGGAGGTGCGGCAAAAGAGCCGGGAGATGGTCCCTATTCAAGGCGCGCTCTCGGCGGTTGATGGGCGTGGTATTCCTGAATGGCTTGAGCTGGATAGAGGGGCCTTCAAAGGGACGATTCGCTCATTGCCGACCAAGGACCACATTGTTCTCCCAGTGAATGAACAAATGGTCGTCGAATTGTACTCGCGTTAAACGATTGTGGCTGGGGCAGCGCTCGATGCGCCTCACCATGGCTGAACGATAGATGGGCTCACATGAGTTAATGAAGGGGGAGTCATGATTAAAGCGATGAAAGACTTTCAAATCCCCATGCGGGTGGAAGTCGACAAGGACACTCTTTCCCCGACATTCGGCAGATTTACGACAGAGGCCTTCGAGCGAGGATTTGGCACCACGGTTGGGAACTCGCTGCGCCGTGTGTTGTTGTCCTCCTTGACAGGGGCAGCAGTGACGACCGTCAAGATCGAAGGAGTGTTGCACGAATTCTCCACGATTCCCGGCGTGACGGAAGATGTGACTTCTATCATCCTGAATGTGAAAAGCCTCCGGTTGGCTCTGCAAGGTGAGAAGCCGAAGACCATTCGGTTGAAGAAAAAGGGGCCGGGAGAAGCGAAGGGGTCGGATATTACCCATGACGGCGATGTCACCATTCTGACTCCGGATCTCCACATTGCCACGCTGGATAAGGATGCGTCCTTGGATGTAGAGATGACCATCAAGCACGGACGTGGTTTTGTTCCCGCCGAACGAAACAAGGAAGAAGGATTGCCCATCGGTGTGATCGCGGTGGATTCAATTTTTTCGCCGATCAAACGCGTGAATTTCCACGTCGAAAATGCCCGCGTCGGGCGAATGACCGATTACGACAAGCTGACACTGGAAATCTGGACGGATGGAACCATCTCTCCCCGTGATGCCTTGTCCAACGCCGCCGGCATCCTCCGCGAGCACCTGGACATCTTCATCAATCCCGAGGAGCGTTCAGATGCGAAGCCGGTTGCCGGCAGTGAAGATCTTTCCGATGAGGTCAACAAGAATCTGTACCGTAGCGTGAATGAGTTGGAGTTGTCGGTTCGCGCGGCCAACTGTCTGAAGAATGCGAATATTAAGACCATTGCTGATTTGGTGCAAAAAACCGAAGCTGAGATGCTGAAGACCAAGAATTTCGGAAAGAAATCACTCAACGAAATCAAGGAAATCCTGACCGAAATGGGACTGAGCCTTGGCATGAAGGTCGACGCCTTGCCTTCAGGCGATGCGGGTGTGCGGTCAGAGTAAGAAAGGAACAGGACTACTGTGCGCCACAAAAAGAAGGGTCGACAGCTCGGACGTCAAACAAAACATCGCTGGGCGTTGTTTCGGAGTCTCGTGACCTCGTTGCTGGAACATGAGCGAATTGAAACGACGGAAGCCAAGGCAAAGGAAATCCGAGGTTTTACGGACCGAATGATTTCGCTGGGTAAGGACGGCAGCTTGCCCGCCCGTCGTCGTGCCCTCAGTTTCTTGCGCAGCAAGGCCGTGGTGTCCAAGTTATTCAGTGATGTGGCAGAGCGGTTTCGTGATCGCTCTGGTGGATATACGCGCCTTATTCGCACCCGCCGTCGAGTCGGCGATGCGGCGGAGATGGTGGCCATGGAATTGGTCGCTCGACCGGCGGCGCCTGCGACTGCTTCGTCAAAAGACGCGGTATCGGCCCAGAACAAAGACGCCTCGGCACAAAGTTCCGCTCCTGCGGGAGCCTAAAAGGCTGAATGCCACGATTGCCATTCCGGGTGGTCGTGGCATTCCGAGCCTTCTTCATCCCGCTGCTCATTCCCTGCCATCGCCCATCTCATTCGCCATTGTTCCGGTAGGTTTACTTGGCCTAGATGGAATGCTACTATCGTGCCACACATTTAAGAATAAAGAAGCTCTAAAAATAAGGAGCTTTTGGCATGTGGGAACGTTGGTTTCGTCGTGGGCTGTTGGCTCTGAGTGTGGTTCTTGCCAGCTTTCTTGGATATCTCCTCGTCACTCGATCCAATCCAGGCGCTTCCACCCGTTCGGTCACAACAGTGGGTGCCGAGTCTGCCGACGCTCGTATCCAGGACTTCACTTACACCCAGACCAACGGCGACATTGTGCAATGGAAAGTTCAGGCCGAACAGGCTCGTCTATTTGAAAAAGACAGCCAAGCGATCCTGAGCAATGTGCAGGTCACGCTCTATGGGAAGCAAGGGCAAGAACTGACGCTGTCGGGCGATGAGGGCATGCTTGATACGCAAACGAAAAACTTTCAGCTCTCCAACCGCGCGACCCCCATCGTGGTGGAAACGCAGAGCGGCTACACGATTCATACCAATCACCTCCTGTGGACCGATGCCCGGCATGAAATCCAAACCGCAGACCATGTCACGATCAATGGGCATGGACTGCAGGTCACTGGAATGGGGTTGCTTGGGAAAATGGACACCGAAGAATTTCAGGTGCTGGATGATGTTCGTGTGGATGTGGTGCCTGCTTCTTAATGCCGGTGTGTGGTTTGTTGTTCCCCTCGTGCATGCTTCGGAACTACGGGCGTCAAAACCGGCGGGGAGTGAGCCGGTTTCGACGACGATCACCTCTCGAACCATGACCGTCAACAATCATGAAAATACCGCGATCTTTGATGGATCAGTCGTGCTCACGCGAGGACCGTTGGTCGTACATTCCGATCATATGGTTGTTACGTTCAATGCGAGTAGTGACGGCGCCCAAGCGCAAGCGGCGCCGAGTGCGGACAAACCACTTGCGAGTTCTGGCGGAAAAAGACCTCTTACCCATGGACGCGAGGCGACGCCCACCGTGTCCGACCGCAGCATTCGCATGCTCGAAGCCACCGGACGCGTGAAAATCGAGAAAGAAGATGGTCGTGCCACATGCCGGAAGGCCGTATATTATGAAGCAGAGAAAAAAATCATTCTCACCGGTGATCCGGTTGCTTGGCAAAAAGGGACGCGCGTCTCAGGCAAGCGAATCATTATGTTTTTGGAAGAAGATCGCAGTATCGTGGAGGGCGACTCTCAGGTGGTCATCGAGGGGGAAGGCGGGAGCACGCGGTGATTGACACGTCTTTGGCAGCGCAATCAAAGGTTTCTCATACGGGGCAGTATCGAGAGGCGGATTGTCTGGCTGCAACCGGTTTGGTGAAGAGCTTTCGAAGTCGCAAGGTCGTCAAGGGCGTCTCGCTTGACGTGCGGGCGGGCGAGGTGGTCGGATTGCTGGGTCCGAACGGAGCCGGAAAAACCACCATTTTTGACATGATGGTGGGTATTTGCCAGCCCGACGAAGGTCAGATTACGTTAAGCGGTCATGACATGACCGACCTGCCGATGTATAAGCGGGCTCGCCGCGGCATCGGTTACCTGCCGCAGGAATCATCAGTGTTTCGTCGTCTGTCGGTGGAGCATAATATCCTTGCGATTCTGGAGATGCTGGGCTATTCGAGAAGTGAGCGGGCAGTGCGTGTGGAAACATTGCTGAAAGAACTCGATCTGGTGCATATTCGCACAAGTAAGGCGTATGCCTTGTCGGGAGGAGAACGTCGGCGATTGGAAATCACCCGGGCGTTAGCCACGAGTCCCTCGTTCATGTTGCTCGATGAACCATTCGCAGGCATCGATCCCATAGCGGTCGCCGATATTCAGCAGATCATCATTCGTTTGAAACAGCGGAACATCGGGGTCTTGATCACCGATCATAATGTCCGAGAAACGCTGTCGATCACCGATCGAGCCTATATCATCAATGAGGGATTGATCTTGGAAGCGGGGCCCCCGGGGGTGATCGAAAAAAGTGAAATGGCAAGGGCCGTGTATCTCGGTGAAGGATTCCGCCTTTAGACAGCAGGAAGCGGGTGTGCGATGAAGTTGCGACTGGATCTCAGGCTCAGCCAAAAACTCATTATGACGCCGCAGTTGCAGCAGGCGATCAAACTACTGCAATTGTCCCGGTTAGAGCTTCAGCAGAGCCTGCAGCAGCACCTGATGGAAAATCCGTTGTTGGATGAGTTAGTGGCAGAGACAGAGGAAAATGAAGAGGCTGCGACGGCCGATCGTGAACAATCAGAAGCGCCGCCGACCGCCTCCAGTGATACGGGGAGCGAGAGCGACGACAAGCCGGCTGAGAGCGGAGAGAATGCCGAAGAGTTCTCGGCCTCAAGCTGGGAAGATTATTTTGATACCGATATGCGTCGAGGGGAAACGGACTACAGTGCTTCGTCCAAGGAAGAGTTTCCCTCCTATGAACAAACCGTGGCGAAGTTTACCTCGCTGGAGGATCATCTTGTCTGGCAGCTGTCCTTGTCAGGGATGACCGATCGGGAAAAGGCCATTGGACGGCTCATCATCGGCAATTTGGATGACGACGGTTATCTTCGAATGACACTTGAGGACTTGGTGTCAGGAACGCCCTATTCCGTGGCGGAAGCTGAGTCGGTACTGAAAGATGTACAAGGTTTCGATCCAAACGGTGTGGCAGCGAGAGATCTGCCTGAATGCCTTCTCCTCCAGCTTAAATTCTTGGGCCGGAGCCAAATCGGCTCGCTGGGCTCCCGCCCAGGGGTGCTGAAGGGATCGGTGCTGGAAGCCATCGTGCTGCACCACTTGAAGGATCTCGAAAAAAAGCAATACAGCCGGATAGCCAAGGCGTTAACTATCTCGATGGAGGACGTGTTTCAGGCGACTCGCATCATCGAAGGCTTGGAACCGAAACCTGGACGGCCGTTTTCCAACACTCAGAATTATGCCATCGTGCCGGACGTATTTGTGGTGAAGAACGAAGGCGAGTGGGAGGTCTTGCTCAATGATGACGGTCTGCCGCGCATGCGCATCAGCCCCTACTACAAGCAGCTCATGTCGTCCGGGCAGTCCGGGACGGCGGAAACCAAGGCCTATTTGGATGATAAACTCCGAGCGGCGCAGTGGGTGATCCGGAGCATCGAACAACGCAACAAAACGATTGTGAAAGTTGTTTCGAGCATTGTGAAGTTTCAAGAAGGCTTTTTCGAACGCGGCATCCAATATTTGAAACCGCTGGTCCTCAAGCAAGTCGCCGAGGATATCGGGATGCATGAATCGACCATCAGTCGCGTGACCGCCAATAAGTACATGTATTGTCCGCAGGGCATGCTGGAGCTCAAATTTTTCTTTAATGCGGGTCTCCAGCGAGCCGACCAGCCGATGGACATGCTGTCGTCGTTGACGGTGCGCGAGATGATTCGGAAGATGGTGGAAGCAGAAAATCCAAGCAAGCCACTGAAGGATGAGGAAATCGCCGCGAAACTTCGCACCCAGCAAGTCTTGATCGCTCGGCGGACGGTGGCCAAATATCGCGCGGAGGACAACATTCCATCGGCGACTCAACGAAAACGGTTCTTTTAGGCCTCGGCATGGAACGTCATGAGACGCTTCAGTATGAAAATCATCTCAACGGACTCGAATGCATCTGGCGTGTTGAGCCCGAGAAATGAGGATGGCATGCGACTGATGATCACGGGACGGCATGTGGCGGTGACCCCGGCTTTGCGGGAGTATGTCGAAACCCGCATGGAGCGACTGGATCGGTACGGATTGAGACTGGGGACATTACAGATCCTTCTGAGTTTGGAAAAGTTTCACCATGTGGCCGAAGTCGTGGGTGTCGTCCAGGGGCGGCGCCTCCAAGCGAAGACGTCCACAGAAGAAATGTATGCTTCGATCGATGAGGTGGTGGATAAGCTCGGGGCGCAGTTGCGAAAGTTGAAGGAGCGGCGAGCCAATCACAAATTTGGAGATCAGCCTCGCGTGCGGGCGTTGGTGCGCAGGGTTCCCAGTCGGGACCAGAGCGAGATCGAAGTGGTCCGTCCAACTCTCAAAACCATGACTGTGGAGGATGCCGTGACTGCGCTGCATGCTTCCCAGGAGAGTATCTTCATGTTCATGAATGCCTCTTCAGGGAATGTGCAGGTTCTTCAACGGTTATCCGATGGGAAAGTGTCGCTCATCGATCCGGCGCGCGGTCGCGCTCGTGCCTCCCATGGCCGCGCTTAATTTGGTCGTCATCAGCGGCCTTTCCGGCTCCGGAAAGAGCCATGCCTTGAAGGCCTTCGAAGACGCGGGTTATTTCTGCGTTGACAACCTTCCGCCGACCCTTCTTCCCACCTTTGTCGAATTGTGTCATCAACAAGGCGGCGAAATTAAGAACGTCGCCCTGGGCATCGATATTCGTGAACGCGTATTTTTTGGAGACCTCGCGAAGGTCTTAGGCGAATTGAAAGCGCAGGGGCATGCGCTGCAGCTTGTGTTTCTCGAAGCGCGCGAAGAAGTTCTGGTTCGCCGATTCTCAGAAAGCCGCCGCCCGCACCCCTTGTTGCCCGATATGCCGGTGGTGGAGGGAGTACGGTTCGAGCGCGAGCGACTCAGCGAACTCCGGAAGCATGCCGATCGAGTCATCGATACATCCAGTATCACGGTGCATGAATTGCGTGAACTTCTGATCAGGCAATTTCGTCAGGATGCTGCCGCTCGCCGAATGACCATCTCACTGGTCACGTTTGGATATAAGTTCGGCGTCCCGTACGACATCGATCTGCTCTTCGATGTTCGGTTTATTCGAAATCCATTCTTCGTGCCGGAGTTGAAATCATTGACCGGTGAGGATGCTCGGGTGCAGCAATATATCTTCGGGGATCCGGCCGCCGGCCAATTCCTTGAACATCTGGAACGATTGTTTACCTTCCTGATTCCATTATTTGAGCGGGATCAACGCAGTTACCTCAGTATCGGGCTCGGTTGTACCGGAGGACGCCATCGATCCGTGACGATGGCATTGCGCCTACAGGAACGATTCGCCGCTCTCGGCTATGACGTGTCTATCACGCATCGAGACCTCCAAAAATCCTAACGTTTCCCGCTCCGTCGGCGTTTTGCCACCTTCGTCTCATCCCTGTCCGCTTTCTTGACAGGTGGACTATACCAACTATACTTAAATTCGTGTGCTCGAACTGTACGATTTTGGGCGTCATTTGAGGCGGTGCGTGAAGAAAGTCAACGATGTCTCCAAAAAGAAATTGTTCAAGACCAATGAGGTCTGCGAGATGTTCGATATCTCGCGCGCCACGTTGTTTCGCTGGGAGAGGGAAGGGTTGATCTCCCGCCCGCCGCGCGATTGGCGGAATTGGCGCCTGTATACCGCCGAGAATGTCGAGCAGATCAGGCACGCGATGGAAGGTCGAAAAGAGGTTGCGTAGAGAGGGTGTGGCATGATGGATTCGTTGAAGAAACTCACCAATTTGGATTTTCTCTCTCTGTTCTCTCCTCAACGACAGCTCTTGGGTCTCGATATCGGCTCAAGCAGCATCAAACTGGTTCAAATCAAGGAGCAGCGAGGGCGGTACACCCTGCAAAAGTTCGGCGTGAAGGACCTGGAACCGGAAGTGATCGTCGACGGCACCGTGATGGACGAAGGGCGTGTCGTCTCGGCCATCAAAGAATTGCTGGCGGAACACAATGTCAAGTTGAGGCAGGTCGCCATTTCCATCTCAGGACACGCGGTCATCGTCAAAAAAATCAGTCTTCCACCCATGCCGGATGAGGAGCTCGATGGACAGGTGAAGCTGTCGGCCGAGCAATATATTCCGTTCGACATTAATGAAGTGAATCTGGATTTCCATGTGTTACCCCCATCCGAGAACGGCGGTGAACAGGACGAAATGTCCATTGTGCTGGTGGCGGCCAAAAAGGACAAGGTCAACGAGTTGACCGAGCTGGTGAAAGCGGCTGGATTGATCCCTCTCGTGATGGATGTCGATGCCTTTGCCGTTGAAAATATGTACGGCGTGACGTGCCCCGCTTCCCAGGAAGACAC
Source organism: Nitrospira sp. (assembly GCA_021323395.1). GTDB lineage: Bacteria > Nitrospirota > Nitrospiria > Nitrospirales > Nitrospiraceae > Nitrospira_A. Next base: position 21,990 of record JAJONL010000015.1, read on the forward strand.
CACCACCTTGGTGAACATCGGCGCCAGCGTGATGAATGTGAATATCGTACGCGGCGGCGTCTCACTGTTCACTCGGGATATTCCGCTGGGAGGAAATCGATACTCCGAAGCGGTGCAGCGCGAGATGGGTGTGTCCTTCGAAGAAGCCGAGCAATTGAAGAAGACTGATCGCGATGGCGATCAGACGCTGGCGGCCGTGATGGAAAGTGTCAACGCGGAGGTGGCGTCTGAGATCGCGCGCACGATCGATTATTTTAGAACGACCTCTTCAGAAAGCGAGATTGCGCGTGTGTTGCTGTGCGGTGGGGGAGCCAAAGTCAAAGGCCTGGCTCAACAACTTCGCGATCGAATGCATGTGGAAGTAGACATCGCGAACCCCTTCAATGAGATCGACACTTCCCTATGCGAGGTCGATCCCGATGTTCTGGCAGAGATGGGGCCGCTTGCGGCAGTGGGAGTAGGCCTCGCACTTCGGACAGTGGGGGATCGATGATTAGAATCAACTTACTTGCAACCGGACCCAAGGCCAGGAAGGCCAAACCGCAGTGGGACGTTCGCGCCGAGACCTTGCTTGGGGTAGGCGTGCTCCTGATTACGCTGACGGGATGCTGGTACTACGCGTCCTCCCTCGATGAGGAGATTGAAGCGAAACAGAGTGAGAAGCTCACCAAGGATACGCAGGTGGTCAAGCTCAAAGAGCAGGTGAAGGCAGTCCAAGACTTCGAAGAGAAGAAAAAACAGCTCGAGGCGAAGAATCGTATCATCGATGAATTGGAAAAGAGCCGAACTGGCCCGGTGAAAGTGCTGGATCATGTCAGTCAAAGTCTCAACCCTCTCAAGGTCTGGCTTGTCCGGATGTCTTTGAAGGGCCAGAACGTTGAGTTAGAAGGACGGGCAATGACGAACGACGATGTGGTTGAATTCGTGAATAATCTTCGGCGGACCGAGCAGTTTGGGACGATCAAGCTGATGGAGAGCCGAGCCGGACAAGACAACAAGATGAATACCTACCAATTCAAACTTGATCTGTCGATGAAAGGCTAACATGAGTCTGCATGCGATGAGTCTGGACGGTCTCCGCAGTATTCCGACGGGTCAAAAAGTCGCACTGCTTGGGTTGCTGGTAGCGGCGATCTTGGTCGGATTCTATTTCTATGTTGTCGACCCCAAGAGTGCCGAATTGGCCACGGTTCAGGGGCAGGTGGCACAATTGGATGCGGAGATCCAGAATCTCACCCTGAAAGTAAAGCATCTGGACGAACTCGTGGCGGCAAACAAACAGCTTGAGATTGAACTGGCAGCCAAGAAGGAACGCCTCCCGCCGGAAGAAGAAGCGGTGATGTTGCTGAAACAAGTGTCAGATCTTGGGCTGCGACTAGGGTTAGATGTCCGCCTATGGAAGCCCGGCGCTCAGGCCGAAGATCCCTCAAAGTTATTCATCCGAATGCCGATCAACGTAGAAGTCGCGGGCGGCTACCACACAGCGGCTATCTTCTTTGATCGAATCAGCAAGCTGTCCCGCATCGTGACGGTTCAGGATGTGCGGATTGGGGCGCCCCGTGTGGACCAAGGACGGGTGGTGACGCAAACGGTCTTTGATCTGGTGGCGTATGCCGCTCCGCAGGAAAAGAAAGCGGCCGTGCCGGTAGCACCGGTAAAGCCGAAGTGAAGGGAGCCCGGCTCACGTTCAACGCGAGGGGAAGCATCGTGAAGATACCAATATCGCGGACTAGGTGGATGAAAGTGATGAGTATCGGAATGATGCTGGTGGTGGGCGGAACCGCCTTGCCTGGCGAGTCACGAAGTCTTTCCCACCTCCGCCAAGTGGGCTCTATGCGCCCGGCGGACTCCCTCAAGGTGATGCCGCAGCCCGACCAGCAAAGGCCTGCGCCGGAGGTGGAATCGCCGGCCCCATCGATTGCCGGTGCGGTCTCACAGCCGGCTGATTCCTTATCGCTGGAATTTTCCGGGGTCTCGTACGATCCGTCCGGCCGTCGCGATCCCTTCTTGCCGATGTTTCAGCCTGGCCAACAGGTTGAGTTGGATTCCAATCTTCCTCCTCTGCAGCGTGTCGGTCTCACGGAACTGAGTTTGATCGGTGTGCTCTGGGGAAATTATGGTTACACGGCCATGGTTCAGACGCCGGACGGCAAAGGATACAGCATTCGCCGCGGAACCAGGATCGGGCCGAACAATGGGGTGGTCAGTTCAATCACCGAACGAGGAATCATCGTTCAAGAGCGGTTCACGGACGTGTACGGGAACAAACAGGAGCGAGAATATGTGAAACTCCTGCACCCGAAAGAGGGCACAGAATGAAACAAACACAGGTTGGTGTTCATCCGCTGTTAAGTGTGACTGTGATTGCCGGATTGTTGGGATTTGCCGGCTATGGACAGGCTGCCACGTCCGTTGACCCCGCGGGATTGCCCGGCTTCACCCAGGCTGCCGATCAGGGCGCCGCGGCTATGGTTACCGGCGCCGTCCTCGACACAGCGCACACACTGGTGACCGGTTTCACGGCGACGATACTATCCAAGGTCGAAGCGAAACCGGAAGGAGATCGGATAGCCCTGGTCCTGACCGGTAACGGTATCCTGTCCCATACGGTGAAGATGATCGGGAATCGCCGAATGGTCCTGGATATGCCGCATATCCAGTCGGAAGCGCACCAGTCGCAATTAGTCGTCGGCCACCGACTGCTGACCAAGGTCCGCTTCGGGTACCATCCTGATAAGGTGCGATTAGTGCTTGATTTGACGCAATCCGTGGAGCACGCCATCGACTCGATGGATGGTCGACTGATCATCACGCTGGCGCCAAAGTCAGTCGCCGCCGCCAACGAGGCGGCATTTGCCGAAACAGGCCTCACCCCATTGTCCGAGCAGCCGGTCGAACGTTTTGAAGGATTGGACAGACGAGGGAGTACAACTCCGCTGATACTGGTCACCCATAAGTCTCCCAAAGCCTTATTCCATATTCAGCCCATCCAACTGAATGCCGAGTCATTTCAGAAGGACGAAAAGAGAACCGACTCGAATGAAGTGGTGCACGGATCCTCACGGTTTATGGGCCGGCGTATTTCTCTCGATTTTCAGCAGGCCGACATCAGCAATGTCTTGCGGTTGATCGCCGAGGTCAGCGGCTTTAATATCGTGGTCGGCGAGGGTGTCAAAAACAAAGTCACCATGAAGCTGGCAAATGTGCCCTGGGACCAGGCGCTCGAAATGCTCCTCAAGATGAATGCGCTGGGCATGATTCGGCAGGGAAATATCGTCTGGGTAGATACGCTGCAAAACATCGCCAAGCAGCAGGACGAAGAGGCGCGCGCCAAGGATTCTAAAGCGAAGGCGGAACCCATCGTCACCCGAGTGTTCTATATCCGCAATCTCAATGCCCTGGAAGTACAAACGTCCCTTCGTCAAAACCTGAGTCCGCGCGGCACCATGACGGTCAGCGCCGCAAGTAATGCCTTGATCATTAGCGACACGGAATCGAAGTTGGAAGTGCTGCGACAGTTGCTGGACGGCGTAGATCTCGAGGTGCCGCAAGTGCAGATTGAGGCGAGAATCGTCCAGGCGGACACAACCTATACGCGTTCCCTCGGTGTGCAGTGGGGAATTCAAAACGTCAACCAGCTGGGAAGCACGAGTGGAACGTCCGCTTTCAAAACCGGAACCACGGGGGCATTCGGCGCTCAGGTGTCCGACTTCCTGATCAACTTACCGGCCAATCCAGGATTGCCATCCGTGCCAGGAGCTGGATTTTCGATCGGGAAAACCGATGGCGCCATGTTGGACGTGCGGCTATCAGCCGGTGAGTTGTTGGGGTTGACCAAAGTCATCGCAGCGCCGAAGATTACGACCCTGGACAAACGGGATGCAAAGATTGCGCAGGGTGAATCCATTCCCTTTCAAACGACGTCCTTGCAGGGCACACAGACCACGTTCGTGGATGCGAATTTGGAGTTGAACGTGACTCCGCAGATCACCTCGCGTGATCCAAAGGAAATCGGCAAGCAGATTCTCATGAAAGTACGCGCCACCAGAAATGCCGTCGGAGCGCGGAGCAATCCCGCCGGGCCGAGCATCGATCGTCGCGAGGCGACTACGCAGGTCCTGGTCCGTGATGGGGAGACGATGGTCATCGGCGGTGTCTTCGTCGATACGCAATCGAACAATGTGGCTGGCATCCCGTATCTGTCACGTATCCCCGTCTTGGGATGGTTGTTCAAGAACAAGACGGAGAACGTTTCCAAGCAGGAGCTGTTGATCTTCCTGACGCCGACAATCGTTCGATCCACAACTTGACAGGTCCTAGCGCGGCAAGCTAATAATCGCCTCCATTGATGACGGTACGCTGTCGCAATGGGGGCGAATCCCGCGGAATGTGTCTCCTCGCTGCCTTACAAGACGCTCCCTCCGGGCTTTCTCCTACTACAGACAGAGTCAACGCCGGGTGACTTTCCCCTCCGAAAATGGTTATGCGTGTGGCGCGGCCTCCTGGATGCAGGCCGTATGTCGCGCTCCTACGAGGTCCCAGGGCAGCTGCCGATTGCTGGCAGAGACGGCGTCGGGTGACCAGCCTTACCATCAAGGGATGGCAGATTCGCTAACATGCGCGTGAATGTGTCCGCATCTTTTACCTGTAGAGTGGGATCAGCGCTGACCTTCCGCCCTGAGTGATATGACAACCCTTGAGCGCGACAGCCCTCGCCAAACCATTCGCGTAGACCTTGGAGCGCGAAGTTATCCTATCTTCATTCAGCGAAACCTATTGGAGTGCCTGGGCAAAGAGCTGAGGAAGCTCGGGCGCGTAGGAAAAGTTGGAATCGTCACCGACCGACATCTTGCCGGTCGCTATCTCAAGCCGGTGAATCGCGTTTTGAAAGCGGCCGGTTACACGGTCCTTCCGATCGTGTTTCCCCCAGGAGAACGGACCAAAACTCTCCGGTCCATTTCAACGATTATGAACATGTTGGTAGATGCCAGATTCGAGCGCACATCGACGTTGCTGGCTCTGGGCGGCGGGGTGATCGGTGATCTGACGGGATTCGCGGCGGCGATTTACCAGCGTGGCATTCCCTTCGTGCAGGTCCCTACCAGCTTGGTGGCGCAGGTTGATTCCAGTGTCGGCGGGAAGACGGGCGTGGATCACCCGAAGGGAAAGAACCTTATCGGCGCGTTTAATCAGCCGCGTGCGGTTCTGATCGATCCGGCGACGCTGACGACCCTGCCGGCGCGTGAATGGAAGGCGGGGCTTGGAGAGGTCATCAAGTATGGCGTGATCGCAGACGAGGCCTTCTTTGGATATGTGGAGAGCCAGATCGAGCCCATCCTGAAGTTGGAGGGTGCCGTGGTGACGCATATCGTAAAACGATCCTGTGAAATCAAAGCGCAGGTCGTGTCCGAAGACGAACGCGAGTCGGACCGGCGTCGGATCCTGAACTTTGGTCATACGATTGGCCATGCACTCGAATCGTTAGGAGGATACCGAGGATTGATCCATGGCGAAGCCGTCGCGATCGGCATGATCTATGAATCAGACCTGGCGAGGCATCTGGGACTGTGTGATGAAGGCGTTGTCGTCCGTCTCAGAACATTGATACAGGCAATCGGCTTGCCGACATCTCTGCCTCAAGTCACCTTTAACGCGCTCTGGCGCGCCATGCAGCAGGACAAGAAAGTATCGGGGGGGACGGTGTACTGTGTATTGCCCGAACGAATCGGCTCGGTCCGGATCGTTCCCCTGGAGAAGGACGCCACCCGCGCATGGTTTGATGCGACCCGCGCGCGCCCGCCCCGGCGGGGAAAGAATAGCACGACCACACCACGTTTCCGGTAGGAGAGCATGGCAGCGAAGCGGACGGTTACCCAGGTAGAGCAGGCCTTGCGAGAAAAAACGCGCGAGGTGGACGTGCTGCATCGCATCAGCGAGTCGATCAGCAACACTCTGGATCTGGAGTCTGTGCTACGGCATATCGTCGATATGGTCGTAGAAGTGACGAAAGCCGATGCCTGCCTGCTCTACCTGATCTCCGACGGCAGGGACGAGCTAATCCTGAGAGCCTCTAAAAATCCCCATCCCAAACTGATCGGACGCATCACCATCGGGTTGGGCGAAGGGATCACCGGATGGGTAGCTCGCGAACGGACCCGTGTGGTGATTCCGAACAGCGCGAGCGACGATCCCCGGTTCAAGTTTTTTCATAATCTTCCTGAAGATCGCTACCAGGCGTTTGTCTCGGTTCCCATTACGACCAAACAGGAGGTCGTCGGGGTCATCAATGTGCAGCATAAGCGGTCGCGCCGGTATCGTCCGGACGAATTGGCATTGCTGTCGACGATCGCCACGCAGGTGGGTGGGGCCATTGAGAATGCTCGGCTGTACGATCAGATGACACGCAAGGCCCTACAACTCGATACGCTGTCGCAGGTGTCGGAAACGGTGTCGTCGAATCGATTGATCGAGGATGTGTTGCAATTGATTGTGACGATGACGGCGCAAATGATGGGATCCAAGATCTGTTCCATCATCTTGTTGGACCAGGCGACGGGTGACCTGCGCATCGCAGCCACGCAAAGCTTGAGCGAACAGTACCGGCGGAAACCCAACGTCAAGATCGGCCAGAGTATCAGCGGGCGCGCCGTTCAGGACCGTCGGCCGATTATTGTGCTGGACGTCACGAAAGACAGCACGTATGTGTATCCCGATATGGCAGCGAAGGAAGGCCTCTGCTCCCTCTTGTGCGTGCCGATGCTGGTGCGTGAGAAGGCGATCGGGGTCATTAACACCTATACGTCCAAGCCGCATACGTTCACGGCGGAGGATGTGAAGCTGATGCAGGCGATCGCCAATCAGGCTGCGATTTCCATCGAGCACACGACATTACTGGAAAAGTCGTTTGAGATGCAGGAAGCGTTGCAAGTGCGTAAGCTGCTGGATCGAGCCAAGGGATATCTCATGCGGGCGAAGCGGCTCTCGGAAGAGGACGCCTTCAAACTGATCCAGCGCCAAAGCATGGATCTTCGCAAGTCCATGCGAGAGATTGCCGAAGCCATTCTGCTGGCAGGCGAAATCGAAGATCGGGCCGATAAAAACCGGGCATAACTGTTACGGCGTGCGGTCGGAAGGTCGAACGGGACGTGGCTGCCTTGACGGCGCATTGCTCCGGCTGTTCCGTTGCTCACTCAATTCACGTTTGATGTCCTGAAGTTCCTTTCTCAATTCCTCGACTTCTGAATCCTTCTTTTTCAAATCTTCTCGAATGGCCCGAAGATCGGTGTCGGTTTCCGTCGGCTGAGCCGGCGGTGGCGGAAATGCCTGAATCTTCTCGGTGGGTAGACTTGTGACGGGTGCTGTAGGTGACGAAGCGGGGAGTTTTGCCAGCAGGTCATAATCGATGATCAGGACGTTCGCCGGGTCTTCCGAAAATGCCGGGGCGAATTGATCGGAACGCAGGGCTTCCGCTGGCACGAACAAGACTTGCCGATTCAGAAGGCCGCTTGGCTCGGGCAGGCGGCGGTTCGGCATGTTCACGGTATCAGGCTCGTCTCGGCGTTGCCGGTATTCGGTCAGATAAATATACAATGACCGACCGTACGCAAATACCTGCCCGCTCGTGGTTTCTGGGAATGAATGCCGCAGGGGTGGTTCCGAGGAGCCGACCGCTGCTCCCGCCCGCCCGCGATAGCCGCCGTCGCTTGCCTGAAGCAGTCTGAACCCAACCTGCTGATCCGACGCGGCCTGTTTCAATCCTTCTGCGATAGCGGGCGCGAGAAAGGCAATCTCCGTTTCTGAAAAGACGGGCGCGGTCGGCTTTCGACTGGAGGCCAGAGCGCGCAGAAGTCCGGTTTCTTCACGGATCATCATGCCCTGTAAGCTGCGCGCGATCAGGGTCTGGTCGAGTCGAATGGGATGGCTGGCCTGAAATTGACGATCAGGAAGACGATCCAGATATACCGTGCCTTGCGCGGTGTCACGGACGAGCAGGTCGACTCGCGAACCGGTCGTACAGCCGACTGCCAGCAGGCCCCAGGCCAATGCCGATGCCAATGTGACCGACCGGTAGAACTGCATACGAGATGATTCCGTTTGCTGAGGGCAGCCTGTGCTCGGCGTAGTGTAACACAGAGAAAATCGGGAGCGCGAAAAACGCGCCGGTCGGTTGCTTGACAGCGTTGCATTCAAAAGCGTATACACCCCACCTGTGTGCGTCAGAGGGCCGGACAACGACGTCCTGACTTCGTCGCAGACATCAAGAGCGCAGAGGACAATGACGTCCTTTTGGTCCGATGGTTGGACCGGAAGGGCGTTTTTTTTGCGCGCTGGCTCCTCCGGTCTGGTTCCTTCCAATCGTATGTAACCAGGAGGGCAATCAGGATGAGTGCACGACTATCAGGAGGACTCGTGCTGGGAGTGATCATGATGATGATTGTTGCCGGCACGACCCCGGTCAGAGCAGAGGAACAGAGCGCCGGAGAAGCGGCTGGAGCCGGTCGCCTAAGCCGCGAAGTGGAAACCCCCCCGGCGGTGATTTGCGGCGGCTGTGTCATGCCCACCTTTGCGGGCGAAGGCAAGGGCAGTATCGTCCCCTATGGGCGAATCGAGTTGGATGCGATCTATAGTAATCGAAATACGAACCCCCTCGACCCCGGTCAGTTCAACGGCTATGCGACCGCTGCCGGTAAGAGCAGCAATGCCTCTTCCACCCTCAACCCTCGCTATAGTGTGTTCGGCCTACGAGCTGACCGCACAGATGGGAAACACACCCTCACCGGCGTCGTCGAAGCCGATTTTTACAGCCAGACCGACAATGCCGGAAATATTTCGCCCCGTTTACGGTTGGCCAACGTCAAATACTCACCGAACAACAGTCGAACGACTATTACGGCAGGTATGGATTGGACGCCCATCATGTCCTCCCATCCGAACCTGATCGATTTTTCGATCATGGGCTATAACGGCAACCTGTGGCAGCGTCTTCCACAGATCACCGTGAAACACCAATTTACCGACAACGTCAATGGTCTCTTGACGGTCATGCGATTTGAACGCGGGTTGTCGGCCATTCAACCGCAGACGCAGCGACGAACCTTCCAAGGGGCCGGCGCGGCAGCGGCGGCGCCCGGTAGTTGCGGAAGCAGCGGGTTTGCCTGTTCTGAAAACGCCTTCAACGATCCGGTACAGATGCCCTATGTCGGGACCCGATTTGCCTATACGGGGACGGGTGATCGCGCCGGCTTTTTGGTGGCGCTGAACGCCGCCTTTCGCCATTATCGATCCGCGCCCACGGCCGGAGGCATCCCCGCGGGCAACGATATCAATTCGTACCTGGTAGGGGCGGAACTCGCCGTGCCCTTGACCAACCGACTGAAATTTACCGGCGAGATCGCCTATGGGCAGGCGTTGGGAGTTGAATTTTTCCGGTACGGCCAGGAGCGTAATCTGGGCACAGGAAAGGCGATTCGGACCATCGTCGGGTGGGGAGAGTTGGATTATGCCTATGATCGGCGGCTTACCCTCATTGCCGGGTATGGGTTTGACAATCCACTGAATTCCGATCTGCGCGGCACGACCGCCGGGCCGGATACTCAGTATGTGCTCAACCATCGAACCTACCTGACGGCCGTCCGCCATATTTGGGGCGACTTGTACGCGTCACTGGAATGGAATCACCTCATGAGCGAATGGTCGACCGGGGAACATTTTGCAGGCGATAACTTTATGCTCTCAACTTGGTATAACTTTTAGCCCAGCGACAATGGCGAAAGGAGTCTAACGATGAGCTCTCAGAAACCCCAGGATGTGGAGGACACGATATTCGGTTCGACGCCCGAGCCGCCTTCCTCGCGGCGCGAATTTTTGGTGCATGGTTCTCGAACCGCGGTCGGCCTGGGGGTCGCGGCATTGCTGGGAAACCTGGGGCACTGGGCCCTTTCCTACGGGGCCGACAAGGAGCCGATCAAGATCGGCGTGTTGCATTCGCTGAGCGGCACGATGGCCATCAGCGAAGTGTCCTTGAAGGATGTCGTCTCGATGGCGGTCGAAGAAATCAACGCGAAGGGCGGGCTGTTGGGACGCCAGCTGAAACCGGTTATCGTCGATCCGGCTTCGAACTGGGACTTGTTTGCGGAAAAGGCCAAACAATTGTTGGTGCAAGATAAGGTCGCGGTGGTCTTCGGTTGCTGGACGTCGGTCAGCCGGAAGTCGGTCTTGCCGGTGTTCGAAAAGAATAATGGATTGCTCTTTTACCCCGTCCAGTATGAAGGGGAAGAATGTTCACGGAACGTATTCTACACGGGTGCGGCGGTCAACCAGCAGGCGGTGCCGGCGGTAGAATATCTGATGAGTAAAGAAGGAGGCGGATTTAAAAAGTTTTATCTGCTTGGAACCGACTACGTGTATCCACGGACGACGAACAAGATTCTCCGCGCGATGTTGCTGGCCAAGAAAGTGTCCGCAGCCAACATCATGGAGGAATACACCCCTTTCCACCATCAAGATTATCAAACCATTGTCGGAAAGATTAAGAAGTTCGCCGCCGGTGGTGGCGCCTGCGTCATCAGCACGATCAATGGAGACAGCAATGTGCCGTTCTATAAGGAATTTGCCAATCAGGGGTTGCGTTCAGAAGACGCGCCCATCATGGCGTTCAGCGTCGCGGAGGACGAGCTGCGTGGAATGGACAAGACGGCCTTGGTCGGCCATCTGGCGGCCTGGAATTATTATCAGAGCGTTGACACGCCGCAGAACAAGCAGTTTGTGGCCAACTTCAAGGCCTACTGCAAAAAGAATAATTTGCCGGACGGTGACAAGCGCGTCACCGACGATCCAATCGAGGCCGCCTATTTTGGCGTGCATGTCTGGAAGCAGGCCGCACAAGCCGGTCCTGATCGGCGAAATTCTCAAGGATGGCCAATTCAAAGTGGTATCGCGCTCAAAAGGCCTGGTTAAACCAGAACCCTGGAGCGAATACACAAACCCAGAAAAAGGATGCGATTGGGTAAAACATCAAGGAACCTATAAGAAGGCCTGACGAGGATAGTCGCTCAGACGCCGGTATGAATGAAAGTACGCTGCGAATGAATCTCGTCGTAGGGATGCTGTTGGTCTGGTGCTGGGTGGCATTGGGCGTGAATGATGGGTTGGCGGGGGAGGCGCTCACCAGCGCGTCTCCGCCGTTTCAGCTTGAGCAGGCGTTCAAAGACTTGGCGAGTGACGAGGAATCGACGCGCGAGCAGGCGATTGGCCTGCTGATCGAAGAGGGAAACGCGACTTCACTGGCACGGCTGGAGGAGTTGCGGGTCAATGCGGATCGAAGCCTGCGCATGGCGATCAAGCCGGTGGCCGATGCCTGGCGACAACGCGCCAATCTGGCCAGCCCGGATCCCGACCAGCGGCGATCGGCGGCGGCCGACCTGGGAAGCAGTGGACGGACAGTGGCCATCCCTTGGCTGGAGGCTGCGGCCCGCTCCGAATCCCACCGGTGGGTTCGTTATGCGATGGACGAGTCGACGCAGTTGCTGAAGCTCGCCTCAGCCGATCCTGCCGTAAAGGCTCAGGCTGCCGCGAAATTGGGCGAGATGCGCAGCCAGAATGCGGTTCCGGCACTGAAAGAACTGGTGCAAGCCGCCGATGACCCGAAGGGCACCGAACAGCAAAAGACCGTCGCGCCGGCTGCCGCCGCCGCCATCAATCAAATCGAAACCTGGAATGTCTGGTCCACGGCGATTGAAACCTTGTTTCGCGGCATCAGCCTCAGTTCCATCCTGCTGATCATGTCCGTGGGTCTCGCGATCGTGTTCGGCCTGATGGGCGTGATCAACATGGCGCATGGCGAACTGATGATGATCGGCGCCTACGCCACCTTTGTGATGCAGGAATGTTTTAAGCTCTATGTTCCTCCGGCTTGGTTTGACGCCTACTACCTCGCGGCCCTTCCGGCCTCGTTTCTGGCCGCGGCCCTATTCGGATTGTTCCTGGAGGCGACGGCGGCGCGCAGGTCATGGTAGGCGTGTTCCTGCCTTTCAACCGCCTGTTCATCATCGGGCTCTCCATTCTCTGTGTCACCGGGATTTATGGCTTGCTGTTCCGCTCGAGTGTGGGCCTGCGGGTGCGGGCCGTCATGCAGAACCGCAACATGAGTGCCTGTCTGGGAATTCCCACCAGGAAGGTGGACGCCTACACTTTTGCCTTCGGTTCCGGTCTGGCCGGCATCGCGGGCTGGGCCTTGACCCTGGTCGGGAATGTGGAGCCGGGACTCGGGCAAAACTACATTGTGGACTCATTCATGGTAGTAGTGACGGGGGGGGTTGGAAAACTTGCCGGGACGATCATTGCCTCGCTGGGGATCGGCGGCTTGAATAAACTCATGGAGCCGAGTCTTGGAGCGGTCTATGGAAAGGTGTTGATCCTCGTGCTGGTCATTCTCTTCCTGCAGTGGCGACCCTCGGGGCTGTTTGCGGTCAAGGGGCGCCACGCCGAGGGGTAAGTAGAGAGCAGGGAGAATGGAAGAACCGTTGACACCACAGTCGAAGGTTGAGCGAAACGAAGGAACCATCTTTTGGGTCGTCGGGTTCGTGCTTCTGTTTGTCCTGCCGGTGCTGAACGTGTTGCCTGCGGAAGATTCCTGGCTGCATCTGTCCGATTTTGCGCTGAACCGTTTCGGGAAGTTTCTGGCCTTTGCCATCCTGGCGCTCGGCCTCGATTTGATTTGGGGCTATGCCGGTATCCTCAGTTTAGGACAAGGGGTCTTCTTTGGCCTCGGCGCCTATTGCATGGGAATGCACCTCATGCTCACGATCGGAAGCGAGAGTGTCTACGGCAGCGCCTTGCCGGACTTCATGGTGTGGAATCAGGTCACTGGATTGCCGTTTTTCTGGAAGCCCTTTTACAGCTTCACGGCTGCCGTATTCGCCGGTCTGCTGGTGCCGGCAGCCTTTGCGCTCTTGTTTGGGTTTCTCGCCTTCCGCAGCCGAATCCGCGGGGTCTATTTCGCCATTATCACCCAGGCGCTCGCGCTCATGGCTTGGCTGGTCTTCAATCGGAATGAAACGAATCTTGGAGGGACCAACGGCCTGACGGATTTCAAGACGATCCTGGGCTTTCGGTTGTCTGAGCCGGGGACGCAACTCGCGCTCTATGTCATCACGGTGTTGTGTCTGGGAGGAGCCTATCTGCTCTGCCGTTGGATCATCGTCTCGCGGGCCGGGCGAGTTCTGATTGCCATTCGTGACAGCGAACAACGAGTTCTGTTTTCCGGCTACTCGCCGGCCAATTACAAACTGTTCGTCTTCGTGGTGTCGGCCGCGCTGGCGGGTCTTGCGGGCATTCTCTATGTACCGCAAGTGGGGATCATTACCCCGGCGCAAATGGGTGTGCTGCCCTCGCTCGAAATGGTGATTTGGGTGGCGGTGGGAGGCAGGGCGACCCTGGTTGGAGCGATTGTCGGAGCGGTGGGCGTCAACCTGGGCCGCAGCCTTCTCACGAACCATTTTCCAGAATTATGGCCATTTTTTCTGGGCGGACTGTTCGTCGCTGTCGTGCTGCTGTTCCCTGATGGAGTCATGGGCATCACGAGAAAGCTGAGCGAGAAGGTTGCGAATCGGACCGCCCCCCTGCGTAAAACCTCCGCGGTCGAGGAGGAACAGGTATGACGGAACATGGCTCCATCATCTATTTGGAAGGCGTGACCGTCGACTACGACGGTTTCAAGGCGTTGAACAATTTGAACTTCATCGTCAACCATCGCGAACTGCGCGTGGTGATCGGGCCGAACGGCGCCGGCAAGACGACGTTGCTCGATGTGATCTCAGGCAAGACCAAGCCGGCGGCTGGACGCGTGATCTTCGGCAAAGACACGGATCTCATCGGCATGCGGGAGTATGAAATTACCCAGCTTGGGATCGGGCGAAAATTTCAGGCCCCCTCGATCTATAACAATCTCACCGTGTGGGAGAACCTGGATCTTTCGTTGAGCCGTCCCAGCAAAGGCGTGTTATCCACGTTGAGAGGCCAGTCCACCGCGGCAGAGCGGAAGCAAATCGACGAGGCTCTCGAGACCATCGGACTCACGGAGCAGGCGCCTCTGCGCGCAGGTTCCCTGTCCCATGGCCAGAAACAATGGCTTGAAATCGGCATGGTCATTTTGCAAGATCCCGAATTGCTGCTGGTCGATGAACCGGTGGCCGGCATGACGGATGAAGAGACCGCACAAACCGGTCGGCTGCTCCAGTCGCTGGCGGAGAAACATGCCATCGTCGTCATTGAGCACGATATGGAGTTTGTCCGGCAAATCGCCCGGACCGTGACGGTGCTGCATGAGGGGACCGTCATCTGCGAGGGACTGGTGGAAAAGGTTCAGGCCGATCCCCGGGTGGTCGAAATTTATCTTGGCAGACAGAAAGTGGCGCACATTTAGCCCACATGAAGCGCAAAACGTATTTC
>JAJONL010000016.1 GCA_021323395.1 Nitrospira sp.
AGAGAGGGCTCCGGAAATTCGGACAGTGTGCTAAGTGGTAGCCTGGCTTCACCAAGGCCACCGGGTGGTGGCGAACCAAAGGAGCGAGGCGATGAAAAGAACGAGACGCAATCACGGGGCACCCTTCAAGGCGCAGGTGGCCTTGGCGGCGGTTAAAGGGGACAAGACGCTGGCCGAGTTGGCCGAGCAGTTCCAGGTTCATCCTACCCAGATCACGGACTGGAAGCAGCAACTGCTGGCCGGAGCCGCGGACGTCTTTGGCGGATCACCCCCACCAGCAGACACTCCCGATCTGAAGACGCTGCATGCGAAGATCGGGCAGCTGACCTTGGAGAATGATTTTTTAGAAGGGGCGCTCACCAAGGCGGGCTTGCTGAGCGTAAAGCGATGATCGACCGCACCCACGCATTACCGGTCGTCCGGCAATGCCAGCTGCTCGGCGTGGCACGCTCGACGGTCTACTATCAACCGACGTCGATATCAGAGCGGGGGCTCGCGCTGATGCGGCGGATTGATGCACTCCATCTGCAGTATCCGTTTGCCGGGGCTCGGATGTTGCGCGATGTCCTCCGGCGGGAGGGCTATAGCGTGGGACGGCGCCATGTGGCGACGGTGATGCGTCGCATGGGGATCACGGCCCTCTATCGTCCCCCTCGCACCAGTCAGCGGCATCCGGCCCATCGGATCTCTCCCTATCTCCTGCGGGGTCTGAACATCGCCCGCCCAAATCACGTCTGGGCGGCGGATATCACGTACATTCCCATGCGTCGAGGCTTCGTGTATCTCTTCGCCGTTCTGGACTGGGCGAGTCGCCGGGTGCTGGCCTGGCGGCTGTCCAATACGCTGACGACGGACTTCTGTCTCGACGCCGTGCGGGAGGCGATCACGCAGTATGGCTGCCCCGAGATCTTCAACACCGACCAAGGGTGCCAGTTCACCAGCCAGGAGTTCACGGGACTCTTGAAAGACCAGGGGATTCAGATCAGCATGGACGGCAAAGGCTGCTGGCGGGATAACGTGTTCGTGGAGCGACTCTGGAAGAGCATTAAATATGAGGAGGTCTATGTGCACGCGTATGACACCGTCAGCGCTGCACAGCAGGGGCTGGCGCGCTAGGCCAGACACCTGACCAGGTGTACTATAACAATCTGACGACACGGCGGACGCCGCGTAGTCAGCAATCCGCCAGGCGCCACTTAAGGAAGGGCGAACACTGTCCAACCAACCGGAGCCACCTCTCTCTAACTGTATTATGTGAAAACAGCAGTCCGTCGCCAAATTCGACTATTAGTCCCGTCCCAACCAGAACTTGTTTGAGCCCAAATTCCCTTATCCATCTAATGTCTCTATTCTCCAATTGCCAACATTAATCCAGCCCTCCTTTGAGCCTGACTATTCTGTATGCTTCACCTAATGTTGCAGTGGCTTCCACTCCATACTCCTGTTGAAATCTTGCGATTTCAACCGAGAGAGGCTTGACATTTCCGATAATCCGCCTACATAGATCTGCGCCCTTGTCGCCAAACTGGATTCTCCATTCATCACAAACGGAATTTCTCTTTTCTGGGATTCCGGCCTCATCGAGTATAACTTCCACGAATTGTTCATATAGATCTATTCTCGTCTCAGGCAATATCCTCGAACCATGCCGCAGGAATATTAGGATAGTCATGGTTATGAATATCGGGGATCCGACTAATTCGCGGAGTCTGGACTTTTGCAGAAGACCTAGGAAGTTTTCAGCGTCTTCATTGCTCCGGTTGAAACAGTCAAACCATCTGAGAACAAGATCTTTAACTTGCCACTCCTGGAAAGGGAGAGCATCATACCGATAGAAGTGTTCACCCGTGAGTGAGGTGTCCAACTCTGATAACGGGCGCGATGTAACTAGAAAAGTGATTCGTTGGTGGGCAAGCCGAACTTGCCTGCCAATAGAATCTAATAATTCGCGACGTTGCGTCGGGTTAACTACTTCGTCCATTCCATCGATAATTACAAGCCATCCACATTTACCGGGTAACGGGTCTACAAAAAAATTAGAAGGAAGGCCGCGTACTAGCCGCTTCCCTGGGAAAGACACAATCTGCGTCTCCACCGCTCTAGTGAATGAACCGTCGGATGCAGTAGTTGGGGCAAATTCCCGAGCGGAAAGGTAAACGGGGATCAGCTCCTTTTGCTGACCACTGCGCCAAGATTCTGCTAGAGTCACCGCTAGGGATTTCACCATTGAGGTTTTTCCACTACCTGGTTCACCTTGAAGCAGTATGTGTTTTCCTCTAGCAACAGCCTGATCAATCGTGATGGCGGTATCGTCCTCACAATTGCCTTTACGAAGGTAGAAGTCCCGCATAGGGCGCTTAATCGTAGGCTTCACATATATTGAGGACAACGGCGGCACGCTAGTTCTGTTACAACCTCGCACGAGTTCCGTGTAAGGAAGTCTATTTAATTGTTCCGCCAATATTGTGCAGTACTCATCGAAAGCTTCTTTGCTGCGGAGAATCCCCTGCAGTTTCGATTTCAGTATTTCCACCGCCAGATGATCGGCATTGGTGAAGCGAAAGGGGTAGCGCTCCATCTCGGCCAAGCGTTGCAGGTGCGCCTGCTGAGCAGCGCACTGCTGCGGAATCCGTTTATAGCGCTCATCGCGAGGTGCGTTGTCTTCGGGCGAAGCGATGATCAGGGGCTTGCGGTGATAGAGAGCGAGCCACGCCTCCCACTGGGTGTAGGAGAGCGCCGGGGCGCCTGACTGGAGAAATGGGGCCAGCGGTGGCAGCGTCTGACCCAGGTTGGGATAGCGCTCCCGGATCACGGCCAGCGACGGCCCCTTCGCCAACGCGCCGGTCATGTCGCCCACGAGATGGATCACTGCGTCGCACTGCCGGATGTAATCGTCCAGCATGTCGAGGGTCTCCGTGCCGGTCACAATAAAATCTTCCTGCACGGCCACTGAAACATTCGGACGCGTCAGGTCGTGGCGCAGCCGATCCCGGTAGTTGCGGAACTCCGCACTGACGGTCGAGAGGAAAATCTGTAGATGGGTGATGGCTAGCACCCCCAACCAAGGGACTGCGGCTAAATACTCACAAGTACTTACATATCTTATCGAGAGTTGGCTCCCTGTATGGCTTGCAGTCAGCAACCATCACCAGGGTGGTGTAAAGCTTTCCCTGATTCGGGGACCACTCTTTAAGATTCTTCAGCTGCTCGCCAATCTCCGTTTGCGTCAACTTCGCAAGGTCCGTTACAATGTCCTCCACCCTTCCTAAGAGACGATCGATAACTTCCTCTGACTTCCCCCTGAAAGCTGTTACGCTTTTCCGAACGAAGACTTGAGGATGTCTCCCGCCATGGCTTCAACGCTCTCCGAATCGGCAACCCGGACTGCTTGTATGTGCCGCAACGCATCAGGGATCTCTACATCGTTCCCGACTAAAATGGAGACTATATGGCGCACCCCTCCTTGAACGGCAGCTTTAATCTCTTCCTTCTGGGACAGATTGGGCTGGCCTGAGATCACGAACACAGCAGCGTCAGCCCGAGCAATCTTGTCGCTGGTTTTCTGCCACTCCTCACCGGGTTTGACATCTTGCGATCCAGTAACCCGAATATTCTGTTTCACGAGGGCTTCGCCTACGGCGCGAACGGCGTCTCGGTCTCTGATACCCCCAGACACAAAGACCGTATGGTGAGGAGGCTCTTTCTGCGAGGCACTCACGCCCGGCTTCTTCCTAGTCCGAGACGCAGGTCCCTCCGAATTCCTAAGTTCCAAATAGTGCTCCCGTCTGGTTGTGGAGCCATCCTTATAGTTGATCTGGAGGTAGATCGTGAATTCCCCCCAGCCCGATGAGTCCAATCGAAAGCCTGTCTTTCGATCAGAAATAGGCACGACCGGATTGGGAAATGTCGGGTGAAGCGTATAGACCACGTGGTCAATGGCATCGAGCTCTTTCTTGCCTCCATCCAGCCACACCGACCATTCCCACCAATCTTTACTCTTTAGTACTGTTTGCTGCTTGATCTGTATCGTCATTCGCCAGCACCTCCGGATTTCACGGTCACCTGAATCCATTGCGAGGTGGCCACAGACTCCCATTTCTTCCTCGCCTGTTGAATCTGGACCTGGATCAAATGGTCGTCCTGGACGCCGTTGACAAACACAAACGTACCTCCGGCTTCAGGGACAGGCGTCAGATCTTTCCAGTCCGAATAGATTCCCCGGAGCCAGAGGCGATGGCGACACTTGATCCCGTTGTCGCTACTTCCCAGTCTCCTCGCAACCGCGTCTGGCAGAATTTGCACTTTCACGGTTCGCCCGAGCTCTTTTCTCCACAGCCCAATGGTATCTGATAATCTCATCAATGCATGGATAGGATCGGCCTTGTCCAAGGGAATGTACTCATGGGGTTGAGACATTCCTTCAATGTCGACATCCTGTTCTACTAAGGCAATGGCTTTCTTGTTGTTTGCTCGCGCATATCCCATTTCATCAAGCACCCATTGATGAGTCGTCCACTTCCCGTCTTCCTTTGAATCACGTCTGGTAAGAATGGCGACAAGCGCATCGCTATTCATGATCCGCTGTTGAACCGCGGGAGTGAGTTGTTCCCCTGCGAGGCGTTCTCCCGTCTCGACATCAACCAGATGGCTGGTGATCAATTGCCCCACCTGCTCGACGATGTCCTTGTCTTCATTGCGAAACGAAAACCCCAGGAATATTTTCATCGTGTGATGAACCTCCTATTCCAAACACTCGTCACTCCCGCCGGAGAGTAGCCAGAGGGAGGTCGCGCCACCCCTCACTGCTTCGAGCGACGTACCAGCTCGTTCTCAATCTCGTTTGGCCATTCAATGCGTTCGTTTCGCCGCTCACGGGCCTCACGAATCAACCTGAGATTTCTTGCCGTTGTCTCCGGCTCCCAAACTTCTCGCACGGCAGCCAGTGCATCGGCCAGCGTCACCTCAGCCTTCTGTTGCTCGTTGGCAAGCACGGCCAATTCAAGAAGCGTCGCGTGGTCCCAATAGTCCGGCTTGCCCGACGCGATACGTCGTTCCACGGCGTACGAGACAATTGGAATGAGTCGCGCGCGCCGAGGGTCCGGAGGATCTTTAATCTCCATCAAGGTCACGGCGTTCACTCCTGGATAGGCATCGCGCCAATCTGTTTCAAAACCCTTGAGGTAGGCCTCAACGGCTTGCCCCAACAACCCACGTGCGAGTGCCTTTTCGCCGAGTTTGAGAGCAGCGTCCCATCGGTCTTTGTAGACACGGCCGAGAATGCCATAGGTCTCGCTGCTGGGCCCACGGTTGGCCAGTAGATCAAGCAACACTCGCTCCGCCTCAATTCCACGACCGGCCCGATTCAATGCCAATCCCCACTGCTCTTGCACCAGCACGGTGGCAGCCAAGGGGGAGGTCATCTTGTGCACCAGCGCGATCATGTCCTCCCATCCCTTCACCGCTCGGTAGGAGAGAAACAGATCGACCACCACTCCCGCTTCCGCATCGTGCACTGCCCCGAGTTCGTGTTCGACAGCCCGTACCGCATCGAGTCCTTCCCTGCGGGCCTGTGTCAGCTTCTGGCGAAGCCCGGCGGAATATTGAACCCGATCTCGAAACACATCGGTCTTCAGCCGCTTGATTTCGGGAAAACCTTCTACCAACTGGAAGACTGGGCTATCCGTCATCATCTTGCGCGCGTCCTGCAACTTCTTGGTCAACGACTGCAGATCCGTATGGTTCGCTGATGGCTTGCCGTCGGTGCCGAGTTGATAGGGAAGGGCCCGAAGCGGCGCGACATCGAATGGAAGCTGCCCCAAGCCCTGGGCAAATAGGAGCACGGTGCTGGCTGGTCGAACGGCATGGCGCAATCCCAATTCGTAAAAGACATTGGCATTTGCCGTGGTGAGGTCAGCGATCGCGTATTCACAAAGGATCAAACGCTCATACATTGGTTTGTGGATGACACCACCAGTCATCTCCTCATCGGCCCGCAACGGTTCAAGACCGGCAGCCACTACCGCCGGCCGGATGAGTTGATCGTAGACGGCATCGAAGTCCACCAACCGCCCCTCAGCAGCAGGCTTCTTCCCAAACGGCATGAGCACGAAACACAAAGGCAACATGGTAGTTCCTAAAGGTTGGGCTTGATTCTCTGCATTCCAACTCCTAATGCGTCACTCATTGATCCTTAAGTCCGCTTAAACAGCACAGATGCTTTTATAATCCAAGTAGAGCTTCACTGGAACACGGGCTAGGAGCAGAAGCAGATCCTTACTCTACAATATCTTTGACAAGACGAAAGCCAAGGTCATTGGTCCGATTGGCTCCGCCCCACCATCGGGCAGAAGAACCGAGTTCCACAGGACCATGAAACCATGAACCACCCCGAAGTCCGTGCGCACCTGGCTCTTCTTCGTCATACCTGTCGACACACCACTCCCAAACATTTCCTGCCATGTCATAGCAGCCGTAAGGGCTCACCCCCTGTGGATACTGAGTCACTGGTGTCGTCCGAGCAGTCAATATACGAGCAGGGTTCAGACTGTTACATTTCGAATTGTCAAACTCGTCTCCCCATGGATATATACGTCCATCCTCGCCACGTGCGGCCTTTTCCCACTCTTGCTCGCTTGGAAGGCGTTTCCCCGCCCACTTCGCATAGGCCTCTGCCTCGTAATAGCTGACTCCCACAACGGGATGATCGGCTTTATTCCATTTCGAATCATTCCAATATTGTGGAACTGTGATATCGCTCTCTACCCTCCATTTCCACCCTTTAGGTGACCAATAGGCCTTGCTCCCGTAACCATTTTCCAGGATGAACTTGCGAAATTGCTCATTCGTCACGGGATATCTATCGATCCAAAAGTCGTGATCAATCGCTTCACGATCCCTCGTTTTTCCGTACAGAAATGGTCCCTTCGGCACCCTAACCATTTCAGATAATAGTTGTACCTTCGACTGTTTCAGCGGAGTCTGCGGAGCACCGCACACCAGACGCAGAGCTACCACCCGGGCAATATCCTCCATAAATTGGTCGAAGCCTGAATGGGATTTTCCAAATTGCCAATCCGTCAACCAAGCTGCCTGCACATGCCGAAATTCCAAAGGAATTTGAGCTTCCTCCCAAAGCATCGCCGGAAATAAGGCACTTCGTTTCAGGGCTTCCCTGGCTTCATTCTTGACCCATTGAGACTTCACGGATGTCTTGGTCCAGACCACAACCACGGATTTCGATGTATCCAAGGCTTTCTCAATCACCTCATCCCATATTTCTGACGTACGAATACGACGATCCCACCAAACCGACCAGCCTCTCTGTTCCAAGGCATCAGCCAGGGGCTGTACTCGATCTCTGTCTTTCCTGGCGTAACTAATGAAGATGTCACTCATGATGTTTTTTCACGTTGACCTATGGCTTACCTCGCCGTGACGATCGAGTACGTTTCTTCGCAACAGCTTTCCTCCGTATCGGCCGTCTCGGTGATGGCTTCGCAGGAGAAGCCAATGGGCTTGCGACCGCTGCCGCGTCACCATCCTTCTGCTCCTCCGCTCGCTCGAGATGGTGTAGGATGGTTTCCAATGCGTTCAGCACTGCCTTCGCTTTCCTGTCATCGCCACGAACAGGAATCAATTTGTGTTTCATCGTGATGAGAAACTCCAGTTGTCCAAGAGCCGAGTCTCTCTGCCGTTTTGTCGCCGCCGACTCAAGGAACACTCGTCGGTAGGTTTCCACGAGATTGTCATGCTCGTCCGGCAATGTCCCCTTCTGGTACGCTCGAACGACCGCGATGTCCGCGACAGTGAAGAGATCCCAGACGCTTCGTCGATCCTGAAAACGTTGTTTCGCCAAAACTGCCGCTTTGGATAGCCACGACTCATACGGCACCTGTGTGTTTCCAAGCAAGGCCTCAATCGCCAGCCAATTCAGGATCGGATACGGATCTCCACACTGCTCCTCTTTCTTCGCTGCCCGCTGGTAGAACTGCGCTGCCTTGACGAGACTAGCATTCACATCAGCTGGCACAGCTTGGAGCCCCGCCAGTCGCTTGTACGCGCTGCCCATGATGCTGAGCCGTTCGGATGTTTCCCCTAAGGCCAGTAAATGCTCACCCCGCTGAATAGCTTGCTCAATCTTCGCCGTATTTCCGGTCGTTCCACCGAACCGTGCCTCAACGTTAATCCACTGCTCGATTGCTCTCAGGGATGACGAATTTTCACAGGCCTCACTTTTCGCCGCCAGCTCGTAGTGTATGCCTGCGCTTTGAAACATCCCATGTTCACCATACGCTACCCCAAACTTCTCTTGAACATCCCCCCGTTTCAGCCACTCTGCGGCACAGTTCCGCTCGAGTTCCACAAGGCGATCGCGTAGCTTAGCCGCCTCAGACTCTGTGCTCTCCTGAGAGAGCCTACTGAGTGTAATCAGCACTTCTTCCGCCGCAACCGTCGCTTCCCCGTCCCCACCGGTAGGCGCTTCCACATTCGGCCTGAGACGGAACTCAGGATCCCCATATGCCTGATATGCGCCCCACGTTGTGGAATCCGGGTATTTGTCCCATGTCTCCTTTCGGGCCTCCCTCAGAGCGTGCCCAAATGAGCGGTCTGCAAGCAACGCAGCATAAAATGTTTGGGCAAAGCAGTGTGCCGCATCGTCTCGAACTGGCCAGCCGGCTGCCACCACCGCGCGCACTCCTTTCCTGATCAATTCACGCGAAATGCTGGCCGCCAGTTTATTCGGAGCTACGAGACCGATCTGTCCTAGGTAGCAACAATTCAAAAATACCAACTCGGGAATCGGATCAAGTTGAGCAATCTCGGCCGCAGTGATAAAGAGGTCGTTGTCAAGCACGACCCCAGCCCTGGCGCCTTCCGTTGCTGTGGCGGCTTCGTTGTAATATCCGTGACCGGCGATGTGAATGATCCGGTAGGGCTGAGCAAAAAGCTGATTCAGGACCTCAATAGGACCGAGGCGCTCACTCGAGTAATTCACGGTATAGCGCGACTTCAGCAGCGACGCGACGAGGCCTGCTTCCTGCCTGGCACCAGGCAGCGACGGATACGTCGGCGGCGTCAGCGGGTCGCCGACGACATAGACGCCGGTCGATGTGGCATCTCGGACACGTTGTTCATAGTCCGTAGTTTCAAGCTGTCGGACCATCCCCATGCGAACGCACAACGGTTCGCCTGAGTCAATCATCATCTCCCACGGATAGTTCGCCGTCACGTTGTCGAGGACAAAAACAACCCGGTCTTGATTGAGGAGGCTGTCCTTGAGGTCCAGCGGAATCAAGAGCTTGAAGAGCGTTTTAGCAATATCTCCTCTATAGCTAGTCGAGCCGATCGATCGCTGGATCAGCTGTGCAATGAGCTCCGATTGTGTTTCTTGCACCATCGCTTCCGCACGAGCCCGATCGGAGAGGGCGAGAAAGCGGAGTTTGTGCGGCAGACCACGCTTAGGGGCACCATCCCGGAATGCGAGCTCGACCAATGCGCTTACCAGCTTCGGATCGAGAGTTTTTTCGTCGCGGAGACTTGCACGAAGCCGGTCTTGTAAGACCGGCGGGAGTGTACCAGGATGGGGCGCAACGGCATCATGAACGGCGGTGACGGTCCAGCGTCGCCAATAGCCACGCGCGCTGGATGGTACAAGCCTGGTTTGCCCTCCCACTCCCCTCTTTAACCACGTCGATACCTGAATCTCCGTGTGCAGTTCGCGTTGAATGTGTGTGGAAACACGATGTGCCGATTTGGCGGCGTCGATCGCGATGTCCAAATAGAGCTCGACGAACTCCAAGTGTCCTATTCTGGGAAGAGTCGCATTCTGTTGCTGGAGGGCATGATTCGCGAGGGCGACGCCCCGCACGATAGCATTGATGGAATCTTCGACCGCGATATTGGCCGCGGTATTCGAGCCGATCAGTAGGCTGTTGATGGTCAGCCCAGTCGATACGTCGGGGGCCTCGGTTGTGCCGCAACACTGGGAATATTGCACACAGTACTCTGTGATGCCCTGTTGTACCGCTTGAGTCAGGCGTGTAGGGGTTAATTCGCCCCATTTGCCAAGCCCAAGGACGATGGCACCATGTTGAATACGATAGACCGATTGCACCTGGTTTGCTTTCCCAAGTACCACGGCGGCGGTCCCTAAGCTTCCCGGGTAGCGACCAAGATGGTATCGCTGCGACAGCGCGCCATTGACCATTTGATCAACGAGTTTCTCGGCGCCTGCGATGGTATCGCCTCGGTAGTGCCCCATCAGAACCGGATAGTTCGTCTGGAGCAGATCGCCGTGACACACTGACACCTGCAACTTCTCTGAGACACCCACCTTTCGCGCCCTTCGTCGTCTCCCCAACAAGCCGGCTTCGAGATCCGCTGTCGTCGGGTACAGCACTGGTTCAGGTTCGTACTCAAACACACGGTCCCCGCCTCGATCTGCGCTCAAGGGCGCAGTCGAGAGCTGGCTGGTCACACCTCGTTCGAGCAAATCGCGATAGGCTGGGAAAGCGGGTTTGTGATCTGACAAATCGCCATGCTCAGCATCGACATACCAAACCGGAATATCGGGGAGGAATCCCGCTTGATACGTCACACGGCCATCACCGGCCGTGGTCGCCTTGAAAGATAAGCGCTCACCGTCGAGAGAGAGCCCGCATACCGTCCGAGGGGCCCACCCTGCGACATACCGCACACGATCCGAATGCGGAATTCGCTCGGGAAGATCAACCAGCGCGTCTTTCGCATCTCGCAAGAGTCGTGACGCAATTTGAACTTTGGACTCGGTGTAGGGATGAAGTGCCGCCCACTTCAGATCGGTAAAGTATTCCCATTTATTGTCGTGAGGGAGGAGCTCCAGTGCTCCTGGATAACCCGAGACCAGGGCCACGATCTCATCCAGAGAATGTTCGACGTCGAGCAAGGCCAGCTGTTTCACCGTCTTCGCCATCCCGGCTAACGATTCCACCATATCGTACGATCCTCGGTTTGGGGTGCCGAGCATGATGAATCGAGCCCCTTCATGACGACAGATCATGTCCCACAAGTCTGGATGGTCATGAATGAAGCGCCGCACCACGAGCCCACCCATGCTATGCGCCAGAAACCGAATCGGCTCACGAGTACGACTCACGACTTTTTGTACTTCCTCGGCCAACGCGGAGGCTGCGTGCTGGATCGATTGGCGCCAGTCGTAGCCGAACGGAAGCACCTCATGGGAATCAGCGAGATATTCGCAGAGGCCGCGATAGTAGGAACCGACCAGACCGCTGACATTCACATTCGAGGCACCCAAGGCAAGTTTATCGATTCCGCCGCGGAAAAGCTGCCAATACCTCAACCACACATCCATGCCGTCAACCTGCAACTCTGACCCCATAATTCCGGGAAGCACAAACACGACGGGCTGAGTCGCCCCGGATCTCGTTTGAATGGCGCGCAGCATCGGGACCGGCTCGACCTTGGCTTCTTCGAGCGGCCGAAACTCTGGAGGCCACGGATCACCCGTAATCGACTGAGCCAACAGGTGGCGCGTGCGGGCATTCCGGAAGTAGCGGAAATGAGAGACATCGGCCCCTTGATCGAAGATATATCGAGCGGGCTTCTCGCGTGAGACCCCCTGAAACATGGAGTTCGTATTGACCACCAAATCATTGTCTTCATTGTCGTAGAACACGGTGTCTGTGAGGAACACGCCCAACCGTTTGAACCAACTCCCCCCTTCAATGTCGCCGGCGATGACCCCCAGGTCGCCAGCTGCTTGCACATCGGGAGCGTTGAGCAGAGCCACCAGCGGCGATTGCGGCACCATCGATTCAATCCCTGGGATCACGGACGGATCCCATCGACGCTTAGCGGTTTCGAGCGTAATGCGTTTGATGACTTGATATACCGGAGATTGTCCGACGACAGGAATCAAACCGATGAGGCTGGTTACTACTGAAAGAAACCGATCCAAATTTTCCGATGCCAACAAGGTTCCCTGAGATGGGCACGCCACCCGGATCACGCGCTGGACCTGAAACCGCTTTTTGCGGAGCACTCGTGCCAACTCTGTCAGCTGCGTCTGATCGTGTTGATCGGCCTCGTTTGCAGTGCCTCCTTTGCGACCAAAACGACCGATCTGCTCGGACAAGAGTTCTTTGAGGCACAGGAGATCGGCTATCTGCCCTCCTCTGGAGTGAGTCACGATGGTGAGGCGCGCTCCATCGGGAAGTGCATTCGCCAGCACCAACGCATTGTCGATCGGACTCTGGCTCATGGTCCGATGCTCGAACGCGTAGATGTGCTCCTTAAAGGTTTGAGTGAGCGTCTGCCATTCCGATGACGCATCGTCACCGTGGAGCGCCCCAAAGCTCCCCTGCGTGTTGGAAGCCGTCCCATGAATAAAGAGCAACAAAGGTTGGTTCGAAGGTATGACCGCCGGGGGGATGAGTGAGGACGCATTCTCGGTCGATGATTTCACCCAACGATAGAGTCCCTCCTCGGGACGAATCTTTGTCTCAATGAGCCAGATAATCAGTTTGGCCGTAAGCCAGGCTCCCAGTTGCTCAAAAGTTGTGATGCCCTGTTCTTTGACCCATGCCGGCCATTGCGTGGGGTCCTTGGCTTGATCCCAGATCTCATCGCGCTTCAATCGGAGAATTCGCACCGCTCCGGTGGCGATATCGCTCACCACACCTCTGCTCGCAGGGACTCCTGGGATGAACGGCCCAATATCTAATCCTCTGGTCCGTTTTAGCTGCGGGTTCAACCGGTATTGCCGGTCTCGGTACGCCGCCACGGACATCCACATCGACACTCCATCCTCCAGCACGAATTCAATGATGTCGTCCTCTTCTGCATCAAGCGGAGCTGGAACGTCGTTCGCCCCACGAGCCGTGGGGCGAACATCGTACGCGCCCAACACCTCGACGGTATCCAGCAAGTGTGTCTCATCCTGAATCTTTCGTCCGGAAAGAGGCGCCCCGCGAACAGTGGCCTTGGCTTCCTCCGTCGATGTCGGTTGCCCAATGATGCGAAGTTGAATGCGCATGCGCTCTCCTCTGCGATGGTATAACGTCTGAAGACACCCGCGGCTTAGAGACCGCTGTGGTGATTACCCCCTCTAGCTGGGAAACAGGCAGTCGAACGCGGTGCGTTGCGCTTCAATCTGGGGCACTTAATCACAATCGTTCACGCTCAGCTTCCCGTCTTTACCATTACCGGTTGAGCGGAGAAGAAGCCCCTTCGGATCAGCAATTCCAGCCACCATGGTCAGGTCTCGCCCCCTTACACAGAGCAACCCGCGCTGCTTTTACTCCGTTTCCACATTGATGCCAAGACAAAATTGTTCGACGCATATAAGAAAGAATACCAGCATTATGGCGAGGCACACGGAGGCACTTGACGCCCCCCACAAAACAATGACAGTTCACAACCAAAGTAAGATGCCGCTTCGACGGTGCCATGGGAATAGGAGGGGTCCCATGAAGCGGTCGAAGTTCACCAGCGTTGGCTCCCCGATCGCCGCATGCCAATGATCGACTGGGAGTTGACTGGCCACGAGGGTGGCGCGCCGCCCGTGCCGATCGTCCAGCAGTTTCAACAAATCGCGGCGGTGCTTGCAGTAAAGGTAAATCAGACTCATCAAGCCCCGCTTCGAGACCTCGTGAATTGTTGTTCTTTGTGGGGATAGGTAGTCGGAGGTGGCCTTGTCTGAATTTAGGAAACCGCAGGTCGAGCTACTAACTTTGTCCCGTATAGGACAGCCACTCTGTAAGTACCTGTAAATTGACTTAATAGGTGGGAAACTATTTCGACCCAAGCAAATGGTTTTACTTCTCTTTACCGGCTCTTTTAAGGCCAGATCCTAGGCGCAGCTACGTGCCAGTCGGGGCTGTGAATGCAGCCGCCAAACGCAGTGTGCTCGCTCCATCGTTTTCTGTTGGTCGAGGCCAAACCAACCTCTCGGAATCATCAGCGCTTTAACACCGTTCCCCTTGACAACCTCGCATAGAACTTCTAGCCTCGTTCCGTCTAGTGCACACCAAGTAAGTATTAGGTCGAGTGCAAGAAACTTGACGGGCCAGCACGGGTCCACCACGGAAGACCACCCAATGCCACCCGCCTTTTCCCATGTCTCCTTTGATGTAAATGGACCAGGATTTAGAAGCTACGTTCTTAGGCGACACACTATGATGATCCTTCCTCGTGATGAATAACACTGGGACACCTGAGTCATGGTTCGATCCAGAGTCACGGTTCGATCCAGGAGACAAAGCAAAACTATTTGCCGGACTGGCCACTCCCCCCGGATGCCTATTCTTTGTTTTCGGTTTCCTGATTAGCGCATGGGTGATCAATGGAGTCACAAGAAACGAGAATCTTGCCTTACTCCTGTCACTTTTCGTGATAGCCATTGCGTGGGCATTGTCTGCAAAATACGCCAAAAGCCTACGACTGCGACCAGATCAAGCATTATTTGGTCGTGAAGCAAGGGATATCCTAACGGACCTGCGCGCAAACCGTGAGAGTCATAAATATTGGTTGTACTTACGACCATTCTCTACTGATATATCATTAGGTCTAAATAGCAGCGAAACGGAATTTTTAGATGAAACGGCGTTTGAAAATTTTCTAGCGAGAGTTCTTGAGCCTATGGGCAAGCTCGTAGCGTTGGGGAGGGAAACCGACCACACCGGATTTGGAAAGATCGAAACATCGGACACACGCTGGATTGAGACCGTTACACTTCTCGCAGAAAAAGCTGCTGGAATAGTCATTGTCCCCTTGTACAGTTCCGGCATATGGCGAACATTGAGCAAGTATTCAAGCTCCGTCCGGATATCATCAACGGAGATACCTCTGCAGCGGAGGCTAGCACCGAAAGCAGGCAGAAGCGGATTAAGGAATTTCAGTCAGTCCCAGGATTTGGAGCCATAATCCTCTCACCGGTAGCGGTAGGGTTTGGTGTCAATATTCAAGCAGCCAATCATGTCATTCATTTCACCCGAACATGGAACCCAGCCAAGGAAGACCAGGCGACTGATCGCGCATACCGCATAGGGCAAACGAGGGACGTCTACGTCTATTACCCTGTTGGTTGGTGGGAAAATGTCGAGGCGTGCCACTCAGTGGAAATCGCCGAAGGTGACTTCACGCGGCTGCGCGAGGATCTCATCGGTTTCCTGGAAGGGCTTGAACGACGAGTTGGAGAAAAAGCGTCTGATGGCCACGCCTCTCTTCGAGCCATTCGGAGCTTCTTGCGGACGACGGAGCAACGCACCAAGCGGTCGAGCGAAGGCATTCTCCATACGCACTTCTTCGACGGTCGATCTTCCTTTCCCGATTTCCTCCGACAAGTTGCCGGAAGCGGCTTGGATGGGATGTGCCTGGAGATTATCTCGCCATACTTCGATGAGGGACCGACGTCTGTGCCACTCGACGACCTGATCAGTCAGTTCAAGCCTCGTGAGGTGCGGGTGTTCCTCCCCCGAGCGCATACCGGGGAGGCGCTCTGCTCGCAGCAGATCTATGAGTGGGTTCGACGCCTGCCGGACGTGACCTGGGCTAGGTTGCCTCATGAGCTACTCCGCGGAGGCAAGAGTGAAGACGTGCGCCAGCGAACGGTTCACGCGAAGGTCTATCGGTTCTTTACGGCGCAACCGAAGCGCGAAATCCTGTTCGTCGGTTCGGTCAACCTGACGAGTCCTGCCCATCGGCCAGGCGGCAACCTCGAGACAGGGGTTCTCGTGGAGCTGTCCCCACCTCGGCGACCAGACTGGTGGCTCATGGCTGATAGCTCGCGTCCGCGGGAGTACAAGCCGTGTCTCGAAAACGAGGGCAACACTGTGAGCGGCGGTACCAAGTTATCCGTACGATTCTGGTGGAACACTATGGCGGCTGAAGTCTATTGGGACGACTCGTCGTTATCGCCGAAACTTAGTGTGACGGCGCAAGGGGTGGAGGTGTTTGAGACGGATGTGAAGTACCGTGGCCTAACCGTCTGCTCGAACACGTTATGGCTTCCCGTAAGCTGATTGAAAGTCTCCTATTGGAGGCGCCATCCAACGTGATTTGTTGTCGGAGGACAATTTTAAATTTTTCAAGCAAGAAGTTTCGAAACTATTGGCCGAACGCAGCCGCACCGAGACCCCGGATCAACAAAGGCCGAAGCGGCTGAAGCAAGTTGAGCAGGAAATTAGCAACATTCTACGAGCCATTAAGCAAGGGATTTTGACGCCCTCCACGAAAGCTGAATTACAAAAGGTCGAGAGGGAGCGTGATCGGATCCAGGAAGAGCTTAAGGACCACAGGTCCAGACTTAATGACTTGGCGCTTCTTATGCCAAAGCTAAAGGAGCGTTTCGAGAAGATAGTATTCGAGATTCAAAGCCTTCGGGCTCATCATGTAGACAAGGCACGGGCCATTCTAAGGAATCTTCTCGGGGAGCAGATCATTCTTCACCCGTGTGCCGATGGTACTGAGCGCTTTTTAACGGCGGAAATGTCGGGAAGTTATGCGGGACTATTGAAACTCACAGTAGGTAAAAATAAAGCTGGTGGAGGGCAGGGGAGTTGAACCCCCGACCCCTACGTTGCGAACGTAGTGCTCTCCCAACTGAGCTAGCCCCCCACACACAGACCTGTCGAAACACAGACTCTGACTCGGCTAAAACTACGAACGCGCTTTCCCGAACCGCCGACAGCCTGAGCCAGGGGGCATTATACACAACCAGCGCGCCCGTCTCCATATCAACTTGCGATTCTGGCAGGACATTACGCGGGATTGTGAAAACCGTTTGCCGGCAATCCGGCATCCGCTACCAACACCCGTCGTCCTTCTACGCGCAGGCGTCCCTCCGCATAGAGTTGAATCGCCCGAGGGTAGATCCGGTGTTCCTGTTCCAAGATGCGGGCGGCAAGGACATCGGGGCTATCCCCTTCCAGAATCGGCACGGCAGCCTGCACGATGATAGGACCTTCGTCTACGCCTTCTGTCACGAAATGCACCGTGCAGCCGGAGATTTTGCACCCATGCTCGATCGCCTTTTTTTGCACATCCAACCCCGGGAATGAAGGGAGCAGCGACGGATGAATGTTCATCATCCGATTCTCGTACGCGGTCACCAGAACGGCAGTCACGATTTTCATATAGCCGGCTAAGAGCACCAGATCCACTTCGTATTTCCGCAGCACATCGAGCAGGGCTCGATCGTAGGCCTCACGACTATCCGGCCGACCGGCGAACGGCTTCGGATCCAACCACACATGAGGCACGCCATGTTTCCGCGCCCGTTCGAGACCACCGGCATCCTGTTTATTGCTGACGACCACCGCGATCTCGGCCGACAGGATTCCTGCCTCGATGGCGTCGATGATCGCCTGAAGGTTTGATCCTCGGCCTGAGAGCAAAAGGCCGAGTCGCACCAATTGCGACGGCCTACCCGACATACTCCACCACCCCCTCGTCGGTCGACTGCGCCACCATTTCACCAATCCGATAGGCTTTATCGGCCAATTCCCCGACCTTGGTTATAACGTGGTCGGCATGTTCAGGGGCGACAACCAGAATCATTCCGATGCCCATATTGAAGACCCGATACATTTCGTCCAGCGCGACTGCACCTCGCTCTTGAATCGCGTGGAAAATCGGCAGCACCGGCCATGAGCCACGGCGGATGCGCGCCCCGCAACGTGCCGGAAATACCCGAGGCAAGTTCTCCGTAATTCCGCCGCCGGTAATATGCGCGAGCCCCTTGATCGGACAGGTTTCGGCCAGCGCCAAAATCTGCTTGGCATAGATTCGCGTGGGAGCCAGCAGGCTTTCGCCCAGCATCCCGCCCAGTTCCGGCATCACATTGTCGACTGTGAGCCGACTTTTTTCAAAGAGCACTTTGCGCACCAACGAAAACCCATTGCTGTGGACACCGGACGACGCGATTCCAATGACCGCGTCGCCCGGTACAATCCGGCGCCCATCGATCATTTTTGAGCGATCCACTACCCCGACCGCGAAGCCGGCTAAATCGTACTCCCCCTCCGCATAAAATGAAGGCATCTCGGCGGTTTCTCCACCGATCAAGGCACAACCGGCTTGGCGGCAGCCGTCGGAAATCCCGCGGACGACGGCCTCGGCGGTGTTCAACGACAGTTTCCCGGTCGCGAAGTAGTCAAGGAAGAACAGCGGCTCTGCGCCGCTGACGGCGATATCATTGACGCACATGGCCACGAGGTCAATGCCGACCGTGTCGTGCTTATCCATGAGAAAGGCAATCTTGAGCTTGGTTCCGACGCCGTCGGTTCCCGACACTAAGACTGGATCCTCATAGCGACTGGCTTGAAATCGGAAGAGTCCGCCGAACCCGCCCAAATCAGTCAAGACTTCAGGCCGAAAGGTCGCCCGCACATGGGGTTTGATCCGTTCGACGAATTCGTCACCGGCATCGATATCGACCCCGGCATCGCGATAGGTAGTCATAGGCGCCGCATCTTAGCTATGCGAGAGATAATGGTCAACAAGGAGTAAGCTCTGGCAGGCGTACCCTTGGGGTACGTTGAGGATTGTTTCGAGCCGAGAACGAAGTTGGAGGCCTTTTTCAGCAGCCCTCCTAGCTTTCAGGGCGCATCTCGACATCAAGCAGCTTAATCTTTCGATGCAAATGGCTGCGTTCAATCTGCAGGTCTTCGGCGGTGCGGGAAATATTCCAATGGTGCTCGCGCAATTTGCGCGCAATGAACTCTTTCTCGAAGGCATTGCGGGCGTCACGAAGAGAGTCGTAGTGCCTGGTCAGCAGCGTACTGGCCGGTTGTGGTCCTGCCATGAGGGGCTGCGGCACCGACAAATTGGCGCGCACCTGCAGCGCGACCGAGGCATGTGAGGCCTCGATCACGGGGCCCGGCACCATGATCATCAATCGTTCGATCAGGTTGCGCAATTCCCGAATATTCCCCGGCCACTCATATTGCATGAAGACCTCCATGGCCTCCAGCGACACCTGTTTGATCTTCAGGCCCTGTTCCTCGGCATGCACATGCAGGAAATGGTTCACCAGCAGGGGAATATCTTCGCGACGGTCTCGCAGGGGCGGCACCACGATCGGTACCACATTCAGCCTGTAGAAGAGATCTTCCCGAAAAGTGCCCTTGTCGATTTCTCTCAACAGATCCTTGTTGGAGGCCGCCAAGACCCGCACATCCACCTTGATCAATTTCGTGCCGCCGACCCGGGTGAACTGCTGCTCTTGAAGGGCGCGCAAGACCTTAGCCTGCGTGCTCAGGCTCATATCCGCAATCTCATCCAGGAACAGCGTGCCGCTGTCGGCCTGCTCGAATTGACCCCGCTTCATGGCCGTGGCCCCGCTGAAGGACCCGCGTTCATGCCCGAACAACTCGCTCTCGATTAAGGTTTCCGGAATCGCGGCACAGTTCACCGCCACAAAGGGACGATCCACCCTCGCGCTATGCTGGTGGATGGCTCGGGCCACCAGTTCCTTTCCGGTTCCATTTTCTCCGCCGATCAATACGCGACTGTTGGTCGGACCGGCCGTCTCGATAATTTGCTTCAACTGCTGCATGACTGGAGCACGGCCCACCAATTCGAACTTACGTTCCACCTTGGTGCGAAGCGTCCGGTTTTCCTGTTCGAGTCGATGCTGATCCAAAGCATGCTTCACCCGCAAGGTGACGTTTTCGAGCGACAGCGGTTTTTCTATATAGTCGTAGGCCCCCAGCTTGATGGCCTTCACCGCGGTTTCGATCGACCCATGCCCCGACATCATCATCACTTGCGTGTTCGGAACCAGTTCCCGCAACCGCCTCAGCGTCTCCAGGCCATCCATCTCGGGCATCCAAATATCCAGCATCATCAAGTCGGGTGGATTCATCGCGCAGAGTTTGAGCGCCTCGACCCCGCTCTTGGCCACGTTGACCTCATAACCTTCATCCTCCAGGATGCTGCTCAAGGAGTTCAGGATCGACACTTCATCGTCTACTATGAGGATCGAGGCAGACATGTCTTCTCCCACTTCTTCTGCCGACAGCAGTCAACCATCAGCTGTCAGCTTCGTCATTCGAGGATACACTCCTGCACCGGCTGAACCCTGACTACTGACAGCTTTCCGTCTACACCGGCAACTCGAACGTAAATAAGGCGCCTTTGGGCTGGTGATTCCCCGCATGAATCTGGCCATCGTGATCGGTCACGATGCGCCGCACGATGGCCAGCCCCAACCCCGTACCGGTCTTCTTTCTCGAAAAATACGGCACGAATAATTTTTCTTGGTCCTCCGGCGAGATGCCCGTGCCCTCATCCGCGACCGTCACCACTGCTCGGCGCTGCTTCGTGTCGTACCGAGTCGTAATCCAAAGGTGGCCCTTGTGATTCATCGCATGAATACCGTTATCGCACAGATTCACCAGCACACGTTTGATCTGCTCTCGATCGAAGTTGAAGGGCGGCAGGTCTGGGTCGAGATTCACCACACAGTCGATTTCGCGATGGGCGCTCTGATAAAGGGCCACCACTTCCTTGACCACGTCATCCAACGAGCCCATCGTCATGTGCGGCGCGGGCATCCGCGCGAACTTGGAGAATTCGTCCAGCATTTGCTTGAGGCTGCCGACTTCGTTCACGATCACCTGCGTGGACTCGTCGCAGATCCGGTCGAAATCCGGTGCCTTGTCCTGAAATTTTTTCCGCAGCCGTTGGGCAGAGAGCTGAATGGGTGTCAGCGGGTTCTTGATCTCGTGTGCGATCCGCTGCGCGACTTCCCGCCATGCCGCCGCCTTCTGCGCCTTGATCAGCTCCGAGAGATCTTCGAAGATCAACACGAAGCCCAGATCCTTGCTCGCCTCATCCTTCATTCGTGAACAATGCACGCCGATGGTCAGGAATCGTCCCTGCAGGTCCAACTGACCTTCCACGGCGATATTGTCCCGCTGATCGGCCAGCATACGATCGTAGACGGACTGAAAAAGGTTCAATTTATATTCTTTAAACGCCTCATTGGCGGACCGGCCCCGAAACCGATCCGCCCAAAGCCCCAGCATACGCTCGGCAGAAGGATTGAATGTGGTAATGATCCCCTGCCGATCGATGGAGAGCAGTCCCGCGGCGATCGTATCGACGACCGTTTCAATGTAGGCGCGCCGGCGATCCAGTTCGAGGTTGGATTGCCTGAGCGACACGTTGGCTTCTTCCACCTTGGTCTTGCTGTTTTGCAGATCGGCCGTCATGCGATTGAAGGACTCGACGAGGGTGCCGATCTCATCTGTTGCCTTGGCTTCGATGCGCACTGAGAGGTCACCCTGCGCAATGGATTCCGTCGCCTCAGCCAGGCGCTGAATCGGCACGGTAATGCCCCGGGCCACATAAAATCCGAACCAGGTGGCGCTGAAGAGGATCATGACCGTAATGACCGCCACGAGCAGATAGGCCCCGGCCTTGATGGGGTTCTTCATCGCCTTCATCTGTTTATACTCGGCATACTGGCGTCCGATGCTCTCCATCTTGCCGAGCAGGGATTCAGGCACATAGGCATCCACGACCACGACCCCGTCGATTTCTCCTCGTCGGATGCTGGAGGCAATCGGCACACCGGCTCGGACCAAACGCCCCGTCTGAGCCTCTTGAACCGACGTCAGTTCTTGCTTGCCGTTGATCACCTGCAACACCAGTTGGCCGATCGGCAGATCGAGCACCGTGACCGGCACCTCGGGATCGAGCGATTTCGTCAGCGTTTCCATTTTTGAAGAAAAGATCTCAATCCCGGCCGTCGCATATTCCGCTCGCTTGCGGGCGATCGCCGCCACCAACAAATCGCGCTGCTCCGGCAACAACAGTTCCTCGCGAAAGATTTCGTGGCTGATGGCCCGCGCGCTGTTGATCGCCAGCGACACGTGGCCGGCATGGTGCAGCCGCGCGACCTCGTACGAATCCCTCATGACATGTTCGATTTGATCGTTGAACCAGACATCAACCGCCTTGTTGACCAACCCGCTGGCAACCAGCGCCAGCAACACGGTCGGAATCAGGGAAAAGCCGATAAAGGCCGCGACCAGCTTGGCGCGAAATCCTGATCCGACCAAACGATGTCGTCGCTCGAAATAGGCCTTGATGAGATTGCGGGACAGCAGCAACGTGAGTACGACGAACCCGATCAGGTCCAGATTGACCAGGAGGAGAACGAAGGCGTACCCGGTGCTGGGAAGAAAAGAATCCGATTCTTCGCCTAGTGGTATGGCCGTCTGGGCGTAGTAGAATGTCAGGGCCAGACATGGCAATAAGAGGATCAAGACGATCCAGACCGGCCGCACATGACGTTTTCGCCGCTCGCTTTCAGTGGAGGCGGAGGACGGCTTTTCGCCACGCGACATACCAGGCGGGACGAGCTTCGTCATGTCCATCGATTCAGGCATCTACCAAGGCTCCAACTCACGCCCTGCTTACTTCATCCAGCCTCACTATAACGAATTTCGAAGGGAGTCTCAAAAACGCACTGATCCGGTTCACACCGTCCTCGGTGAAGAAGGATCACCCACGAGGGGATGCAAGGAACAAGCGCGACCACGGAAGAGAGACGGACCGCGCGGAGCAGGACGGCAGATAAGCGGAGCGCACGAGGCTATGGGGTGTGAAGCGTCGATTTTCCGGAGGTCAAGCTCACGAATTTCATCCTCAACGCGTAGAGCATGTCTTTCATCACGACTTGCTCATCCGACGTGAGATTACCCCGCGTTTTTTCCTCGAGCATCGAAAGCAGATCGATGATTTCCTTGGCCTGGGGAAGATTCAATGGCATCGCCGGCTGCCCGGGATCCAGTTGCTCGCCCATGAGCATCAAGGCCGAGCTTCCCATCGAAATCACGAAAGACGAAAAGTTCACCGGCAGGTGACCGGCCGACATTTTTGAGTCGGCATCTGCGTGATGGGCCTCGGGAGATGAGGGGGCAGAGGCGGGTGGCGGCTCCGACGCCGTAGATGGCGGAGCCTCTTCGCCCCGCCCGCGACGATCCCGAATGACGAATCCCTGATCCTTCTCCTCACCCATGTTAACGCCTCCGATCCGCCCGGCTTGAATATCGGACCGTACCCTACCATAGGCCTTACAGGCGCGCAAGACAGAGGCCCCGTTGAAGGCGCGATAGAACTCAGCTAGAGTGACGCCACGAAGGGAGGGTTCGCATGTCCGAACAGTTTGATCGAGTCGTGTCCATCATGGCCCAGTTGCGGGCGCCCGACGGCTGCCCATGGGATCAAAAGCAGACGCACGAATCCCTCAAACCCTACCTGATCGAAGAAACATACGAAGCGCTGGACACCATCGATCGAGGTGATTTTGCCAAGCTGAAAGAAGAGCTTGGTGACGTGCTGCTGCAAGTGCTTTTTCATAGCCAAATCGGCACCGAACAGGGCACCTTCACGATCGACGAAGTGGTGCAGCAACTCGGGGACAAATTAGTGCGCCGCCATCCGCATGTCTTTGGTGCGGCCACTGCGGAACCGGCGCTCGATTCCGACCAAGTGGTCCATCGCTGGGAAGACATCAAGCGGGCCGAGCGCCAACAGGCCGGAAAATCGGAATCTGTTCTCCACGACATTCCCCAAGCATTGCCGGCCTTACTTCGCGCCTATCAAACCCAGGTGCGAGCGGCGCGGGCCGGATTCGACTGGCCTGAAGGGCCGCAAGGCCTCACCGACGTGTTCGCCAAAGTGGAGGAAGAGATCGCCGAACTTCGGGAGGCGATCAGCAGCGCCGGCACGACGGCGCAAGCCACCGCGGAAATGGCCGCGGAGCTGGGTGATCTGCTCTTTTCATTGGTCAATCTGGCTCGACGTCTGAAGGTGAATCCTGAAGAATCCCTCCGGCAAACCACCAACCGCTTTACCACCCGCTTTCATTTTATCGAGCAACAGGCTCTGCGGAGTGGACGAGAGGTCAATGACCTCAGTCTGGCGGAGATGGATCATTATTGGGAAGAGGCCAAACGGCTGGAATCCCCTCAGCCCGTCGACACGCGTCCTCCCCTCCCCCCATCATCCGGAGAGACAAGGGCTCTCACATGAGCGACGATCACAATCCCTACCAAGAAGGTAAACGAGCGGGACTTCATCCGCTGCTTGTCCTCTTCGGCGTGATCTTGGTGATGTGGCTGTTGATCAATCTGGCAGTCCCTACCGGCAAACAGAAACAGGCCGCCGGACCGGAGATTTCGCAGGTAGTCACGGAAGATCCCGATGCCGCCCCGGTCATGTACAAAGTTCAGACGACGTTGACCGAGTTCAATGCGATGAGCATCGTCGTGCCGGCGCAGGTGACGACAAGCCAAGTCGTGAGCCTCTTGAAGCAATTCAAGCAAGCTCGTCTGAACCGCAGCCTGGCGACGATACTCCCTGCCACAAGCCCGGGCCACAAATTGGGGGACCATGCAGTCGCCGATCTCTACATATTTTCAGACCCGAAGTATGCAACGCCGGATGTCGTCGGCACATTGGCTCGGGGAGCCCACGCCCCAGGCAACCTCTATCCGCAGGTGATCCCGTTCGAAGAAGCCATGGAACATGTGCGCGGACACTACCGCATCGATCTCAACGACACCAGTAATCCCGATACCGGTTCGATTGGATTCGCCGACGAGTCCGGTGTGCATAGCAAACAATACCGCCGCATATTTTAAGCCACCGCGCTCCAAACACCTTGCACAGCCGGCCCCTGCTATCCCCAGGCAGAATGTGGCCCTGACACATGCCCCTAGGGGTTTTCATCTCCTACAGGATCTAGGGGGTGACGAGGGCGGCCGCCCCAATGCCTAAAACTTGTGCAGGCCGCTGATGGACCTGTCTGGTGAGGGGCCATTTGGCGAGGAGAAACTGGATATTCACATGCTTATCCACAGATTCTGTGTGGAAACATCACTGACGCGCGTACGACGGTCCAGTGAGGCATCGGAACGCGGCATCGAGAACGGCAAGAACTTGGAAGGGTCTCGACAGGATACCACCCCAAACCGGCTGATTATGAGGAGAGCCCAGTGACCTGCTTGATCTCGGCGCGTAGCATATCTTGTTCCGCCTGTATCCAGGACTCCAATTGCGAAAAGTACTGGGCCCACGATCCGGTGAACGGCGGCAGCAAGACGTCGCCACGCTCCTTCAGCATCCCTTCCGCCTCTGCGATCCGGAGCTTCTGATCACCGATCTTGCGGGAGAGAAACTTATTCAACATCAGTTGTTGCCCGGGACTTCCCGTGACGGGGCCCAGCAACTTTTCCTTCATATAGTCCAGCTCTTCAGCCAGGGCGATCTTCACCCGAACGGCATGGGTTGCTGCCCAGGTCGCACGCTGAATGGAATAGTCATAGGACAACACCGGTTCGCGCGGCTCGCGAAAGGGACCGGTGACATTGGAAATCACTAATTGGTCATTCAACATCTTGATATTCCTTCTCTTCCAAACTTCGTCCGACGCTTCCTTCATGCCATCGTTGTCTGCAAATAACGAAGCGTCTCCGCCGCCGTCTCCGTGCCGTCCCTGATGCAATCGGGAATACCCACTCCACGATAACCGGCGCCCGTGATCCCCAGGCCGCCGAATCGTGAGAGCGCCGACTCCGCCTGCGCCAGCCGGTCGAGATGCCCGATCGTATACTGGGGCATCGCCCGATACCATCGATTCACCTCAACATAATGGGGCGTGGCCTGCACGCCGACGATGGAGGCCAGCTCTCTCCGGACACATTGCGCTAAGGCCTCATCGTCCTGTTCCAAAATCGCCTCGCGCCCTACGCCCCCCAGGTAACAACGAACTGATACCTGTTCCGGTGGCGCGCGATGGGGCCATTTTCGTGACGTCCAGGTTGCGGCGATCAGCTCCCGCCCCTCGATGCGCGGAACCACGAAGCCGAATCCCTGCAACCGATCGCCGACCGCGTCGGCAGGATACATGAGCGAGATCGTCGCGGTCGAAGCATAAGGAATCATATCCATCAATCCGGCCGCCAGGGGAGACAGTGGCCTGACCAATTCGGCGCTCACATAGGCAGGCGTCGCCAACACCAATGCCTCCGCCGACAAGGCCGTGCCGCCGGTGCAGATAATGTCATACATCCAACGACCGGCCTGGTGCGATCGCACCCGCACCGCCTCGGCTTGAACGCCCGCTTTCAAGAGTCCGCCCGCCTTGTGAATCTGACCGGCGAGTGCCGTCACCAAATCCCCGAGACCATTCCGCAGTGTCACGAACATCGTGTGCGCAGGACGCCCGCCGGAACCCTGCCGAGCCCTGGCGCGCCGGGCCGCCATCATGCCGCGAATCACGCTGCCGTGCGTCTGTTCCAGCTCATAAAAACGCGGAAAGGTCGCACGGAGGCTCATCTGCTCGGCGTCACCGGCATAGATGCCCGCCATCAATGGTTCCATGACCCGTTCGCAAGCGTGCCGCCCGAATCGCCGTCGAAAAAATGCGGCCAGCGATTCGTCGTCGGTTGACCGGCGCGGCGGGATCACCACATCGCACCCCATACGCCCGAGGTCCATCCACGACAGGAGTCCGCTGCGAAAGAATGGCCCCAACTGGCTCGGGGTAAACGTGACCAACCCTTCCGGCAACTCATGCAGCCGGTCTTTCCACAACACACTCGCCTTTTTCTCGACGGGATTGGTATTGATGAGTTGGTCGGCCAGTCCCATTCGCCGACAGAGATCCATCGCCCAGGGCTTTTGTGACAGAAACGAATCCGGTCCCGCCTCCATGATCAATTGGCCGACTCGATGGGTCAGAATTTTTCCGCCCCAGGTCGGTGCGGCGTCGAGGATGGTGCAGGTAATCGGAAGGTCAGCCGCCGCTGCCTGCTCCAACAGCGCGAACGCCGTCGAAAGGCCCGAAATGCCTCCGCCGACAATGACCACTGACTTAGGGGTGCGCGCCACGAGTTGTGCCGCTAGTAGGGAGTGGAACATGCTGCGACGCTACCTGAAAAATTCGAGCGTCAGGACAATCGATGAATGATTCCCACAGGATGTTCAAAAAGGCCCTGCAGCGAGGCCGCAGCACGCGACGAGGTGAGTCGTACGTGGTTGGGTACGTCGAGCCTCGGAGCGACGCGAGAACAAAGCTGCAGGCCTT
Source organism: Nitrospira sp. (assembly GCA_021323395.1). Taxonomy (GTDB): domain Bacteria; phylum Nitrospirota; class Nitrospiria; order Nitrospirales; family Nitrospiraceae; genus Nitrospira_A. Next base: position 27,107 of record JAJONL010000016.1, read on the forward strand.
TTTCAACATCCTCCTAGTGAACCAGCGAGGATTCGTGCGCTTCCACCACCGACGTCACAATGTCGATCAGTGCCGCCGAGGCGTTCAACATGGGAATACGTTCCAGCTGCATGCTTTTCGTCTGGCCCAGCTGCTTTAACTCGATATCAATGTCGTACAGGGTTTCCACGTGGTCGCAAATGAAGCCGATCGGAGCTACCAGGACATGCCGGTGACCTTCTTGGGCCAACTCAGCCAGCGTCTCTTCCACCGACGGGCCGAGCCATTTCTCCCCGGATCGACCCTGGCTTTGATAGGCAAACCGCGTCGGTTGACTCCCCAGCTGCTCGCAGACTGCCTGAACCGTTCCGTTGACTTCCTCCGGATACGGGTCCTTCATGGCAACCACTCGTTCCGGCAGACTGTGGGCCGTGAACAAGATCGGCACGCGTGAACGAACCTCGACAGGAAATTTCTGCAGGGTCTGATGAACGTTGCCTGCGATACTGGCAATCAGCAAGGGATGGCGGTGCCAACTGGTCACATAACTGATCGGTGTCTCGCTGGCTAGTTCCCTGCGCGCCTCTTCGACCTTTTTCATATAGGCGCCGATGCTGAGCGAGGAATATTGCGGCGCCATGCAGAAACCGATGATTCGCTCCGGAAAGTCTTCGAGCAAGCGGGCATAGGTTTCCTTGATAAAGGGGTGCCAGTGCCGCAATCCGACATAACAGCGATAACGCTGTTCACCCAGTCCGTTCAGCCGACCCTCCAACGCCTGTGCCACCTCTCGCGTGATGCCGAGCACGGGAGATTTCCCGCCGGTGACACGATAACGGCAGCGGATTTCTTCGACGAGTTCGGGCGAGGTCGTTCGGCCTCCTCGTACATCCATGAGGTACGCCTCGACATTTTCGAGACAATCGGGTCCACCCATCGCCATCAGGAGCACGGCGATCGGTTGTTGCGGTCCTGGCATCCGAAACCTCGTTGCTCGTGAATCGTGAAGCGCATCTCGTGAGCAGGGCCCCTCTCCGGAACGTAAACTGAACGCCTCACGTTTCACGCGCGACGCTTCACACGCTCACCGTGCGCTCAGCTTATGCACCAGATCGATCGTCGCAGCGACATGCTCGACAGGCGTATTGGGAAGGATTCCATGCCCGAGGTTGAAAATGTGTCCTGGCCGACCGGCAGCGCGCCGCAAAATATCCGTGACCCGTCGCTCGATCTCATGGACCGGCCCGAACAAGGTGACTGGGTCAAGGTTTCCCTGCACCGCGCGATCATGGCCCACCAAGACCCAAGCTTCGTCGAGCGGAATCCGCCAATCGATCCCGATCACATCGCCGCCCGCCTGACGCATCGATTTCAAGATTGCCGTGGTGCCCGTGCCGAAGTGAATGAGGGGCACGCCTTCGTGCTTCAATCCCTCAAAAATGAGTTGCACATGCGGCATGACATATTCGTCGTAGTCCCCGGCGGACAGACATCCCACCCAACTGTCAAATAACTGCACGGCCTGGGCGCCGGCCTTGATCTGCTGTCGAAGATAACCGGTAATCACGCGCGCAAACTTATCCATCAGCCGATGCCAGACTTCCGGCTCGCCATACATCATCTGTTTCGTATGGATATAGTTCCGGGAGCTGCCCCCTTCAATGGCATAACTCGCGAGGGTAAAGGGCGCGCCGGCAAATCCGATCAACGGCACTCGTCCGGCCAACCTGGTACGGGTGAGACGGATCGCGTCCATCACGTACTTGAGCTCTGTATCGTCAATGGCCTTGAGCCGTTCCACCGCGGCTCGATCCCGCACCGGATTGTGAATAATGGGCCCCTCGCCCTCTGCAAACTCCAGGGAAAGGCCCATCGGTTCAAGGGGAAGCAGAATATCCGCAAAGATGATGGCGGCATCGAGCGCAAACCGGTCGATCGGCTGCAGCGTGACTTGCGCCGCCAATTCAGGCGTTTTACAAAGGTCGAGAATGGAATGTTTCTCACGCAACCGCCGGTACTCGACCATGTACCGGCCGGCTTGACGCATGAACCACACCGGCGTGCCATCGACCGGTTCGCGCCGGCAGGCCTTAAGAAATCGATCATTCATCGTGGAGCGCATTTTAGAGGGGCACTCTGAACAGAGTCAAACGGTTAAGTCCCGCGTCACCTGGACGGGTCCCTCTATCGGCCGCGACCCGGGGAGCCGCAAATCAAGCCACGCGCCATGCTCGCGTTCGCTCGGGAAGGGTGCGATGGCGACTCGCAAAAATTCTCACGACATTTCCTCGTGAATCTGTGTATAATCATCCTACGTGTAGCCGAGCCTGCGTAACCCTGCTCAAGTGAGCGACACAATCCAAAGCATCCAGCGGCCTGCCTCATCGTATCATTCACAAGCGCCGCGATGACTAAGTGACGTCAGTGGAATTACGGCGCGACCCCCCGGTCATGCATTCTTAGACTCGCATAAATAATGTGGAGGTGGCATGAGTAGTGATCTGCAGCCGCTCGCCTTACCTGAACGGGGTGAGCTTTCCAAAAGCGATGACCAACCCAAGGGCGATGCTCCCTGGCTCACCGTCGTTCGGTGGTTCGACTCCTGGGCAGGGATTGAGCATATGAAGACCGATGATGCCCCGGCCTCGGTAGACTGGCTACGGGCCATCCCTCTCATCATCGTGCACCTGCTCTGTTTGGGTGTGTTCGTCGTCGGGTGGAGCTGGACCGCCGTGGGCGTCGCCGCCGCCTTCTATTTCGTGCGCATGTTCGCGATTACCGGTTGGTATCATCGCTATTTTTCGCACCGCACCTTCAAGACTTCGCGAGCCTGCCAATTTGCCTTTGCCTTGCTAGGAGCTTCCTGCGCACAACGCGGCCCGCTCTGGTGGGGCGGACACCACCGCCACCACCATGTCTACTCCGACAAACCGGAAGACACCCATTCGGTCAGGCAAGGTGGGTTTCTATGGGCTCACATCGGCTGGATTTCGTCCAAGAAATTTTTTCCACCGCGTCTGAAAAGTATCGGTGATTTCGCTAAATTCCCGGAACTCCGTTTTCTGGATCGATTCGATACCCTCGTCCCGACAATCTGTGGGTTCGGGATGTTCGGCCTGGGCAAGTTGCTTGAAACCTATGCGCCGAGCCTCGGCACCAATGGTCCGCAAATGTTGATCTGGGGCTTCTTTGTCTCCACCGTGGCCTTACTCCATGGCACCTGCACGATCAACTCGCTTTCCCACGTCTATGGGTCGCAGCGTTACAAAACCGGCGACGACAGCAAGAATAATTTCTTTCTGGCCATGATCACGCTCGGCGAAGGATGGCACAATAATCATCACTACTATGCCGCCTCAACTCGCCAGGGCTTTTATTGGTGGGAAATCGACATTACCTATTACCTCTTACGTGGCCTGCAAGCGGTGGGATTGATCTGGGATATTCGGGAAGTCCCCGCGCACGTGCGGGAAGGCAAGAACAAACTCGCTTAAGGCGAGACCCAAGGCGGGCGCGATCGCGCCCGCCTTTCCGTCCGACCTACACCCAGTCCGACTCTTCGACCGCCAGAGGCTTACGCGCAGCCTGGGATCCCAGCCGCTCTCGAATCTCGCGGCTGATCGGCTCGATCTCTCCGGTTTCCACCGCAGTCGCAATCCACGCCTCTTCCGGCAGCAATTCGATGCGGTAGTGATTCTTTCTCAATGAAAACCATTCGAAATAGGGATGGGGCACCAGGTGCGGATGCGGGTCGAAGGAAATCAAACTCACCTCGCCGATCTGCGGGATTTCCACATCACCTAGGACCTGGCCGGCAAGATCTTCGTCCGCGAACCGGCTATTTTTGAATCGGATCACCTGGCCTGACGCCTCTCCTCGAGCGTTTCCTAACAAGTAGAAATCGACGGGGCCTAACACCGCGAAGGTGATCCTGCCCACGACCGTGCCCTCCTGCCGGTTATCGAGAAACCCCTCTTGTACCCATCGGCTGCTTCCGAATTTCTGTGCCATTTTAACCTCCTGAATGCGCGGGCGTGGACTCAGGACGTGCCGGAGAGATATGGCCTGTCGTCCAAGACCCGAGCAGAACGCCGCCCAGAATCATTGCGCTACCAAACCATCCCTGCACATCCAACGTTTCACCGAGGAAGTACCAGGCAAGCCAGGCCGCAACGGCCGGCTCGGCGGCAAACAACAACGCGACTTGCTGCGCGGGGAGAAGCCGTTGAGCCCACATCTGCACGGCAAACGCCCCCGTCGCCAGAACACCGGTGACCACCAAGCCGACGATCAACGCACGGGTCGGCTCAAACATCGACACCGTCGGATGCTCCCACCACATCGTCCCCAACATCGCCAGAGCCATAAACAAGAGTTGCCAGGTAAAGAGGGAAATCGGATCCACCACGCGAGTATAACGCTCCAGACAGACCATATGGGCGGCAAAGGCGGCGGCGCTCCCCAATGTCAGGATATCCCCCAGGTTCGCAGACGCAGCCGGACGAACCAAAAACCACAGTCCGAGCAATGCGATCCCGTTGGACACCCAGGTGTGGAGGCCCAGCCGACGCAAATACAGCGGCACGAACACGACATAGAGCACGGTGATGAACGCCGAGTTCGAGGCCGTCGTGTACCTGAGGCCGACCGTTTGCAACACATAGCCCAGAAATAACCAGCCCGTCGCGATGAGGCTGATACGCAACATACGAGCATCCGTCACCAAGCGGCGTCGCATGAGCAACAAAACCGCCAGCACCACGATTATGCCGAGGAAGAACCGCAAGAAGAGAAAGGAAAGCGGTGCAATTTGTTCGAGCGCCACTTTGGTGGCCGGAAACGTCGCTCCCCACACAAACGTGGTGAGGAGTAGCGCAAATTGAGGCATGGTGAAGAGAGATGAGAGGTGAACTAGTGAATGGCGAAATGACAATATTGAGAGGCGCTAAGGCGTGCCCCCTGACAAGTCGACCGACCTCGCGCCTGCATTAAGGCTTGCAGAGCGCACATTTGCGCTCATCGCTCGTGCCAGCCTGTTCCATAGCCGCGAGCGCTCGCTCCTTGTCCGGGTAATCAAACCAGCCTCCCTCCCAGAAATCGCTGCTCGACACGCTGGAAGGCACTTCGGAACAGCGGTCCCGATGCAATGTCACGCGATCGATTGCCCGCGCAATATGAAGCCAATAGATCATGATACCTCGCTGATGCCGGCGTCACTGCCGCCGGAGGGAGCCTATCATGCAAGAAGGCATGAGGGCAACGCGAGGACGCTCTCTCAGCGAATCAGTGACGGTCATGAACGTGAGATTGTACGATGAACCGAGGAGGGCGCCCTATGGCAGGAGCTGCCATTCATCCTTCTCGATGACGGTCTTGACGCCCGTTTCGAGCTTCTTGACATCATCCTTATCGAACAGCCGCAGGTAGCGCTCGATCCGGTCTGGGTCATCAATCCGTTCTTCCTGCATGACACCGCTGTTGCCTTTGTACTTCCGAATTAACAGGGGCATTTCAAACAGTCCTCCAATTGTGGCTCGCGTTTCGGCACAAATTTTCGGTACAATAGTGCAAAGATATACACAGGGTCAAGCGCTACCAGCAGGAAACCGCTTTATCCAGGCTTACACCCCGGCGCGCGGCCATGGGGCCTTATCCAAGGAGTCGGCTATGCCGGTCTATGAATATCGCTGTGATCAATGCACACACCAGTTTGAGGCCACTCAGTCTATTCATGCGAGGCCCGAGGATACCGCTTGCCCACAATGCAAAGGAATCGGCGCCACCAGAGTCTTGTCTGCATTTGCCTCCAAGGTGAAAGGCAGCCATAAGCCAGGCTTCGAGGAAATGAAGGCCTACAACATGCTGCATGAGCGCATGGATCGGTTTTCCAAACTTCCTCCCGCCATGGGCAAACGGGTCGATGTCACCTCGGACATGATGACCGGTCAAGGGCCCTCCGGCCCTTCCGAAGGTAACGGTTCGTGAAAGAGACATGAGAGAATTGGCGCGGGCCGCTTACCTGTGTCATCTTCCTCTTCAGACCATCTGGCGGGACAGCACACCGGCTCGGAATCGACAGGGAGACAGGTTCAGCATGGACATCCGTATCAGCATTTGTATCTGTGCGGTCCTAGTCTGTCTTATGGCTATTCCCGCCTCTGCCGAAGTGGCCGGATCCCTCACCATCGCCGGCCACGGGCCTGAACAACGCATGATGGAATCACTGGCTCACGCCTTTGAGAAAGCCAACCCTCGCGCGTATGTCGACGTCATGTGGGATGACAATTCAAAACCCACCGACATGGTCAGAGCCAAACAGGCCAAGATCGCGGTATCCGGGACCGAGGAGACCGGACTGAGGTCCCTTCAAATCGCCTGGGACGGCATCACCATCATGGTGCATCGGTCGAATTTCACGAAGGAAGTCACCAAGCAGGAGGTGGCCGAACTCTTTTCTGGGAAGTTCAAAATGTGGGCCGATCTGGGCGGACCGGATACGAAAGTTCTTCTCATCGACCGACCCCGTAATCAAAATAACCGTGATGCCTTCGAGCAA
>JAJONL010000098.1 GCA_021323395.1 Nitrospira sp.
GCCATGAAGAAAGCTCTCGCAGCCGCCGGCGCCCAAGCCAAGATCGTCGCTCCCCGATTAGGGGTGCTTCGAGGTAAGAACGGCGGAGAGGTCGGCGTCGATTTTAGCTTTCTCACGGCGGGATCAGTCCTGTTCGACGCCCTGTTTGTGCCGGGGGGAGAAGCGAGCGTTGAAATTCTTAAGGGAGACGCGAAAGCCTTAGTCTTTATCAAGGAGGCCTACCTACATTGCAAGACCATCGCGGCAACCGATGCCGGGATCGAACTTTTCGCGGCGGCCGATCCCGCATCCGACAAGCGAGCGGAGAGTCACGCCGAAGGAGTGATACACGATCGCAGCAAGCTGTTTGCCGGCGATGAAGGGCTCATTTTCGCCCGTGGCACGCAAGTCAGTCGGGTATCGGGGAAATTTATCCAGGCTATGGCACAACATCGTCATTGGAGTAGAGAGCTGAAAGGGCAAGTCCCAGCGTAAAGAAGAAAAAAGAACTCTCGAGGAGTGCAAGCCTCAAAAGAGCGTTTACCACACACGTCGTCTACCTCGAAAGGAAGAACCATGAATCGGGACCAACTGAATGAATTACTGTATCAAGCCTTGGAAACCGAAGCGGGAGGAGTTCAAGTCTATGAGACCGCCATTCGTTGCGCCGTGAACGCAGATCTCAAGGCAGAATGGCAGAAGTATCTCGAGCAGACGCGAGACCATGAGCAAAAGTTGCGCATGCTGATGGATACGCTGGGATTGGATCCTGCCAAGGAGACACGCGGCCGGCAGGTGGTTCGGCATAAAGGCGAGTCGTTGGTGGAGGCGATGCAGATGGCGTTGAAAGGCAACAATCCGCAAGCGGCTCAGCTCGTGGCGGCGGAGTGTGTCGTCAACGCGGAAACCAAAGACCATCAGAATTGGGAACTGCTCGGCCAGGGAGCACAGAAGCTTTCAGGCGCGGAGGGTAAAGCTCTCAAAGAGATCTGCGAACAGATCGAAGATCAAGAGGATGAGCATCTGTACCATTCCATGGGATGGAGTCGGGAATTGTGGATGGAATCTTTAGGGCTCCCGGCGGTGCTGCCGCCCCCCGAAGAAGAAAAGGACGTGAAAACGGCAAGCGAGGCAGCCGACGCCAAGAAATCGAGGGAAGGCATGCTTCATTAAGATGAGGGCGCCCCTGCATGTCACCGTCTTCTTTCGCAACATGATGCGATAGCTTCGAAAAGGGCGGATCGGGCTGATGGGCCCATTAAATCAGCTGTCCACTCTAGATGCGGATGCTCGGGACGCATCTCCCTGTAAGTTTCCCACGTTCTCCGCCGATGATATGCGGGAATCCTGGTGATGAGTGCGCGTTGTTCCACTGCGAGAGGGCAGGTGTTATTCGAGCGCCGGCGGAGGCATCGCGTGAAGAGGCGGTGGCGAATGGGCAGGGACAGCGACGCCGCTCACTTCAGGTCGAGCCAATCATCTTCATGCTGGTCGCATTTTGTCCATGGATGGAGCGCGGCGCCCGCTACGGCCCCGACCATCGCAAACGGCATCGCGACGACAAAGAGCGGCAAGCCAATGCCATAGCCGACCCACTGCAGCGCCACGCTATCACGCTGCTCTCCGGTCTCGACGATGCGCTTGGCGGGATACAGCGGGAACGTGCCATATTCGGTGCCGATACTGGCGCTTTCACCCACGGTTCGGCAGCGCGCCTCACTCAACGCGGGCAGCAGTACCATGGCGATCATGAGCAACATCCCGATGAATCTCATTCCTGGCCTCCTTAGCATGACCCTACATCTGCCCGATCCTCACGCTGACTGATCAACACAAATCATGCATCGCAAGATGCAGGCCACGTTCCATTTCCCTCGCTGGCAGGTACTCAGGATTAAGGCGAACTTTCTCACCTTCTCTCGTGGATTGAGCGCACTCCTTCGCGGCCTTACCTTTAACAGGATGCGGAAAAAGGTCCGCCAGCGGCGTTCTCGCATCGTTCAGCAGCTCACCGTACGGCCACGGGACAAGAGCCAGTCTTGGCAGGCTCGGGGTGGGCGGGTAAGAATGAACGATTCGCCTCTGGGACACTGGGCGCTCACCGGCTCGCGCCTGTCCGCAGACGTGACGCTCATTCTTCTTCGCGTCGCGGACCTCGCTGCGGCCTTGCCTGGGACAGGGCGCGTCTTTGACGCGCCGGGGTCGGGCGGGTACAGCCTGTTAAGGCCAGTTGCTGGCCCCTCGGACGTCGCGAGTTGCCACCGCCCCATCTTGGCTGGAAAACATGGAAGATGAGCGATTCTGCACGGTGCGCTCACTGATATTCTGCTCGCAAGGAAGTCTTTCTTCAATTGCGCGGGAAGGTGTCCTTACAGGCAAAGTGGTGTGAAGGGCCCAACCACGGGCTTGATGCCGGCGACGGGATCATCGTCATATCAGCCATAATAGATTCCGAGAAGATTATTATGGGCAAGCAAATTGCGTATATGATTCGAGTCGCGCCCTCATTGCATGGAACATACACCAGTTGATGGTTACTGACATCGATAATATGCGCACAATTTCGCAAGGCCGGGATCGGCGGTGATGACGGCGGCGGTCCATCGTCAGTATCACGCGTTGCTGGAAGTGTCGAATGTGCTGGCGAGCCTATCGGAGGCTGTTGCATATCGGACGCTGAGCCGGCGAGGTGGAATCGTTGTTTCTGCCAAGTCCGGCCGGAAGCCAGGGCGACTCTGACGCCTGAGGGCGTCAGCCTGAGTCTACCAATACTATCTTGTGTGATGAGGGTACGCGGCAAGGCGACCATGGAAAATGGGCGTGTATGGATCAACCGGATACTGTTCGCGACAGACTTTTCCCTCTGGGCCTATCATGCGGAGAAGTATGTGGCTGTTCTCAGCAAAGCCTACGGAGCCACCGTCGATGTCCTGCATGTGCTGGAATCTTACCCCGGAGTCTATGCCGCCGTGCAGGAGCCTTGGGAGACGGATGGGCGATTGCATGAGGTTGTTCGACGGCTTCAACGCCCGACGGTTCCCGTGAATGGTCATCAACTGATCGGCAATCCAAGCGTCCAGATTTGCGAGACGGCCATGAAGTACCACGTCGATCTGATCGTGCTGGGCACACATGGAAGAACCGGACTCGATCGTCTTCTCCTCGGGAGTACCGCAGAACGTGTGCTGACCATGGCTCACTGCCCGGTCCTGATAGTCAGGGCGCCGAAGGGCCCTGACAGCCGGCGCCACATGGCTCCAGTCACATTCGAACGGGTGCTGGCGCCGGTCGATTTTTCCGACTGTTCATTGGATGCGCTGGAGTATGGAAGTCAGATCGCGAAGGATTTTGGAGCAGTCTTAACGCTCTTGCACGTCCTGGAACCGTTGGCGTACGACGACGATCAGACGTTGGCCCAACAAGATGGGCTCAAAGCAAGAATAGACTCGCGATTCGTGCCCTATGTGGGCGCCATCCGATCGGCGGGTATTTCCGTTGGAGCGGCGATTCAAGGCGGCGACCCGGCTGATACGATTCTTGACTGGGCTGTCACCCATGACTGTGACCTCATTGTCATGGGAACGCACGGCCGGCGAGGAATTTCGCATGTCATGTGGGGTAGTGTGGCCGAAGGCGTGTTACGTCGAGCACCCTGTCCCGTACTTGCTGTGTGGAACGCCCACTTTGCAGCCGATCATGAATGGGTGGTGCCCATTGCGAGAAGGCCCCTGATGGACCCTCCATGACAGAGTCATCGAGGGCAGGTTTATCTGCTGTCATCTGCTGCTCGATCGGCTTGAAGAACTCGGGCACGTGGCATGACGTGATTGCAGCGGAACATTGCAGACTCTGCAGCCGGACAGGGCATATGAGAAGAATCGTCGAGCGACCTACAGAGGTGTAAGAATGTTACGAATCAAGCGTGTCTACTGCGAGCCCAGCGTGCGAGACGGTCTCAGGATTCTGGTCGATCGTATCTGGCCTCGTGGGCTCAGCAAGAACAAGGCGCATATTCACGAATGGAGAAAAGAACTCGCCCCCAGCAACGCGCTCCGCAAATGGTTCGGCCACGATCCTGCAAAGTGGACTGGGTTTCTGAAGCGTTACCGACAGGAATTGACCGAATCCGGCGGAATCGACGCGCTGGCAAAATTGGCGCGACAGGCTCGCGGGAACATGGTCACATTGGTGTATGCAGCCGCCGATGAGCGACACAATCAGGCCGTCGCGCTCAAGGAATTTACGAAGCGCGTGAAATAGGCACCGCCATCTCCCACCCTTCATGAACTCGTTCCGGTTCAGCCGCAGCACGGGCCGGCTGGCCGGCGGACCAGGTCCTGCAACTCATCTCCCATGCATCCGATCCTTCGCACACGGTCACAGACTGCCCCCGCCAGAAAACGCGAAATCACCTCATAAACCGCGAACTCTTGCGGCTTCGCCGCGTCACCATACAGGCCCCCGCCGAGCCATGCCGCTGAAATAGCAGGCTTCCGTTCAGCGCGGCCTTGATGGCTCTTCTGGTATTCGGCTTGCAGGGGCTGGGCGGCACGAGTACGTAGTCGTTCTGCGTAGAGGAAAGATGAGGAAGCCGGGCATGAGAGGATCACGATGAGCGTCACGGCGATGCCTTCCATCGCTCCGCTCTTCCGCAGCGCTTCGGTGGGGCGTCGCAGGCCTCAGGTGAGACCTGCTCACGACCGCCTGAGGCTCTGGACCAGCAGGAGAGCCGCTGTCACACGGATAGGGATGTTTGGTCTCGTGCTCCTGAACGTCGTAGGGCTGGGGGGCTGTCACCACTCCGCCTCGCTTCTCGACAACAGTCAATTCATGGAGGCATGGCACACGTATCTGCTTTGCCGAGGCAGTGCGGAGCCTGAGGAGATTCGCGTTGATCTGCAACGCATCAATGTCCTCAGCGGCCGACATGCCGAATCGTTGCGCAACCACTCCTCCATCCTGTTATTGCCGATAGCCATGCGCTCTCTGGTGGCTCCGCTGCCCTCACGCATCGTGGTCGATCCCCAGGCGATGGCAACGGCCTGCGCGCTGCATGCCGGGCATGTGGCTCACAGCGCGGAACGGCCTGAGTTCAGCGTGGAATTGCTTACCGGCGTTCTGACGCCCCGCGAAGGATCGCCTACGGCTATTCTGCCGTTCAGCCTGGTCCTGGGCTCAAGTGCGCGCAACAGGGCGCTCATATCGAGGGGAGGACACCGAACCCATGATCCGAGTGATTCGGGAAGGTGATGTCGCGCGACTGTCCGCATCAGCGATCAGTTCCATGCGTGAACCGGCGGTCGGGCCTGAGGAAGCTGTCGCGGGCCGATCTCGGGGGACAGCTGCTCAGAGAGTGAACCTGGACATGCATACGTAGTCCCTATTCGAAAGGAGATGTGCCTCATGAGTACCGCTTACGATTTCGATCTCTTGTGCATCGGCAGCGGTCCGGCCGGTCAGCGTCCGGCGGTCCAAGCCGCCAAGCTGGGCAAACGAGTGGCCGTCGTGGAGAAGCGCACCTGCGTGGGCGGCACTTGCCTTGATCTGGGGACCATCCCGAGCAAGACATTTCGGGAAGCCGTCTGTTCCCTCGCGCAAGGCAACAGCCTGTTCAACCGTAGTCAGGCCGTCATGGAGTTGGGGGGGTGGCCTCCAGTACTTTCTGCGCACCGTGTTCAACTATCCCACATTGCCGGAGTGCTACAAGGTCGCGGCGCTCGATGCCTTCAATAAGTTGTCTCGGTAAACAGAATGAGGAGAAAGTTGTTATGCCTGACCCTTAGTGAGGCTGAAAGGACGGAACCTCTATGAAGCACGGCATGCTGATTCCACTCCCTAGTAATCTCAGTGCTGTCCTGGTCTGCCATCGCGCACGCACAGTCCTCGGGGTCTACAAGCACGCGCCAGGCAGCGCCGTCGGAAATGTCCGGCATGGCGCCGCGCAATTCCTGGCAGGACGGAAACCCAGAGGTGAGCGGTAGTACAAGTGCCCGCCCTGGTATGAGGCAGATACGTAACATGGTGCAGACCATATTGGGGAAGGCAGATGTGACCAAACCGTGAAGCCTGCCAAACGGAGCCCCGGCCTGCAAATCGAAACGTTGTGTTGCTGATGGCAGGACACGCATTGAAGGACACAATTGCCGCTAGGGATTGTGGAGATCGACGCTGCTGGAAGGTCGTGCCGTGGAGGCTGGTGGTCGGGATGGCCTTGGCCATTGGAAGGTGCGGCACAGTTCCCGATCGTGTGCCGACGATTGAACCGGCGGCGACCTTCTCCAACAGATGCCGGACGGCATGGCAGTCATTGAGCTCACGAACGCATTGTGGAGTGCGGGTAGGCGGAATGCATCACTGACGAGCTCCGCCGGATAGGACGGGCACCGGCCTTCCCATTGGGGGCGCTCGGCAGTCCATTCGCGCCGAGGCCCGTCGATAATAGGGTTCCAGCGCGGGCCTGATCGCACATGCCCCTCTTCTCCTCATCATCCATGCAATTTCATTCGGTCGTTCACCAGCAACCATGAGCCTTAACGGTTTATCGTGAAGCTTCACGCTATCCGTTGCCGTTCACGCTTATAAGCTCGGTCACAGCAGGCTTGCGGCGGGCTCAAACTGCCCATTCGATAATAAAACAGCCATGGTATGTGTTGTTCTCTTCGAAAGTCCGCTGTGGTCTCACTGGCATCGGGTTTGCGTGTATGACAATTCAGGAACACGTTATGGACTTGAGAAAGACACCGCGAGGATAATGAAGCGTCGAGGACGCTCTGCTTCGTCGGTATGAGTTCCGTACCGGAATCTTTGTGGAGGCACAGCTATGAACCTGAAAAGCCTTGCTCATAGAGAATTGAGTGAAGGGATGACGAAAAAAGAATTGGCCTCGTTGATTCGAGTTCCCGTGCGAACGCTGTCTAAAATTCTGGCCGATCAAGATCCTCAAGACTCTGCCATCTGGGAAAAGTTCGCGCGGTATTTTCGAATGGATGTGGAGGTGTTGCGCACCGGTGACCCAGCGTACCTCGGAACGGCTCATGGCCTGCCGGGGAGCGGTCGTTATTCCGCCGCGGGACACATTCGGAAGATTCCACTGCTGAACTGGCATCAACTGAATCAGCTGGTCTCCAGCAAACTAAGCCCGGATGCCATCGGTCCCGAAGCGATGGTCGAGGCGACGGACGTGTCGGGTGAACGCACCATCGCCTTGAAAGTACAGGACGATTCCATGGAGCCGTTGTTCAGCAAAGGCGAGATCATTTTTGTGAATCCGGAGGGCCCGTGGGTGCCTGGCGACTATGTCATTGCCCCTGGTGAGGATGGACCATCCCGTGGCGCGATGCTCCGACAGCTCAAATCGATCGGGGCGCACTGTATGCTCCATCCGCTGAACCGGAAGTACGAAGACCTGCCGTTGACGAAAGAGGAGGTGTGGGGAAAGGTCGTCAGGCTGAGGAAAAATCTGTGATGACCGTCGCCTCGAGTCTGAATATGTCACGATCAGAAGGAGGATGCGCACATGGAAGTCAACGCGGCATACGAGAAAGCAAACAGGGTGACAGGCCTGAAGGGACTCATGGTCCTCGCATTGTGTTGGGTTTCATGCGTCCCCATCCCGGGCGCAGCAGCTGAGCTCGAACTATCCCATGGGCAGTTGCTTCCAGGCGACCGAGTGCTCTTGGGCACGGTCGAAGAAGTCAGAAGTGATCAAGCGCGCGTCGACACCGGAGAATTGCAACCACGCTTCATTCCTATGGGGGTGCGACAGGAAAAAGGGCTGCCGGCCTTGAAACCAGGTGACCAGGTCGAGATCACCGTCAATGAACAGAATTTACTGGTCGACGTGCACAAGGCCGGTGAGTCGAGTCATCACCGGATTGTGCAAGGCCAACTCGCAGGAAATTTGGAAACCGGGCACGACAAAGCGGTGATTCGGACTGCGGATGGGGCGGAGCAATCTCACTTCATACGGCCGGTGGCGAGAAGCAAGGTGGCCTCCGTTCCCGTGGGTGTCGATGCCGTGTTCCTCATTGATGAGCTGGACAAGATCGTGGATGTGACCTATGGCAGCCTGGAAGCCGTTCATCGCGCGGGAGAGCTCTGGAAAAAGAAGACTCCTCTCAAAGGCAACATGAGACGGGTCGCAGGTGTAATTCAGAAACCCATGGATGACCATACGATTGTCATCCGAACCGAAGACGGCCACGACCAACCGTACGAGGTTCGCCCGCTCATTCGGCCGAGAGTGAAGACGCTTTCACACGGCGATGCTGCGGTGCTCCTGCTGGATGCAGAAAACCAAGTGGCGGACGTCGCTTTCCTGCCAAACGATAAGTAAGCGCCCACATCGGGTCTCGTGCTCGGCAGCCAGGTTGTGAAGAAGACCTGGCTGCGACTTCCCCCGAGGTCGGATGAGCTACAGTCGATGCTTCCATGCCTTTCGCAGTCCCCTCGTGGTCCGACGGCACAGCGCGTCCTCGGCATGAAGTCGTGCCGATTGGCATCACCGGGTGCCTATGGGCGAGCGTTGGGCTCGTGATGCCGACGCGAACCACCATGGGAAGCATGAGGGGGGATGATTTACTCTGGAGGTCATGATGACTGATGCGCGTTCAGATGCGCTCGTCCTGTTCGGCGCCACCGGTGATTTGGCGTTTAAGAAGATCTTCCCTGCCTTGCAGTCCATGGTCCAGCGGGACTACTTGGACCTGCCGGTCATCGGAGTGGCGAGGGGGAATCGCACCATCGAACAGCACCGGGATCGAGTCAGAGAAAGCCTCGATCGGTTCGGCGGCGGAATCGACGAGGCCGCGTTTCGCAAGCTCCTGTCACGGCTGCAGCATATCGATGGCGACTATCAGGATGCGGATACCTTCGTGCGTCTTCGCCGGGCACTCGCCGGTTCGCGTCACCCGCTCTTTTATCTGGCCATCCCGCCCAGCCTGTTTCGCACGGTCATCGAGGGGCTCGGCGCGTCAGGTTGCGCGCAGGGGGGGCGGGTGGTGGTCGAAAAACCATTCGGGCGGAATCTCGCCTCCGCGCAAGCGTTAAACCAAACCTTGCACGGGATCTTCGATGAGTCGGCCATCTTTCGGATCGACCATTATCTGGGAAAAGAATCGATCCAAAATATGCTGTATTTTCGCTTCGCCAATTCCTTCCTTGAGCCGATTTGGAATCGCGGGTACGTCGAAAGCGTTCAAATTACGATGGCGGAACGGTTTGGCGTCGCGGGTAGAGGAAGTTTTTATGAGGAAACCGGTGCGCTCCGCGATGTCGTTCAGAATCATCTCTTGCAGGTGGTGGCGAATCTCGCGATGGAGCCGCCCATCAGCGGAGCCGGCGAAGCGTTACGCGACGAGCGCATCAAGATTTTCAAGCGCATGAAGCCGCTCACGGCACAGACGTTGGTCCGCGGACAGTTCCGCGGTTACCGAACTGAACCAGGCGTATCTCCCGACTCACAGGTGGAAACCTTCGCCTCACTTCAAATCGAGCTCGATTCCTGGCGCTGGGCGGGCGTGCCGTTTTTTATCAGGGCAGGCAAATGTTTGCCGGTCACCGCCACGGAAGTGTTCGTGACCTTGAAACGTCCTCCGCAGAACGTCTTCGCCGAGGCATGGGGGCCGCAACGTAATTATGTGCGTTTTCGTCTCGGCCCCGATCAGGTGGCCGTGGCAATAGGTGCCCGCGCGAAGGTGCCGGGTGAAAAGATGGTGGGAGATGAGACCGAGCTCTATGTCTGCCGCCAGCGCGGCGATGAAATGGAAGCCTATGAACGGTTGATCGGCGATGCGATGATCGGTGATGCGTCGTTGTTTGCACGCCAGGATGGTGTGGAGGCGAGCTGGCGTGTGGTCGATCCAATTCTGGGGGCGTCGATGCCGGTGCATGAGTATGAGCCAGGCACGTGGGGGCCCGACGAGTCTCGAGCGTTGATCGCTCCGTTCGGCGGATGGCAGAACCCGAGGGAGCATGAATGACCGGCCGGGACGGACGACATCACATGGAATCTGACAGCGCTGGTGGTTGCTGAGGTCAACGCATGAAGGCGTCGGCTGTGGATGTCGGGGCACAGGTGTCAAGATTCTGCTGGGCGGGCAGCAGAATGTGCGCCGTTTTCTTCCGGACCGGAGTTCACGGCACCGCAGATGGTCGCCGGCGTGCTGAAGGCGACTCAGGGCAAGCATGAAGGGAACGGTAGAAGACGATACCTGTATTGAGAGCCCGGCAGACGGAGTTGAAGCTGGAGTTTTTCATCCAATGAGATCGCGCCAGGTCCTGGCATGACGACCGAATACGGGCAGTTTCGCACAGATCACACCGTGCGAAACGACTGTCCTTCCGGCATCTCCGTCTCGCCGATGACGATTCTGTTGTGATTTCAGTCGATCCCCGCCTGGCAGACATTATGCTCTAACGTTCTCTGCATAAACTCACAGGGCGGAGCCGCTTCTCGCAGGTCGATGCGCTGAGGGCAGCCCCTTGCTCCCTCAGTGACGTGTCGAGGCCTATAGACCAGGCACGGCACCAGGACCCGCAGCGGAACGGAAAGGGAACGTATGACGGAAAGCCGATGCGGCAGCATCCGATTGTACCACGCCAGAAGTTCAACACTGTGTCATGAGGAGGACAGCACGATGAAATCACCCATGATTGCGGCTGTATTCGGGATGTTCGTTCTGGCGCTCGGCATGGGGACACTGTCCTTGGCGCAAGAAGCCAAGAGCCCCACCCAATTCACCCTCGGGATTCTGGCTGATCACAATGTCAGCTTCGTGTTGCCGTCGGCGCTCATCGTGGATGAGAGGGGGAGAGCCAGCGGGGTCACGCTCGCCATCACCAATCATACGAAGCAGAAGCAGGGATTCGCCATCGACAGATTGCACGTGAAGGAGGTCGTGAAGCCAGGCGAAACCAAAGTCGTCAAACTCTCGGTGACTGATCTGGATGGCATCGGAACCGATCAGAGCGTGTTTCCGTACTATAACCAGCTCGACAAGGCGCACATCGGCGGGCTGTTGTACATCAAGCGCGGAGCTTAGCGACCGGTGCCATGAGGGACCATGGTTAAGGAGGGATAGGCCTGGAAGCGACTCCATTCTCAACGGCTGCGGCCATGGGAGTAGGGTTCTGCCGAGTGCCGACGATTCAGAAGGTGCGTGATGGGGAGGCCGCCGTTCGATTTTCATGTGCCACCGAAATTTTCGCGCTGTGAGGAAACGCAGCGCCCAAATGAATCGGCTTGGCCGGGCCGCGCAAGGTGACGCGCATCTGGTGTCCGTCCCATTGCCAATCGATGGACCCCCCGGGAATCGCCACACCGGAGACCGCCATTGGTTGTGCGAGCCACGCCTTCGGAATGCCGGCGCCGATGACCACGGCGTGGCCTTCCGTCGTGTCATCAACATAGGCCAACATGTCCTGTTGCAACAATAGGAGCAACGCCGCCGTTTCGTAATCCGGAGAGACGACCGTCCGGTTGTGCCACCCTCTGACATATTGCCAGCCATCCGCTATGTCTGCGGTCACCGGTCTCGGGGCATCCCATGTGTAAAGTCCGGGTGACGCTTGGCGATCCCAAATCTCCTGAAGCACGCTCCAAACCACGTCCGGACGGCCTACACGCAAAGCCCAGTGCGCGTGGGTCAATTGCGCCGAGACGGTCGGGTCGTCGCGCATCGGTCGCCCGGTGAGCAGAGGGAGTCCCCAGGCGCCAGGTAAGGAAACGCTGTCGATCGAAGACTGCAGACCATCGGCTGAGGCGGTCGCGTTGGAGCGCCCCAGGAGGTCGCTGCGCTGCCAGCTCTCCTGCAATGCGTCGGCATGGTCGCGCCACCGTGCCGCGTCGCGATGTTTCCCGAGCCGCTCGGCGAACCGCGCAGCCGCCATCAATCCTCGATAACTGACGGCATTGACGTAGAGCGACGGCCACTCGTTCCCGACACGGCCCACGATCAGACCATCATGAGCAGGTTTCGCCAGCACACCGGTTGTGATCTGCTGGCCATGTTGGAGATCGTAAGGAGAAGGGACGGCAAAGGATTCCACGATCGGGACGCGGGTCGTCAGCATGTCTTCGATGCGTTGCGCCTTGCGGCGGATATGGGGCCACAACCACCGATCGTGGTCGCGGTCGGCGATATAGGCCGCAGATACTGTAAGTGCCCAGATGGCCAGACCGGGCGCATCGGCTTCGGGCCCAGCGCCCCCGAAATCATGTGTCGCGAGATATTGGGAGAGTACCCAACTGACATTGGGCTCCCCTGCGCGGGCGAGCGCTGCCGTAATGTAGCTTCCCTGTCGTTGCCAGGCTCGGTAAAAGAACATCGGATCGCCGGGCCTGGTTTCGCGGCCGACCAAGCCCATCATGAGATGATTGGCCTGTGCCTCCATGGAAGCCTGAACGCGTGGATCGGGAAGGGCGAGGCTCACCCGCTCGAAGGAATTTCTGTACCACCGCTGCATTTGAATGGGAATCCGTAAATCGGATAGGACAAGCCGGTATTCGTCGCCCTCCTTCGCAGCATTGGCTCGGAGGACCAAGCGTGCATAACCCCAACCGGACTTGCCCATCCATGATGGCTCTGCTGTGTGAGCCGTCATCCATCCAGGCGTATTCTCATCACCCAAGGTGACGGCTGCGGGAGAAGGCGTGACATTGACCGCCCATCGATCATTGACGGCAACCCGGTCACCGTCCCAGCTGAGGGCGGTGACCGGTCCACCGGCTGGGCCCACGCTACGAATCAGGATTGCGGGAATGTGCGAGGTGCGGTTCTTGAACCGGAGTTCCCAATGCGTTGCGTCCAGCCGCGTCCAGGTCGCGTCATAGTGCGGGGTGTGGGTGACGATGGCAGGGATATGGGGATGGGTAGACGGTTCAAACGTCTGCCGAATGTCGCTGAGCGGCAGCGTCTGGCTGGTGACGATCTTGCGGGCTGAAGTCCCCACCGGGCTCGTGATAGGCATGTTCGGCTTCCGAAGCACCCGGAACGGCCAAGGGGATATGCCCGACGGACCTCGGCCAGGGACGATCCGGATCTTTCTGCATCATGCTGGTCATCGCGTCGCGCTGCGGCGTGAAGTGGGTTGCCGAGTCCACCGCCTGGCGGAACTGTTGCCAGTTATTGAGGCCTGCGCACAGGGCAAGGAGGCCGGCGAGGACGAGCACCATCGGCCGCCTGGGACTGAATGTCCCGAGCGCGGCCACGGAGATGAGGAGCGGGATGAAATTCAAACTGTACGTAAAGGTTTCCTCGCCGTAGTTCAGGTGTAACGAGAGCTCAAACACCAACAACGCCGCCAGCACGAGCCGGAAGCGCAATTGACGATCCAGCGTCACCAGCCGCCAAGCTCCGTTCATAAGCAGGGCCGACCAGAGGCAGACGGCGGTGAATCCCAATGCGCCCGCCGATCCCGGAGATGAAAACTGAAAGGTCAAACGCTGCGACAGGCGAAAGGAATCGTCGCCCAACTGAATGTACCCGTCGTCATCGATGAAGCGAAGGGCCGGCGCGATGAGGGTGTGGAATGCGAAGGACGAGGCAATGTTCTGCATGTCTCCCGACTGAGGATGATGAATCCAGTTAGCCTCCTTGCGGCTGCCGATGAAGAATTCCGCGGAGGGGAAGATGAACTTTTGTACTCCCCACAGGAGCACCACCAGGCAAAAGGCGTTGATGGAGAGTTGCACGGCCTTTTTGAACGGCCAGCGCGCCAGCGTCGTCAGAAGGCCGGCCATCCAGTTGGTGACGGTGATGCTGAGCGTGAAAGCGCTGGCGACCACATAGGCGGTGGCGCCGAGCCGGCGTTGTTCGGCCCTCAGGAGCAGGGCGAGAGCCATCATGATCGAGAGCGAGCCCCAGGTATAGGAATTGGGCACCGGGAGCCAAAAAAGCGCCGATGCACTGGACAGGCCGAGTGCCGTGAAGATGCAGGCATCGAGCTTTCGGCAGCCGAGAAGGCGCAGCAAAAGATACAACGTCCCACTCCATAAGCCACCGATGATGCCGGTCACGCACAGCACGGCCTGTAGGGGTGGGATCGCCAGCGCATGTTTCACAAGGTAGACCGGGACGAAGGCGAGGATCGAAAACAGAGGATGCACGGACGTCCGGGAGTGGTCGTCGGTGACGGACGTCATATTGGATACTTCACGCACCGTATCGGATTCAAACCAGAAATCCATCGAGTGAAGCAAATAGGAGGGGATCAGGTCGGCAAGCACGAGGCAGGCAACGCCGACTGAGAGGGTCAGAAGCGACGCCGTCAGCCAATCGGTCCGGTCCAGCCGGGCCGGATGCAGCGGCTGTCTTGGAGCGGGCTGAGGCGAAACCTCCGGATCATCGTCCGGGAAACGTGGCTCGTGATAGGTTGGCTCGAGCCTGGTATCGCCGTCTCCTACGAAACCCATACCTGTTTATACTGTGGTCGGAACTGATGGGGCACGCGTGATTCCAAGCTATTGATGGAGAAATCGGACAATCCGGCTCAGAACTGAAGGGAAGGCTGCAACCGAGGCGGAGCGAGTTGGAAAATGTTTAGGCCTGTCAGCGCGTCATCTTCCTTATCTGAGCTTACGGCCACGGCGAACCGTCTATTCTGTCCATGAGGGTCATACATCAAATCTATCAGAGTCTTCTTGCAGGCTGTCTGATCATTTTGGCATAGTGAAAAACTATATTCAAACTTCTTGCCAGGTTGAAACCGTACTGTTATGAAAACCTGCTTGTTCCGTTCCGAGCCGGTTGACACTGCAGATGTCAGGCGCCCGGCCTGCATAAGGATTCCCTTTCATCAGGTTTGCCGGATGGTCGGCTCATTCAGGTAGCCATGCCTCAGCATGTGATCTTTTATGCCTTCGTCGCTCTCGCAGGCCTGTTCTGGTTGCTCGCGTTCCGATATGGGTCCGCTCGAAAGACGCTCCGCCCTCTCTTGGGCTTCACCCTGGGTGGTATCGCCGTCTGGATATGGCAGGTCTCCGAGCCATCGGTCATTTTTTCCGACTTCACCACTGCGTATTACCCGGCCGGCCGCGCTATTCTTGAGGATATCCCGCATCTATTTACGCGTTGCCGGGACAGTCCCGTGTGCGGGTTTGTCAACATCCCGATCGTCGCGTTTCTGTTCACCCCCTTTTCCATTCTGACCCTGCGCCATGCGCAGTGGCTATTTGCCGGCCTGTCATTGATCGGCCTGCTGATGAGCCTGGGGTTGCTCTGGTCTATCACGGAGCAGCGGCCCGCTCGGAAATGGGCGATCTTATTGCTGTTCGCGATCAACGGGCCGCTGTTCTACAGTCTCAAAGAGGGCAATCTGACCCACTTCGCTCTGCTCCTCCTGATTGCCGGCGTTGTCTGTCTGGATAAAACGTGGGATCGAAGCGCGGGTGTCTGCTTCGCGCTGGCGGGGATTATCAAGCTGCCGCTGTTGCTCTTCGCGCTGTATTTTATCGGCAAACGACGCTGGGCTACGGTGGTTGGCTATAGCGCGACAGTGGTGACGGTGACGGCCTTATCGTTCTGGTATGCAGGCTGGGACGGCCATGTGGAGTGGTATCGCGAAGTCATCATGCCGTTTTCCAATAAGGGCCTCACGGCCTTCAACGTGCAATCCATGGAGGGGTTTCTGCTGCGGCTGCAGGGCGATGCCAAATTGTATGACTGGAAGCCGATGGAGGTGGCGGGAGAAGTCAAAATGGCCGCGCAAGCTTGCGCCGCGCTGCTGGTGGGGCTCTCATGCATCTTCTTTCTGCGTGATCCCGGAAAACAGGTCCGAGAAACCATATTTCTTGAGTTGTCGATGGTGCTTTGTCTCGCGCTGATCATCAGCCCGATTTCGTGGACCCACTATTATTTGTTCTTGCTGCTGCCGTTGGCGCTCTATGCGGGCAACCGATTGCCGATTGCTGATCACAGGGGATGGCTCGTTGCGATGATCACCTGCCTCCTCTTGATCTCCCCCCCAGTGATGTTTATGGGACAGCACGATGAAGAGTACGGCCAGATTGCCCGGTTGTTTTTGTCTCACTATCTGGTGGGCGCACTGATGTTATGGGGGATGCTGGCCTATGCCCGCTGGCGCGTGGCGGATGTTCAGAGCCTCCGGTTGGTGGAGGCGGATCCAAAGGCGTTCACTTCTCAGGACGTGGAGCAGACAGAGGATTTCGATGTCTCAGACGAGTCGGACCGAAAGGTGGCCGGATGATAAAGGCAGATGCCTCATCATGTCTCCTTTCGTCAGATCCCGTCGTGACGGATAGGCGGGGGCGGACTCTGGAAAAAACGGAGCGTCTTTCCCAGAGTCAGCACCCGCCAGAGGGTTAGTCGCCGGCGGTCGGTTCGAGGATGGTCCCCTCCAAATCGGCAGGTGAAAGCTGGAAGGTTTCGCTCATCGGGCCGGTGCCTTCCAGTTCGGTCGCCAGCTCAACCGCCACGGTAGGAACCAGGAGATGTTCCTGCCCGACCTTTCGCATTTCCAAGTGCACGCGCCGATTTATCCGTCGGCAGATGTCGCTGTGGTCGATGCACAAGGCGCCTTCTTCACCCAGGCTCACGGTGCGGATTGAGCTTTCAGGCACCCCGAGCGCGATGAGGTGCTGCTTGACGGTTTCAGCCCGCTTCTGACCGAGGATCTTGTTGAAGCTCATGGAGCCCTGTTGATCGGTATAACCTTGGAGCAGAATGCCCCAGTCCGGCTCGTGCTTGAGAAAGTCCGCATGACGCTGCAAGGCGGCCTTGCCGTCGTCGCTCAAACCCTTCCGTCCGATTTCAAACTGAATGTCATCATGCAGGATGTCCATGCTCCCGGTCGCGCGCAGAGTCGTCTGCGCAGGAGGGACCGCCACCGGTGACCTGTCGGTCGATGTCTTGAAACCTGACGAGACGTCGGTGCTGTTGAAAGCTTCGGCGGAATGAATACTATGCGCCGCCTCGTCTGCCTGGGAATAATACCAAAAGGCGGCAAGGACGATGGCTAGGAAGAATACCAGTCCGCTGAGGATATAGACATCCTTCCTGTCTTTGTCCGGCCCGACAATCATGGGGGTTACTGGTCCTGCGCTCACAGTGGCTGCGGGTGTCTTCTGCATGGTCGTATTCTCCTTGTGGTTGCGCCGGATCATCCGGCTCGCTGTCTTGAAATGAATCGCGCGAGGCCCTTTCACTGCGGGGGTTGACTTGCTGACGGTCACCTCCTTCCTGCCGAGCCGCCCGCCGCTGGCCAGCGTGTAGAGCAAGGTAGAGACCAAGAATGGCAGGGCCGGCACTGGCAAGAAACCCATGAATAACAATCAGTTAGGAGAAGATGATTTTCGGCGTCGGAAGCGATTCGTACGGGGATCAGCGGGGATGCGTGGCTATCCCCGCAAGGAAAAGTTTGGTGAACGAAGATCGGGACTGTCTGAAAGGAGGAAACAGGTGGAGCTGTCGGTCGTCCTTGGAGGACAGAGCTAGCTCACCGCTCTGTGCAAACGGGACATTCACATCCTCGCGTCGCGCACCATCGCGGTGCGCGCGCTCAGTGCGCCATAGATGTGCAGTGCAGGCCTATTAAACCCTTACAGGAAAATCTTCTTTGCTTCTGACACAGTTCCGCAAAAGGTTTGACGGTTTCGGATGCTGCGGTAACATTGGGCAAGAGGGAAGAACAGGGGATAAAAAGCGCCAGACGACCTAAGGCCAATGTACCATTCCTGGATCTGCAAGCGAGAAGACTTGAGGAGTCGTTCAATGAATAAGTCAGTCACGTTTTTGTTGGTGTTCTGGATGGTGATGGTCTCATTGGCGACCGCAGGCGAGTATCAATTGGTCATCGGCGAAGGGGTCGACGTATGTGAGGCCTGCAAACGCAATCTGGAACGAATGACTGTGCGTCCCGCCTGTGAGCGGGACTACAGCGGACAGTTGGGGTTGGGATCCCCCGAATGGAAGCCGTTCGACGTGCTGGGTCATTTCGGCGCGATGGAGCGAGTGTTGACCTACCTGGCCACCGGCAGTGAGTTTGCCGAAGACCGATACATCATGGGTGAGGATCAATTCGAAGATACCGTCCGGAGAATCAGCGCCAAAGAAGAGCCGTGGGCCTACGTGGCCCAAGTTGACATCAATAATGATGGAAAGCCGGAGCCGGTCCTCAAGCTGCACTCCGCGCTCTGCAATCTGAGATATGACGGATCTATCGGTCGAGCCTACTCCGCGCCCATCGTCGTGCTCAAGGAAAACCTTACGGGGATTGATCGCGCAATGACGGATCTGGTGATGCAGAATCCCTTTCGAGCCGGGAGCTCACCTGGTGAAACCAACTACCAGTTGTACGGGGTCTTTAGCTACAAGGGCGAAACGTATTTCGATCGGTGGAACGACACGGGAAGTGAAGACGAACATGAGCGATCTACCCTGAGTATTTACGAGTCAACGGGTGGCAAGACCCGCAGGCTCTGCCAGGTGAAGGAGCTCCAGGTCAAGAAATGGTTGCCTAATCGGCCATGCGCGTTCCGCCACTGTTCGCCGGCGAGGTTGGTGCCTATTAGTTTCAC
>JAJONL010000099.1 GCA_021323395.1 Nitrospira sp.
GATGTTCTTCGTGGCGCTCCTCTTAAACCAAACGTTGGGCTGGATTCGCACTCAGTCTGGCACGACCAGTCTGCGGGCCATTCTCTACATGGACGAGATATTCGGGTATTTTCCGCCCGTCGCGAATCCACCGTCGAAGGCTCCGTTGCTCACCCTGCTCAAGCAGGCGCGCGCCTTTGGATTGGGGGTGGTGCTGGCCACGCAAAACCCTGTGGACCTGGACTATAAGGGGCTGGCCAATACCGGGACATGGTTCATCGGTCGCTTGCAAACCGAAAGGGACAAAGCCAGGGTCATGGAGGGACTGGAAGGTGCGGCAGCCAGTTCCGGGAAGAAGTTTGACAAAAAAAAGATGGAGCAAACTTTAGCCGGGTTGGGCAATCGAGTGTTCGTGCTCAACAATGTCCATGAGGATGCGCCAGAGATTTTTCAGACGAGATGGACCCTCTCGTATTTGAGGGGGCCGCTGACACGCACGCAAATCAAGGTGTTAATGGATCCCCAGCGTGCCTCACCGTCAGGTTCTGTAAATATTGATAGAAGCGCGCGGGAAATTAGGGGCGCGCAATTAGGTCGATTAAGCTCTCGACCGATACTTCCACCCGATGTTCCACAGTACTTCATCCCTGTGCGAAGCTCTAAGCTCGAAGGCGGTAAGTTGATTTATATGCCGGTGCTATTCGGATCCTCTGAAGTGCGAGTGTCAGATAAAAAATTGGGTATTGATGCGAATGAACAGTGTTTCTTCACTGCTCCGCTAACTGAGAGCCCTGTTGCCGTGGATTGGAATGATTCGACGCCAATTGAAGTGGATATCAGCGACCTGGAGAGCGACTCTCGCGAGTCATCCGAATTTGGGACTCTTCCCTCAGCGGCAAGTAAGTACAAAAATTATGAGGTTTGGAAAAAGGACTTCGCAAACTGGCTGTACAGAACCCACGCAGTGGAATTGATGAAGAGCTCGGACGGAAAACTTATTTCGAGGCCAAATGAGTCAGAGAGAGATTTCAGGATTCGACTTGCGGAACAGAATCGGGAATTCAGAGACGTGGTTCTCGGAAAATTGAGACAAAAATACATACCAAAGACTGCTGCCTTGCAGGAACGTCTTCGTCGTGCCGAACAGACGGTTGAGCGTCAGACATCTGAATCCCAGGCCACTAAGATGCAGGCCGCGTTATCCGTCGGCGCTTCGATTCTCGGCGCGTTTCTTGGACGAAAAACGATAAGTGCCGCCAACATCGGACGGGCGACGACAGTCATTCGTGGTGCTGGACGAGTGATGAAAGAAACTCAGGACGTGGGCCAAGCCAAGGAAAATGTGGCAGCTTTACAACAGCAATTGGCAGCGTTAGATGCCCAATTCAAAGCAGATATGGAGGCAGCTATCTCTCAGATTGATCGAACCGTCGACACCTTTGAAAAGATATCTATCAAGCCCACGAAGGCGAATATCACCGTCAAACTCGTGGCCCTCGCCTGGGCGCCGCATTGGCAGGATGAGACCGGTATCCGAGTTCCTGCCTGGGAATGATCCTTGCGCTGCGTACCTCATTTCAACGAAACCTGCCGCCTGTGTGAGTCGAGCGAAGCTCCTATCGAGGATCCCATTGAGACTGTTGGCTGTTTCAGGGATGCTGCTATTCCCCTCAGGCGGGAGTGGTGACCCAATGGGAGAGGAACGCCGGCATCGGCTGAACAACTCCGTGAAGCAATCGCCCTACAGTGAAACGTCGCCTACGAATTAGGATGCCGCAGAGCATAGGTTCTTGCTCTGAGACCGCTAGTGTCTCCGGTCCCGTTGCATCAGCTTGTCGGTATAGGCCAGCAGAATAGCCGATCCCAGGAACGTCACGTGGATGAAAATCTTCCATTTGACATTATCGACGAAGGATTTCAGCAGATGGATACTGGAAATTCCGACCAAGGAAGCGGCGAGTTTGATCTTGATGGTGCCGGGGTCGACGTGAGTGAGCCACTCAGGCCGATCCGGGTGCGTCTCGAGATCCAGCTTGCTGACGAACGTGGCATACCCACCGATGATGACCATGGTCAGCAGGTTGGCGACCATGGTCACGTCGATCAATCCGAGCACTCCCAACATGAATTTGGTTTCTTCGAGTTGTTTGAAATGGATGCCCATCTCCCATAGTTCGAGCAGAAATTTGGACGCGTACAGCAGTTCGGCCACGATGAGGCCGCCGTATAGTGGGGCTTGAATCCACCGGCTGCTGAAGACCAGGAATTCAAATGCCTGCTCAACGCGGGTGAGGGATGAGGGATGTGAAGATGCGGGACCGGCAGGGGACGGATGGCTCACGCGTGCACACTCTCTCCTTCGTGAGCGCGTATCCTAGTGTGCGCATCCACGTCTGTCAATTGCTCGAAGAATTGCCGCTTGGTGAAGATTGTCGACGGAACTTGCGAACAGGATGCGCTAGGCCGCCGTGTCATTGCGCTTCGACAGCCACACATCGAGGACCGTTTGCAGATCCTTGGGGCGGATCGGTTTGGCCACATAGTCGTCCATTCCTGCGGCGAGACAGGTTTCGCGATCCCCCTTCATGGCGTTGGCCGTCATGGCGACGATCGGTGTATGGGTGGACGCCCCTTCCATAGTGCGAATGAGCGCGGTGGCCTCGAATCCGTCCATCTCGGGCATCTGGCAGTCCATGAAGATCAGCGGATAGGGAGCGCGTTCGTGGGCCGCAACGGCTTCCTTCCCATTCGCCACGACATCGACCAGGCACCCCAGTTTCTCCAGCATTTTAGAGGCCACCTTCTGATTCACCGGATTGTCTTCGGCCACCAGCACCCGGGTGACGCGAGATGTGTGCGCCTCGGCCGGCCGGGGACGCGTGATCAGGGATGTCGTCGAAACGTGTTCGGATGCCCTCACCGCCGGCGCGCCATTCACCAGCCGGCAGAGGCAATCGAGTAATTGAGCGTGCCGCAGCGGCTTCGTTAGGTAAGCGTCGATGCCGGCGGCCTGGGTGGTGGGTCCATCACCTCGTCGTCCTACGGTCGTGAGAATGACCACGCGTATGGCGGCAAGCAGGGGATCATCCTTCAACCGCCGGGCCGTCTCGAATCCGTCCATGTCCGGGAGATGCAGTTCGATGAGCGCGAGGTCGAACGGCCTCTGGTTTGCTGCGGCCGCGCGGGCCATCTCGCAGGCTTGGGGCCCGTTGGTGGCCGCCGCGCAATCCATGCCGTAGGGCACGAGTTGTTGATGGAGGGCATGTACGGCGGTCCTATTGGAATCCACCAGCAGCAGGCGTTGTCCGCGAAGCTGCGCTCTCGGCAACGTGGGGGACGGGGCATTGAGTGCCGTCTCCGGCAGCTGCGCGGTAAACCAGAAGGTGCTGCCCTCCCCAGGACGGCTCTCGACCCCGATCTGACCGCGCATTTGGCTGACCAGGCGCCGGCAAATGGCGAGGCCGAGACCGGAGCCGCCGTAATGACGGGTGGTTGAACTGTCCGCCTGGCTGAATGCTTGGAATAGTTTCGCTTGCACGGGTTCGGGAATGCCGATTCCTGTGTCCGTGATCGTGAACCGCAGCAGATGAGGCCCCGCGGCCGACTCGCGAGTGACGTGGAGAAAGACTTCCCCGGTGCTGGTGAACTTGATGGCATTGCCGACCAAATTGACTAAAATCTGGCGGAGGCGACCAGGGTCGCCATGGACCGCGAGCGGAACCACGGCATCGACAAGCCCGATCAACTCAAGGCCCTTGCTGTGCGCCTGCTCGGCGAGCAGTTCCAAGGTGTCTTCGATCGTGGTCCGCAGGTCGAAGGCGAGATATTCAAATTGGAGTTTGCCGGCCTCGATTTTTGAAAAATCGAGAATGTCGTTCACCAGCGTCAGCAAGGCGTCGCTGGAGCGGCGGACGGTGTCGGCGCACTCATGTTGCTCGGGAGTCAGCGGGGTGTCGAGTAAGAGACCGGTCATACCGATGATCGCGTTCATCGGAGTTCTGATCTCATGGCTCATGGTCGCGAGGAAATCCGCCTTGAGCCGGACTGCGTGAAGGGCTTCATCTCTGGCCCGGCCGAGTTCGATATTCTTGCGCTCCAGCTCGCGCGCCGCTTTCAGCAGCGCGGCCTCGGTCTCCTTGCGCTGGGTAATGTCTTTTCCCAAGGCCAGATATCCGGTAATCGCGTCCTCTTGATTCCGGAGGGCGGTAATGGTCAGTAACACGATGAGCTGAGTCCCGTCTTTTCGCACGTAGGTCCATTCTCGTTCGTCATAGCCCCCCTGACGTACGTTTTCCACCAGGACATCGAAGCCTTGGATGGGACGCCCGTAGCGGGCGCTCAGCTCTTGTCCGCGCTGGTCGACTTCCGTAGCCAGGTGCAGCATCGTGGGCGAATGATTTCCGATCATCTCTTCGGCCGCATAGCCGAGCAAGGCTTCCGCCCCGGTATTGAAGGTCGTGATGATTCCAGACGTGTCCATGGCGATGATGGAAAGACGTCTGGCTGCGCTCAGAATGCCCATGAGTTGGGTATTCGTCGACAGCAGCGCCTGCTCCAAATGCTTACGGGCGGTCATGTCGGTGACGATGACTAAAAAGGCCTCCTGGCCTTCGAATGTGACCGGCGCTGCCGTCACTTCGACCTCGATCACGGTGCCGTCGAGCCGGTAGAATTGTTCGTCGACGCTCGGCGCGGCCCGATGCGTGGCGCGCATCGCCGCGATGCGTTCCTGGACCAGAGCATGCGATCCCGGATGGATGAAGTCGAGGACGTGCCGTCCGATGAGCTCCGTGGCCGTGCCGGCGCCCAGCAGGGTCGCGCAGGCCTGATTGGCAAAGACCATTCGTCCGTCGCAGTTCACGAAGACCGCACTGGGCGATAACTCGACAAGGGAGCGATAACGCATCTCGCTGCCGCGCACGGCGGCTTCCATTTCTTTTGCGGCCGTGATGTCCACGGAAATACCTGCCAGGCGATAGACGAACCCGTTCTGATCTTTCACCGGAAAGCCTCGATCGCGAATCCACCGCAGGCCTCCGGACGGGGTGATGATTCGGTATTCCTCATCGTAGGGGAGATAGGATTGACAGGCTACTGCGAGGCCGACCCGTTCGCGATCCTCAGGGTGCACAGAGTTGAGCCGCAACGAGGGATCCGCATACAAGGCGGTACGGGACCGACCCCAAATGGTTTCGAAACCGGGGCTCACGTAGAGAATCTCGTGCTTGTCGGCGGAAGTCAGCCAAAACACCGCATCGATATGCTCGGCCAGCTGTCGGAAGCGCTCTTCGCTTTCCCGTAAGGCCGCTTCCATGCGCGTGCGTTCCGAAATATCGCGGAGCATGCCCGTGTATTTTCGGGAGGACCCGACCAGCATCTCACTCACGGACAGGTGCACGTCAAGCACCGTGCCGTCCTTTCGCATGGCCTGCGCCTCGCGCGCCGATCCGACCATGCCTCGGTCGCCGGTGATCTCATGATCATGTCGCTCTCGACTGGGGGAGGGCATCAGCATCGTGACGTGTTGCCCCACGAGTTCACGCTCCTCATACCCGAGCAGCGTGAGGAGGGCGGGGTTGACGCGTTCGATCAGGCCATGATCATCCATCACGATGATTCCGTCGATCGCGCTTTCAAAGACGGATCGGCTCTTTTCTTCACTGGCTCGCAAGTCGGACTCGGTCTGTTTGTAATCAGTGACGTCCATGACCGTTCCCGCCATGCTGAGGGGGCGACCGTCCACATCGCGATGGACGACGCCCCGGCAGTGAATATGCCGGACCTCTCCGCTTGGCCGGAGAATTCGGCATTCGAGATCGTACGGCGCGTGAGTGGTCAGTGAGGCGTTTACCGCTTCCTGCACACGGCTCTTGTCGTCTGGATGGAGTGCCGCCAGAAAGGTTTCATTGGTGGGTACGGCCGGGCCTGGATCCAACCCGAAAATTTGATATTGCTCATCGGACCAGTGAAGGGCGCCGTTCACGACGTTCCATTCCCAGGATCCGAGATGGGCCAGCGCCTGAGCCTCGTCCAGCGCTCGTTGTTTTTCCACTAGGCGCTGTTGCGCGCGCGCCGCGGCTTCTTCCAACTCCTTCCGGGCTGAGATGTCGAGAAGGATGCCGGCCGCGCGTATCGGCGCGCCGGACGCATCGCGCGCGAGGACGCGACCGCTGTCAAATACCCACTGCCATGCGCCGTTCTTGTGACGAAGGCGATGTTCGCTCGAATAGTGTGCCTTGTGTCCCCGGAGGTGGGCGGAGAGGGCCTCCATGACAGCCGGCTTGTCGTCGGGATGCACCAGACACTCCCAGGTTCGACTGTGCGGTTCGAGGTCATCCAGCCGATACCCCAGCATGCCGGCCCAGCGGTGGCTGAAGGTGACATATCCGGTGGGTATGTCCCACTCCCACGTCCCGATGTCGGCGCCGTTGACGATCGTTTCGATCCGCGTCGCTTGCATGGTCACAGTCTGTTCATGGACGGCGAGGAGTTTCTCCAGCTGGGCGATCCGATCCGTGAGCTGCGAGATGGCTGGGTTGTCGGCATCGGCGTCCTTGATCCCTGAAAGTGGCCCGGACCGGCCTGGCGACGGACTCCTCTCAACGTGGGGGGCGAGGGCAATCTGGGCACAGAGCGCCAAGGGTTTGAATAGTTGCGCCGTGCTCTCGGGGATGACCTGTTTGCTGAAGAGAATGACTGAAAAGATGTCTCCGTTGGGGAGGGGCGCTCCAAATCCCAGTACCGACCGGACGCCGTAGGGGCGCACGAATTCGTCCTGGGCTGGAATATACGGGCTTCCTTCGGCCTGAAGAATGTGAAAGACGTTGAACAGGTGTTCCTGCGAGTCGAGGAGGACGCTGTCGGCCGGCTCTCGAAGTCGATGGAGGGACACGCCTAATTGATGGAACAGCTGGCTGAACATGGGCAGTTGGGCAAGGTGGTCCGTATCGCCGAGAGGAATGACTCGGAAGCGCTTGGACAGTGTGGGGTCATTCCATCCGGGTACGACCCCGGCGCTCGCGTGCAAGGTCAAACAGGGGAGAGTTGGAGGATGGGGACATTTCCCGAGCCGGGTGTCTAGGAGGTTTTGGAGGTCCGGCGTGAGGCGTGAATAGGGTGTGGTCTTGAATAATCGGACCAGGACGCAGGCCGGCTCGCCGGTCTGGGCCGTGGTGAAGGAGTGATAGAGATACCGGACGAGGCGGTCAGCAGGCCGTCATATCCCGAAGGTGAAACGACCCAACATGATACATGCGCAGAGTGACCCTTCAGACCACGCAGAGTTTGCAGACCCACGCAGAGTTTGCCGGATACTCTGTCGGCGGGCCAGGAGCGGAACTTGAGACGAGGGCCGGCAGCATGTCGGGCCGTTGTCACGACAGATGTTCGGGCCGTTGTCACGACAGATGTGTCAGGTAAAAGGCGGCGGCCTGGGATCTCCTCGTGAGGTGCAACTTGGTATAGACATTGGCCAGATAATTCTTGACCGTTTTGTCGCTGAGGCCGAGTTCCGCGGCGATTTCCTTATTGGTTTTTCCCTGGGCAATAAGCGGAAGCAAACGTTGCTCTTGCGGCGAAAGGAGATGCCGGCCGCGTTCCGGTTCCCGGTCGGCAAGCTTGCGCAGATAGGCAAAGGTCTGACGGGTCATGCCGGGGTCGAGGTACGACTGCCCCTTGGTCACGGTTCGCAACGCATGCAGGACCGTCTCGGTCCCGGCGTCTTGCAACACATACCCGTGAGCTCCGGTCGCCACGGCGGATAATAAGATGGTGTCGTCAAGCGTATCGGCCAGGAAGAGAACCCTGGTCGTCGGCAGGCGTAGCAGCAGGTCTTTTGCCGTTTCAATGCCTTTGCCGTCCTGGACGCGCAAATCGAGCATCACGATCTCGGGCTTGAGTTGAAGGATGTGTGGCCAGGCGTCTTCACGCGAGCTGGCCTCTCCGACCACGGTGAAGTCGGTGACCGATTCAAGCAGTGTGCGGATGCCGACTCGCACCAGTTCTTGTGGATTGATGATGAACACATGAACCCGTTTCCCCGATGCTTGATTCATAGGTGTATTCCAAGTGGATGGATGCTGAATTGACTTGTCGTTCACGAGCCTGAGAAGCGATTCGCATTCCTCTTCGGCTGACCCGAGCGGATCGCCGGACAGAAGCGTGCAAGCGGGCGTTGAATTCATCAATCGAGTCGCTTTTTGATCGTGATGTATGTCCATGACGTGTTCTCCTTGTTCCTCGTTCGATAAGCGCCCTCTGTCGTCATGCGGCTCTCACCGATGCTTGGGCGGGGGCCGCGCCTTTCTCTCGGAACTCCGACCGCGACGGCGTGATCACGACACCTCCGCCAGATGACGGAAGTTGAGCTGCTCCACAGGGGGAAGCGGACGGTGGGTCCGGACACCGACATCGACCCGCGAGAGGGCCAGCACCACATTTTTCCCGCCGAAGCCGAAGCTGTTGATCAGGGCCTTCCCGATACGAGAGGATCTGCCCTGCAAGGCGACGTAGTCCAAATCGCACGTGGGATCCGGATTGTTCAGATGCAAGGTGGGAGGAATGAATTGATGCTCCATGGCCAGCGCCGTGCCGACCACCTGGAACGCGCCGCTCGCGGCGAAGGCATGGCCCAAGGCCGACTTGAACGAACTGACCGGCACTCGATAGGCGTGGGATCCCAACGATTCCTTGATTGCGGCGGTTTCAATACTATCGAGCTCCATGGTGCCCAAGCCGCAGGCATTCACATATTCGACCTCCTCGGGGAACCAACTGGCGGTGACCAAGGCCCGATCGATCGCCCGTTTCTGCTCCTTGCCGGAGGCCAGGGGGCGCGCCATCGAATAGGCGTCGCATGTGAATCCCCATCCTTCAAGTTCCGCATACATAGGCGCTCCGCGCAAACGCGCATGATCGTAGTCTTCGAGAATCAGGCAGCCCGCGCCTTCCCCGAGCACCATGCCGCAACGTGTGCGATCGAAGGGACGCGGGAGATTGCGGATCGTGCCGCCTTCGTCCGGTGCCAGTACCCGTCCCGCCTCCATCGCGGAAAAAATAGTGGGATGCAGGGGGGCTTCGGTGCCTCCCGCGAGAATGATGTCGGCGTGGCCGGCGCGAATCATTTCGAAGGCGCGGCCGATGGCGTTGGCCGTGGAGGAGCATCCGATGCTGTAGGTTTCGCATTCCCCATTGATGCCGAGCGCGATGGCGATTTCTCCCGAGACGGCATTGGGGAAGGTCGAGGCCATCGTGAAGGGGCTGAGGTGCTGATGTCGCAACATGCTGTCATGCGCGGCGAACGCCTCTCGAAGTCCGGCCACGGACGTGCCGAGGCAAATGGCCATCTCGGAACGGTTTTCATGCTCGATGTCCAGCCTGGCGTCGCGGACGGCCATGAGGGCCGCGGCGACCGCGAAATGACTGACGCGGCCCATGCGCCGGGCCTGTTTGCGAGGAATAAAATCCTCGGCATCGAAGTCTTTCACTTCGCCGGCCAGGCAAGAAGAAAACGGCGCGGTGTCGAACGAAGAGAGCGGCGCAATGCCGCTTTGTCCGGTGCTGAGCAAATGCCAAAACGTCTGCAAATTGTTTCCGAGCGGGGACACGATGCCAAGTCCGGTGATGACCACTCTGCGCATTTGTCTCATGGTGGAACCCTCCCTGTTACGAACGTTGATGACGGTCACCGTCTTCATCCTCATGCCAGGCCATCAGGTGCTCATGATGGCTTGGCGACAAGGCGGAGGGCGGGTAGTACTTGTCGTAGAAATCCAGATCCACGTGATGAGCCTGGCAGGCCACGATGGATTTGAACGCGTCGACGTGAGCGGGAAATCGTCCATAGGTCTGAGCGACGTATTCGCAGAAGGCGATGGTCGCGGCGATACCCTCTTCCGAGTGCCGCGGAATGTGTGGTTTGATCGACGGATTCTTCCATGGTTGAGTGTCCGGGGTGGTGTACAGGCCGGACGTGCCGAACTTGGTATCGATGAGGGTCAGGACCGCCTCTTCCATGCTCCCGGTCAAGGAAGGACAGGGCGCCTCCCAGATGCCGGGCAGGCCGACGGGGTTCGGCCGGCGAGGGCCGTGGGTCGGCAGGTGGAACTGAAAGCCCAAGCCGGGAAACAGGTGGGGTTCGATGCCTAAGAGGTGGCGTCCGCTGCCGACACTGTGAATCCCGCCACCCAATCCCATGGCCTGCTCCATCAGGAAAATGTGTTCGGCCACGATCCCCTGTTCCTGAACGGCGGTGTCGCTGATGGCGCTGTCGAGGTCACGCAAGGTCATCGTGCGACGTGCCGCCGGATCATCGTGGAGATGGCCGCCGCGGCTTTTCCTGAATCGATCAAGGCCGCAACTCTCATTTCCATTGTCGGTATCCACAAAGAAATAACCGTACTCGTCACTGAGCAACACCAGGAGCAGATTGAGATAGACCGTGGCGATTTCAGTGATGGGGATGAAGTAGGTGCTGCCCGGGCGATTGGCGTACCACTGATTGAAGCTGAGCATGAAGGGGAGCTGTCTGGGGATGTCCAGCCGTTGCGCCGACAGCTCCGTCATCCTGGTCATGGCGGGATCTTCCGGCGTCGAACATTCCTCCACGAAATAGGTGCCCGCGTCATTCGTCACGAACAAACGAGTCGTCTGGGCCGCGCAGGCGCTGGGCACCGTGCGCCCCTCAAGGCTCATCAGGGCCATCCCCTGCCCATCCTCCGCCTTGGGGCGCCGAGAAAACTGCATGTCTGCCATGTGGGGGCCGGTCTTGCCCACGCCGGCAAAGATGAGATGCCGCTCCTCCTCCGCGGTGAGGGGAAGCGGCGGGAGGGAGCTTTTGTATTGCAGCGGGCCGGCGGGTAGGTCCATCCCCCTGCCGAATCGCCGCGTCTTACGTTGTTCGAGGAGGTCGAGCAATGTGCGCACGGAAGCGGATCGGGAAACCTGGCACGCTGTATTCGTCATGTCATCCTCCTTATGTGGGTCCCTGTTGCCTCGCGCCTGTGAGCGGGATGTGCATGGATGATGGGCCACCCTAGTCGAACCATCTGAACAAGAAACCTACCCGGCCGGGTAGGTTTCTTGGATTGCACGTTGCCCTATGGTGCGGATGCACGAGGTTCAGCTCTTATTCTCTCCTTTCTGCCGGCGCAGGGAGGATTCCACAGAGGGAGGCATGCACATGGCACAGTCCACTGTTACCGGATGCCCGTTTCACTCGGCTGCGCAGGTATCGGCGAACGCCTCGCGGGGGCCCGCACGAGCCGTCCGCACCCTGGCGGACCTTCCCGGCCCCCAAGGACTTCCGTTTCTCGGAAACATTCTCCAATTGGACTTACAGCATCTTCATACGGTTCTCGAACAGTGGGCGCAGGAGCATGGCTCCATGTATCAATTTCGAATCGCCCACAAGCCCGTGGTCGCGGTGACCGACATGGATCTGATCAATGAGGTGTTGCGCAAGCGGCCGGATGCCTATCGCCGGCTGAACGCCATTGAACCTGTCCTCGCGGAAATGGGCATCAACGGGGTCTTTTCCGCCGAGGGAGATCATTGGTATCGGCAACGCCGGATCGCCATGCAGGCCCTCAACAATGCGCACTTGCGCCGATTCTTTGACACTCTGGTAAAGGTGACGGGTCGGCTCAAGGCCCGGTGGGACGAGGCCGCGGCGAAGGGTGGCGTTGTCGAGGCGCAGAAAGATCTGACCCGCTATACCATCGATGTGACCGCCAATTTGGCCTTCGGTTACGACGTGAATACGTTGGAAACGGAAGGCGATGAACTCCAGCGTCACCTGGAGCGGATTTTCCCCATGATCAATCGTCGAATCAACGCGCCCTTTCCCTATTGGCATTTCGTGAAGATGCCGGCCGATCGAGCGTTGGAGGAATCCTTGGCCTTCGTTCATCAGGCGATTCGCGGGTATATCGCCCATAGCCGGGCGCGCTTGGCCGACGATCCTGACCTGGTGGCGCATCCGACCAATTTCTTGGAAGCGATGCTCGCCGCCCGTGAAGAGGAAGGATCGGAATTCACCGATGAGGAAATTTCCGGCAATGTCCTCACGATGTTGCTCGGTGGGGAAGACTCGACCGCTTCGACGATGGCGTGGATCTTCCATTTCCTGACGGAGCATCCGGACATCCAGGCCCGAGCCCAGGTAGAAATAGACGATGTCCTGGGGCAAGACGAGATGTTGACGAACTACCGAGACCACGAGCGATTGCCCTATGTCGAAGCCGTCGCCTTCGAGGCCATGCGCTTGAAATCGGTTTTTCCCGTGCTGTTCTTAGGCGCGAATCAAGACGTGGACTTGGGCGGTGTGCGGATTCCGGCGGGCACGGCCATCTTTTTGCTCACCCGGCAATGCGGCCTGCAGGAAGAGGCCTTTGCGTCGCCCCGCCAATTTCTGCCGGAACGTTGGCTGGTGTCCCGGGCGGGAATTCAGGAGGGACACAATACGAAAGCATTCGTTCCATTTGGAGCCGGTCCGCGCTTTTGCCCGGGACGAAATTTGGCGCTGCTGGAGATCAAGGCCGTCATGGCGATGCTCTGCCGCAATTTCTCGATTTCAAAGCCGATTGATGCCCCACCGGTCGAGG
This sequence comes from Nitrospira sp., assembly GCA_021323395.1. Lineage (GTDB taxonomy): Bacteria > Nitrospirota > Nitrospiria > Nitrospirales > Nitrospiraceae > Nitrospira_A. The sequence goes on from JAJONL010000099.1 coordinate 12,582, forward strand.
AGCAGTTCGGCTTCTTGATGGCCCCCGCGAATCTGTCCGTCGACATGCGGAGGCGGGACGCTGCGTCCTCTCCCATCGGAGAGGCGTTGCCGCACTTGGGTCGGGAACGGCCCTTTGCGAATACGCGCTCGTGAACTCGAGATCTGCCGGCGTTGAGGAGAGCCAAGCCAGGACAGGTCGGCCTCTATCGAGAGAGATGCGAGGATTGGGATGGTTCGCGGCGCGGCGGGGGGATGTCCAAGGAGGGTGTCGACGTGGCGTGAGAGATAGGCGCGGAGGGAACTAACAGGCCGGCGGCGCCGCTCTGCCACTGGGCGACTGCCGCCCAGCGATTTTCAACGCCGCCGAGTTTCTGATAGACGTTCTTCAGGTGAAATTTAATCGTGTTGAGGCTGACATGCAGAATGATCGAGATTTCCCAGTTCGTTTTGCCCTCGGCGACCCATCGCATGATTTCTTCTTCTCTGGCGGTCAGCGCCGGTTGGTTCGCCGCCGGCTGGTCGTGGTCCTGGCGGGTCATGGCCCGCAGATAGGCCAGATGGAAATGAGGCGCGAGAATTTGCATCATGGTCCTTAACCGGTCCATCAATCGCTGGTCGAAGTTACTGAACGCATAATAGGTGCACAGTCCGAGCACCCCGCGCACCCCCACGGTCAGGCATGTCTTGATCCCGGCATCGAGTTTAAGGTTGATCACCTCTCGGGGAATCGGCATGTCCAGGCAGTCTTCGCTGGATACGGTACCGATATGGGTTTTCTGCAGGAGCTGGATCGCGGGATCCGTGGCATATCCCTGCGTGGCATACAGATGGGTATGTTCCTCGCCATAGGTCGAGTGTCCGATCTCCAGTTGTTTTTTCTGGATGTGAAAGGAGCCGTTCGCGGAGAATCGATGAGGAATCAGCGAGCTGACGGCTGCGGTCAACTCGGGCAATTGAGCGCGGTTCTGGATGCGTCGCACACGATCCATGATTTCGCCCATATGCTGAAACTCTTTGCGCGACAGATAGTGGAAGCTCTCAGGCCCGCGAAAGATCATGGTTCGACCTCTCTCTCGTATCGCGTAGGGGTTCAGCCGCGTCGACAAGATTTGCCGCAGACCTGCCGGGCGCGTCGAAACATCGATGCTGTGCCGGAGGCGGAATCGTTTCGGGCGGCTGCGTCGCACGCGAGGCACAATGTGGCAGACTCATGGTTCCTTCCGATGCGATGAATTCTTGCAAAGGAAGCCGGGACACGCAGACTCACATCTAGGATCTGGTTTGTACTCAGCGGGGTGGCGCCCTGGTGGAGCATGCCGATGGCACCCCGGCGACCGGCGTATCGAGGGTGTATAGAACTTAGTATAGAGGGCCTAGGAGATGAACCGCAATCGAGAAAACCGGATCATCAGCCGCGAGTTCGGTCACTGGTGGCCGAGCATCCATCAACGCTGGATCTTGAGTGTGGGGCCCAGGGTGAGCCACGTCGTAGGGCCGAGCACGGCCATGTGCGGAAGATGAGCCACATACCACAACACGACGTCCTGTTCTTGCACGCCCTGATTGTCTTCGTCATACCCGAGTTGGCCACGGGCTCCGAACATCCATGGAATATCTTCGTCGGGAGCGGCTCGTCGAATCGCCACATCGTGGTCGGAAAAGTCGTCGCGCACTCCATCGTCCTTGAGGGGAGCATAGCCGTCGCCGGGGAGGATCCATATGCCATGTCCTGTGGGCTGGTCGCGCACGAACCAGGTTCGATGGGTGCTTGGATTTTTGACGTCGTTCCGCTCATTGGTATATTTCTTCCAGCCGGGCCCCCAGCCCTTGTCCGATCCTCCGTCGTCGTGCAGGAAGACCTGGTCCATCCCGTTGCCGTCAATGTCGAAATCAAACCGCCAGTAGGGATGGTGCACATGATCGGTATTGCACGAGAGGCCACGGCTGTGGACGATCGGTCGTAATTCGCCGTCGTGTGACAAGTGCCAGGATTGATAGATGTGGTACTCGCCGATCCTGGCATAGACGCCGATTTCCAGCCACTTCACGCCGTGCAGATGGGAGCTTTCGACACAGACTTTGTGATCTCCGCAGTTCGAGATTGAAACCAGATCCTGCCAACGCAGCCGGTCCTGGAATGGACCGCAGCGGCCGCTGTCGGCGCGAGAGCCGAACCACGTGAAGGGGTTCCACCAACGGCGTTCCTTGACATATTTCACGCGCACGACCGGCATGCTCGCTTTGGCCAGGACCCGTTCGCCGTCGTAGGCGACATTGCGAAGCGCGAGACCGGTATTGTCGTTGACCTCATAGTCGAAGCTCCAGCGTCCCCAATCGATATGCTCCGATGCCTGGTCCGCCCGGCCTGAAAGCGGGAGGGCGAGAGTGCAAAGCAGGAGGGCAGCCACCGCAACGCGTATCATTCCATATCCTTCCCTGGCCTATCGAGGCGGTTCGTCACCCGCGTCCAGCACGCGGTCCTCCGTCAGGTCCACTTGGGCCCAGTACTTGGGGTCTCCGTCCTGTCCCTGGGAAAAGGTAATCCAGATGACCCGGTGCTGGTAGCCGGGATCGTTCTTGAAGAATCCGCGATCGGGCTGCATTAAGAGACCATGTCCTTCCAGGCCCTGCACCTTACCCGCAAGCCGCGTATCGGCACGGGCCAGTTCGATTCCTCGTTGTACATCCTGCGATCCTTCGGGAGGCGCATACCCGTCCCATCGGGAAGCCTCGAACACCGTCCCATCTTTCATGCGTATGGCGATCGCGACGTTGTGGCTGTAACTGAAGTAGGTGAGTCTGGTGAATCGCGCCTGGTTTCGACAGCAACCGAAGGAAACCTTGCCCTCCGGCGGCAGGCGATCCGCATCGATGAAGCCCCACCGGGCGCCCAGAAGAGCCGCCGCCTTGGGATCGGCTTCGGCCGTTTTCCGTAGAGCGGCGATCTCGGACTCTGACAATACGGCCGCCTGATTCGGTGAATTCCAGACGATGCCTGGTCGGGACTTGCGCCGGAAGCGGCCTTTTGAGAACGATGGTCTCGGGATCTTCCGGACCGTATGGGCCTCGGGAGGCGGCATCGAGACTGCAGCCGGAATTGACAATGAACAGCAGCAGAGCCACGTAGGTCCACATTGCAAATCGACCTTCCATACACGTTATGCCAAGGCCACCTTACTGGCGACTCTAAATGCTAACTTCGAGATCTGAACGGCAGCGTCCAATATGTGAGCTTTCTTCTGCTTTGATGCGGCATCGAGGACGCTGCGACGGAGAAGGACACGGAGATCTTCGGCTTCCTGATCGGTAAAAGGCACCACTTTTCTCGCGGCTTTGTTGTACGTGCCCGCGAGCAAGAGGTACAGTTGAGTACGTTCCGCATACAGGTGACGGGTAATCTGTGGGAACTCGCTCAATTCCTGAATGTCCTTGCTGACTTGTTCGATTTTATCCAGCAGTTTTTTTTGATGTACTTTCACGTCGGGTCCCTTGGCCACCGCAAACTTGGTGGTGGATGCCATAGAGATAAGTTCGTCCGCGTCCTCCCTGATCACATCGAGCTTCTGGGACAACTGATCCAATTTGCCGCTAGCATTTTCCGCAGTCTGTACGATTTCCTTGATGAATTCGTCGTCTCCTTGAAGCAACTCGATGACTCCCTGAAGGTTCGCTGACATGGTCATGACTACCTCCTGTCATGGCAGGGTGCGATGAAGATGTGCTTACTCCTCCTTGATGCGTTCGAGGAGAGTCAGAAAGTCGGACGAGAGGGTGAGTGTGCGTTCCAACGACTTTGTCCTGATAATTCGAGCTCCCACAACCTCCTCTAAAGCGTCATTCACCGTTCTCGAGTTCGTCAAGACATTTGACAGTCGTTCAGAGGCGTCCGGGACCTGCTCGAGAATCGCGGCCGTCAAATCCGGGTCGACTGACGCGAACGCGGTCTTCCGGGCATATCGGTCGATCTGCGCGTGCAATGTGCCAAGATTTTTCCAGGATTGAGACAGAATTTTGGCGGCATCTCGAATGGCGCAGAGATCCTCCTCGACCTGATCGCGCACTTTCTTTTCGAGACCCTCATACTCCATCAGGTAGAGTTTCCCAAGCAGATACAGGGCGGAGTGAGCGTCATGCTGTCGTTTGGTCATGATGTTTTGGTAGGAGGAAAAAATGAACGCGTGCTTGGCCTCAGACTGCTGCAGAATCCTGTACCGCTCGTTGACGTCGCCGAGTGCCTTTTTCAACACCTTGATGCGTTCTTCCGTCTCCTTTTGGAAGAGATCGATGTTCCTTTGAGCATCATCGACCTTCTCCCCCTCTGTCTTGATCAGCTCGCGAACCGCGCGGCTCTGTATGGCAGAACAACCAGACCAAGCGGCCATGATGAGCAGTACAAGTGCGATGCTAGCGCGTCTGATAAGCATGAGAAGGCTCCTTCCTGCCCTGCTCGTTGGTTAGCGAAGAGCCCGAATGGCGTCCGCAAACTCCTTTACATCAGTTCGTTTCACAGTGACATCGATGTCGAGGTAGTTCTTGATCATGGCGTTGATCCGCCGGAGGGCGGCTACATTTGTTTCGTAATCATCGAAGGCACTGAGGTCTCGTTGTTTGACGATGACCCTGTAATCGGCCTCTACCCTTTCCTCGATGGCCGCAACAAGTTCCGGCAGTTTGCCGATCAACTTCTCCATGTTCTTGGTCTTCTCTCCGCCGGCGGCAGGGGCTGTTTCGAAGAAGACCACAGTCCCATCGCTTCCTTTCCTCCCAGGAAGATGGGGGAAGCGAACGTCATTGACCAGCGTGATGAGCTTGTCGCCCAGGGAGTCTTTCATTACATCAACGTATTTCCGTGCGGGAGCGCCCTCAGATGGTTCCGGATTCGTGGTCGCCCACTCGATCGCGGCATCAAGAAGCTCATGGGCTCGCAAGTAGTGGTGCCAATAAGCAATCCGCTCATCAATGTTGATGACTAGTTCTCGGTATTGCTCCATTAGCCGAACATTTTCTGCGTAGGCCTGGTCCTTCGCCACGAGTGCCTGTTTGATTTCCGGCGGCGTGGTGCAGGCGACGAGTGAGGCACACATCAGCCAGGTACACATGCGCAACATCCTCATAGGACGCCTCCCGGTAAATATCATGGGATCAGATCCGTCTCTCGTCGAAAGCAAGCTACGTACCTCGACAGGATGTGATGTAAGGCCTGCAAATTAGTCCCGGATTCTCACGCTGCCAAGTGAAAACAGCTCCATGTCGTAAATTGACACATCATCCTGTATCGATAAATCGTACCTATTCCGATACGGGTGTATCGAACTCAATACAGGCTGACACAGGTCTGGCGGGGGATTTGCGGGAATGGGGTTAGGAGGGAGTCAGGGCCTTCCGCAGAGCGGCGACGGTGGAGAAGTCGATCCCGGCAGATCGGAGCTGCTCATCGGTGGCTTCGGCAATGCGCTCCAGGCTGCCGAATTGTTTGAGGAGTCTGGTGCGCCTGATGGCGCCGATGCCGGACACTTGATCCAGCTCTGATGCCAACAAGGCCTTACCCCGCAGTTTCCGGTGATAGTTCACGGCGAAGCGATGGGCTTCGTCTCGAATTCGTTGGACAAGGTGGGTGGCGGGGGAAGTCGGACGAAGAACGATCGGATTCTTTCGTCCCGGCAAAAAAATACGCTCCTCCTTGTCGCCACGGGCTTTG
>JAJONL010000100.1 GCA_021323395.1 Nitrospira sp.
TTCTCCAGCCTCACATTGAGCGATTCAGGCGAGCGCTTCCGGTAGAGGCACTCAGGAGGGTAGCCTTCGGTATGGTTGGCCCACATTTTTGAATTCATCCTTCTTTAGTTCCTCACCCGCGTATTCGGATATGCATCACGCTTGGTGACGACCCGTTTCGTCACCTGACGATCCTTCGTCATGCCGCCGTCGTCACCTCCTGCCTGTCCCACCAGTTCCCTATTCAGTCGCCTGCGAGACTCACTTGAAAGTTCAGCTTGTTAGCCGCTCGAGACCGGAGCCGCCTTGCCTGGAACGGCCCTTGCCATTACCGGTGGACTAGATGCATAGATTTCATTAACGTTGTGATCTGGGAAAATGAGGATGTTTTGTCGAACACGATGGGGAAGGGTGGCGCGGCCATGCGGTCGAAGTTAGCAGGATGCGGAAAAACTCGATTGTTGCACAATACGTCGCGATCAGCTCACGTAGCATGCTGGTATCAGAATAGCGCGCAGGATGCGCAAAAAGGCCGTCCAGCAAGGCCGCAGCGAGGTCCGCGACGCGAAGAAGAATGAGCGTCACGTCTGCGGGCGGGCGCGAGCCGGTGAGCGCCCAGTGTCCTAGAGGCGAATCGTTCATTCTTACCCGCCCACCCCGAGCCTGCCAAGACAGGCTCTTGTCCCGTGGCCGTACGGTGAGCCGCTGAACGATGCGAGAACGCCGCTGGCGGACTTTTTCCGCATCCTGTTAGAGCAGTGGGGTGTCCAAGCGGCCATGGGTCTCTATCAGGTCGCGTTTGAGTACTGATTCCGTCATACTCTCCCCAGGTTTCATCGTGAAATGCGAGGGCCTGCAGGAAACAATGAACTCGAATCTATCGTGATTCATCAATCGAAAGGAGAGGTTATGAAGGTACGCATGAGTCCAGCCGTCATCGCAGTGATTGTCTTAGGAGTGTGCCTGTTCATGCCAACTCGTGCTGTAATCGCCGATTCAGGCCACACCGAGACGGGGCATAAGAAACTTGCGGGCACCGTAGTCAAGAAGGCCGGTTTGCCGACTGTGAAAACTTCCGATGGCGCTTCCTATCAGCTCAGCGACAAGATAGCCACGAAGTTCGGCGTTGAGCCTTTTAATGAAGGCGAAGAAGTGATGATCACGTTGGACGAAAATAACGCGATCATCGACGTCCATCGAAAAGGTGAGAAGAGCAAACATCGTTTTGTCACCGGCAAACTTGTCCACGTTGGCGTGATGAAACCAGAAATTAAGATGCAGACCGAGGATGGGGAAAAAGTCTTCCCACTGCTGCATCAGGAAACCAAAACTAAACCCCTGCCCAATGGGACCATGATCACAGTTGAACTCAATGAAGCCGGAGCCGTGGTTGACCTGCATCGTGCCGATGACCCCGGCAAGAACAAATGAAGAGAGTCGGCCACAGTGTCTGTGTTAGGGAAAGCGTCGGGCCAAATGCTCATGTCATTGACGGGCAAATGGCTGCAAAGCCTATCCGACGCTCCGTCCCGCAATGCTCGAAGGCATAGCGTCTATAAACGGTTAAGACTTTGTCATAAGTGTCGGGCATTCCACCGAATTTTCGCAACAGTTCAGTAAAATGCCTGGGTCCAAAAGGAATCGTGAAGTGATGAAGACCATCCAGGCCTTCTGCTGCACAGAGAAAGGAAGACCACTATGAATCGAGTGAGCATCGGAGTCACATTATCCCTTTCCCTCTTCTTACTTGGGGCACCCCTGTGGGCCGACATGAACAAGACGGCTCCGGCTCTCAAGAGCCCTGCAGGGTCTAAGGCCGAACAGCACATCACTGAAGGCGTTGAGCACTATACTCAAGGACATTGGGATGTGGCGAAGAAACATTTTCAGGAAGCGGTCAAAGCGGATCCGGCCTCCGCCGAAGCTCATTACGATCTCGCGCTGAGCCTCGACAAGTCGGGGGACCATAAGACGGCCATTGAACATTTCAAGAAAGCGTTAGAACTCGGAAAGGACAACCCCGCTATTCAGCAGTCGGAGATACTGCACGCCCATTTAAAGAAACATTGAATGGGTGGACGGCTATATCGACCGTCGAGGTGGAACGGGTACAACCTCAAGTAACCAGGTGTATTAGGTCGCAGGAGCCTATCCGGACAAGTATCCATCACGTAGTTAGCACTAGCAGGCCGTTGAAAAACCATTTCGCTGCCCATGAAAAAAGTGATGCGTGAGGTGGGGGAGATATTCAGAACGCCCCCAGGATGGTCAAAAAGGTCGTCCAGCGCGGCCGCAGCGATGCGAGGGGGTGAGGCGTCACGTCCTTACCCGCCCGCCCCCGCCTGCCGAGACAGGCTCTTTCCCATGGGGGTACGTGGAGCCTCGGAGGTTCACGATGCGCTGAATAAAGCGCGTCACGTTTGTGAACGCCGCCGAGATAGTGAGGCGGCAGTGTCTTGCGAGAACAATGCTGGCGGACTTTTTCAACATCCTGCTAGGGAAGGAGGCGCCACTTAGTAACGATAACATTCTGTCCAATAAGCGAGACTACCTCTCGATGGAGGATCCCAGGATTCTCGCTCGTAAATTTGGATGTCTCAGGGGGTGCACCATGGCGGTAACCTTGATCAACGTGTTTTCAGTCCCGAAGGGCAAGGAAGACGAGTTCGTGAAGTGGTGGCAGGACGTGAAGGCCGATATCACCGCGCAACCGGGGTTCATCAGCGGAAAGTTTCAGAGAAGCATCAAACCGGACAGCAAATTCAACTTTATTAACGTCGCGATCTGGGAAAATGAAGAGGTGTACTGGAAGGCCTATGAAAAGAGCGTCACGCCTATGAAGTCGAAATTAGCGCAGTTAGGGGTTGAAATGGTCCCGGCTCTCTATAACGTAGTTTTCGAGTACTGATTCAACCTTTGCCATACCGATTTGACTCGGGGAGGTCTCGGCCTCCCCGCTCTATTCTTCGATCCCTTGCTCGGCCGGCGGCAGGCCAGGCTGGTCGGTGGTCACACCGAATCAGCCGATAGGCTCGTGCAGGGGCTGCGTCAAGCCGTGAGCAATTTCCCCCAGCCCGACATCTTGATCAAGCGAATCCCATCATCAATGGCCCGGTTGAAATGATCCACTATGGGGTGATGAAGACGATGCAACTCGCTTTTGCTCGAGGGTTGGCGGAAGCCATGAAGGCTGGATACAAGAGGCCGCTGCCAATCAACGACGCCGGATCGCTCGTGGATATGGGATGCCGATCCCGATAGGGGGAGGGGCGCGACTTGCGGGTAACGGTCGAAGCCGTTTCCGTCAATGCGGCGGATAGGAAGGTATGCGACAGCCGACGCGTCCCGGCGCACTTCCGACCGGCCTCTGCCGTTCCCATTCACGGCCCTTGTACGGCGCATGAACGTGCATTCATGTCGATCGCGCTGCGCAGGCGACATCCCAATTCAATCCTTTACTTGCGTCGTGGTTTTCGCATAAGGTCCAGATGAGGGTTCGGCGACGGTACGTAGAAGACGGTTTGATCCATCATCATGACAGAGCAAATCGCAAGCCGCGGAGCGTTCGACTATTTTTCGTCAAGGTAACAGGCCCCCGGCGATCCCTCCCTTAGTCCCCATCAACGATCACATTCTGTTCGGCGGATCGACCAATCCCGTCCGGAACGGATCAGGTACCGTCGATCCAATGGGTACGATCGATCTTCGCCATGAGGGTGAGCGCGCTCATGCAAATCCTCTGACCGAAGAATGGGTCGGGCAAGGCTATCCCTGGTCGAAGACTTCCTGCTCGGCTGCGTCACGAGCCATCTGCTGGCCGGCTCAAACTGCGACCTCCTGGTCGCCCATGATCGTCGTTAGCGCCATGCATCAATCATGATATTGCCGATTATCATTCTGCTCCCCTTGCTCGCCGCCGCCGCCTCGCTGCTTGCGCAACGCCGCGGGTTCACCGCCGCCGCCTGGGCCGCCGCGCTGCCTGTCGGCGCAAGTTTCGCATTGCTGGCCGGCGAAATCCCCGAGGTGCTGGTCGGTGAACGGCTGCTCATATGCCGGCCGTGGCTGCCGCAGTTCGGCTTCAATCTGTCGTTCAGGCTCGACGGGCTCGGCCTGCTCTTTGCGCTGCTGATCCTCGGTATCGGGCTCCTCGTCATCCTCTACGCGCGCTACTATATGGCTCCGGAGGACCACATCGGCCGGTTGTATGCGCTGCTCATGTTCTTCATGACCGCGATGCTGGGCATCGTGCTGTCTGAAAACATGCTGCTGCTTGTGGTGTTCTGGGAGCTGACGAGCCTGATCTCTTTCCTGCTCATTGGGTTCTGGACCCACATCCCGCTGGCCCGCCAGGGGGCGCGCATGGCCTTTGTTGTCACCAGCGCCGGCGGACTCGCGCTCCTCGCCGGAGTTCTGCTCATCGGGAATGTCGCGGGCAGCTTTGAACTGTCCGCCTGGTTCTCGGCGCGCGACACCATCCGAAGCCATCCTTCTTTCAATGTCGCGCTGGTGCTGATCCTCTTGGGGGTCTTCACGAAATCTGCGCAGTTTCCATTTCATTTCTGGCTACCCGCGGCCATGGCCGCGCCCACGCCCGTGTCGGCCTATCTGCACTCCGCCACGATGGTGAAAGCCGGCGTGTTCCTGCTCGCGAGGCTCTACCCCCTGGTGGGCGGAAACCTCGTGTACGAGTATGTGACCACCACGGTCGGCCTGACGACCTTCGTGTTCGGCGCCTATGTGGCGGTGTTCAGGCACGACCTGAAGGGCCTGCTCGCGTATTCGACCATCAGCCACCTCGGCCTCATTACGTTTCTGATGGGCCTGGATACGCCGATGTCCTCGGTGGCGGCCATTTTCCACATCGGCAACCATGCGACCTTCAAGGCCTCGCTCTTCATGGCGGCCGGCATCATCGATCACGAGTGCGGCACTCGCGACATGCGGCGGCTGGGCGGCCTCTGGCGCCATATGCCCCAGACCGCGGTTCTGGCCATTGTGGCCGCCTTGGCCATGGCCGGGGTGCCGCTCTTCAACGGGTTTCTTTCCAAGGAAATGTTCTTTGCCGAGGCGCTCAATCTGTCTCACCTCCCCCTGCTCGGGGGGATGGGCCCGGCTGTCGTTACGCTGGGCGCGATGTTCAGCGTCGCCTATTCCGTGCGCTTCATTCATGACGTGTTCTTCGATGAGCCGCACGACCTCCCGCGCACCCCGAGCAAGCCGCCGCGCTACATGAAGGTGCCGGCCGCAGTGCTGGCGGTCGTCTGTATCGCGGTCGGCGTGTGGCCCGTCCATACCATCGCTCCGCTGGTGAATGCGGCCTCGAAGGATGTGGTCGGCGATGCGCTGCCTGCTTATGAAATCGCATTGTGGCATGGCTTCACGTTGCCGTTGGTCATGAGCGCGATCGCGCTGGCCGGCGGCGCGCTGGTCTATTGGCTGTTGCGGCGCCGGTACGACCTGCATCTGCATGTGCCGGTGCGCTACACGGGACGATTGCTGTTCCAGCAGGCCTTCGACGGTGCGATCGCCGTGGCGGGCCGGCTCACCAAAGGGATGGAGAACGGCTCGCTCCAGCGTTATCTCGCGCTCATGTTCTCTGCGATTATCGGACTCGGCGCATGGCCGTTCTTCCAGCATGGATTTGCGGCGGGCGCCACGGCGACTCCGATGATGCCGCTCGCGCTCGTCGTGTGGGGTAGCGCGATGGCGGCCGCGCTTGGCGCCGTCTGGTTTCACCACGCGCGGGTCGTGGCCGTCATCCTGATCGGCGTCGTGGGGCTGGCCCTGTCGATCACGTTCGCCTATTTCTCTGCGCCGGACCTCGCGCTGACCCAGCTCGCCGTCGAGGTCGCCACGACTCTGTTGATGCTCGCGGCGCTGGCGTTTCTGCCGCAGTCGACAGCCGGTGAATCGTCGCCGCTGCGAAAAACCCGTGATGCCCTACTTGCCGTGATCGGGGGGACCGGTGTCGCGGCCTTATCCTGGGCTGTCCTGACGCGCGGGCAGGAATCCATCGCCTGGTATTTTTTGGAGCACAGCCTGCCGTTGGGGGGCGGAGGCAATGTCGTCAACGTGCTCCTGGTGGATTTCCGCGGCTTCGATACGTTCGGGGAGATCACCGTGCTGAGCATTGCCGCGGTGGGAGCCTGGATCTTGATGGCAGACCTGCGCGCCGCGCAGTCCGTCGTCATCAGACCACCGGAAGCGGACGGCATCATGTTCACCGTCGCGGCGCGGCTGCTCCTGCCGTTCACAGTCCTGGTGGCGGTCCATCTGTTCCTGCGCGGCCACAATCAGCCGGGCGGCGGATTTCTCGCAGGGCTTATGATGGCCGTTGCATTCGTCATGCTGTACATGGGGGAGGGCCTGCGGGAGACACTGGTCCGCCTGCGCTTCGACTTCAGAATCCTGCTCGGCGCGGGTTTGTTGCTCGCCGGTTTGACCGGCTTCGCCGGCATCCTCGCCGGCACGCCGTTTCTCACCAACATATCGTGGCACCAGCATGTGCCGCTGCTGGGAGAGATCCCCCTCGCCAGCGCCATGGCGTTCGACCTCGGTGTCTTCATGGCCGTGCTCGGAACGACGCTGCTGATCGTGACCGCCATCGGGCAAGCCCGGCGCAAGCCTTCACCCACCGGCGGGGCCGCGTAATGGAAGTGATGGTGGCCATCGGACTGGGCATCGTGACCGCTTGCGGTCTGTATCTGGTGTTGCGCGGACGCATATTCCCGGTGGTGCTTGGCCTGTCGCTGATGACCTATGCCGTCAACCTGTTCATCCTGGCCATGGGGAGACTGGTCCCTGGAGCATCGCCCATCATCATGCGGGAGGTGGCGGAATATACCGATCCCATCCCGCAGGCCCTGGTATTGACGGCGATCGTCATCAGTTTCGGCACGACCGGTTTTCTGCTGGCGCTCGCTGTCCGCATGCGGCATCAGACGGGAAGCGATCATGTGGATGGCGCAGAGCCGGAAGCGGCCGGCAGGCCGGCGGGTGGACCATGAACCACTTGCTAGCGGTGCCGATCGTTCTGCCCATGCTCTCGGCTACGCTGCTCCTCATCCTGCATCGCGCGCCGGCGGCCATCGCACGCGCGGTGAATGCCGCGGCCACGTTGGGTCTTCTTGCCGCATCCCTCGTCATTCTGGCCCAGGTCGAATCCGGCGCTCAGCTCGTCTACCAGGTCGGCAACTGGCCGGCGCCGTTTGGAATCGTCCTGGTGGCTGACCGCCTCTCCGCCTTCATGCTTCTGCTGACGGGATTGCTCGCCCCTGCCGTGCTGCTCTACGCGTCGCAAGGCTGGGATGCGCGTGGACAATACTTTCATCCGCTCTTTTTGTTTCAATTGATGGGCTTGAACGGCGCGTTCCTCGCCGGCGACCTGTTCAATCTGTTCGTCTTCTTCGAAATCCTCTTGATTGCGTCCTATTGCCTTGCCTTGCAGGGCCTTATCCGCGAGCGATTGCGCGCAACTCTCCATTATGCCGCGATCAACATCGCCGCTTCAGCGCTCTTCCTCATCGCCGTCAGCCTGTTGTATGGCCTCACCGGCACACTCAACATGGCTCACCTGGCCGAGCGCGTGGCGCAGGTGCGGACGGAAGACGTGGCCTTGGTACGGGCCGCCGGTCTGCTGCTGCTGGGGGTGTTTTCGGTCAAAGCTGCGCTCTTTCCCCTGTATTTCTGGCTGCCTGCCCTCTATTCGAATGCGCCTCCGCCGGTTGCGGCGCTCTTTTCGATCATGACCAAGGTCGGTGTCTATGTGATCATTCGCATCACCACGCTGATCTATGGCGCAGAGGCCGGCGTCGTCATGGAGTTGACCTCGCCCTGGCTCCTGCCCATCGCCCTCATTACCCTTGCGTTGGGCGCGCTGAGCGCGCTCGGTGCCCGGCGTCTCGCCACGATGACGGCGTATCTGACGATCGCGTCGGTCGGCACGATCCTCACCACCGTGGCGATCGGCGGCGCGGCGGCATTCTCCGCCGGGCTCTATTACCTGGCGCATTCCACCATCGTCATCGCTCTGCTGTTCCTTGTCGGCGATTTGATCGGACGCAGCCGCGGCCACATGAACGACCAGATCCATCCGGGGCCGCAGATCCGACGCGCGACAGGGCTCGGTCTCGCGTTCCTCTTCGCCGGCGCCACAGTCGCGGGCGTCCCGCCTTTGTCGGGATTTCTTGGGAAGTTCATGCTGCTGCAAAGCGCGAGCGCGGAAGGCGCGATGGCCGTTGTGCCGGTCTGGACGATGATCGTGGTGACGAGCCTGCTCATGCTGGTCGGCTGCGCGCGAGCCGGCAGCATCGTGCTCTGGAATGTGACGGATCCTCTCCCGGCCGATTCCGCGCATGTCCCGCGAGCGGGCGAATGGATGGCGCTGGCGGTCCTTGCGGCCTGCAGCCTGCTGCTGGTCCTGTTCGCGGCTCCTATTTCTCGCTACACTGATGAGACGGCAACGCAATTGCTCTCGCCGTCCTCCTATATCGAGGCAGTGCTCGGTCCCCAGCGAGATGGTCTGGTCCGGTCCCATACGGCAGTAGGTCTGCGGTGAACAAGGCGCTTCCATTTCCGGTGCTGTCGCTGGCGCTCG
>JAJONL010000101.1 GCA_021323395.1 Nitrospira sp.
GCCTATCGGCGTCACATCACCCTTGCTGTCGACGAAATCCAGGACCGCCAGTCGCGACTTTTTCATCTTGATCGCTTCAGCCGCCACGCCCTCAGCCAATTCCCTGACGCTCTCTTCGTATTTTGAAGCAGCCAGGACAGAGGAGTATGCGAAGGTGAGGAACAGGAAGCAACAACAGAGGATCCGTGTCATCAGCGAGCACTCAGGGCCGAATCAATCATGGCACACATTATACTCACGTCGTTGACGCTGTCCAGCCTGCACCATCGCCTCTTGGACGCCATGTCGATGAACCGATTGTGCGCAGGAGGCGGAATGAAGTGAGCCGTGACCACGGGAGCTGCCATCCAATCGATCGATTTCGCAATGTCGTCGCAGTGGTGGTGGCATGTTGAGTGCCGTCTTACGCGGCCTGGGCCAGAAGGGCCGTCACCGCAGCACTCGCTGCCGGTCCAACCAGTCCCAGTTGCTCCGCTGCCAGGATGCGCGTCGAGGGATCGTCATCCGTGAGCATCTCGATCAACGTCGGCACCTTCCGCGCTCCGGTCGAGCCCCAATACGAGATCGCCAGCGATGCGATGAAGACAACCAGGCTGCTGAGATGCAGCTTGATTTAACGCGGGCTCAGGATCGTCGGCGAGGGAGAAGAATCGTCATGCAGGAATCAGTTGTAGGTGCCATGCGAAAACCGTCCTAGGGTATCACAAAGTCGTGAGGGCGGGCACGGAGCAGCGCGCTTATGATGGGATGTGGGGCGGTACAAGGCACTACTAGGGAGCCGTGCGACGCTCGAAGGTCATGCCATTAAAGTCGTGTTTTCCCACGTATCAGCGATGGCATCCGCGCATCGCGAAGGAAAATGTGTGGATGTTGAGAGAATATGGATGTAATTGGAATTGAATCATATTTGTGAAATCGATCCCGCAGACATGAAATGGCGCTATGAAGGAGTGTGGAAAAATGACCCGGGCATGTGCCTAGTTGTTTCGCTGCGTGCTGAGGCATAGCATTTTAATCAGGGACCACCACGCACAAAAGGAGGTCAGTATGCCAGTCTACTTCCTGATCGGTTTGACAATTCTGTTCTGCCTCATTGCGGTGTGGGCTTCTGTAACGCAAGAGAGTGACTCATCCATGATGGGCGAGGACGAGCCTGATTGGGGTCTCGAACCGCTCGAACAGCAGAAAGATTATCGCAAGACCGGTTGAGAGTTTTGGTAGGATGCTGTTGGCAAGTCGGACTGCCTGGTGTGTCCCCACGCTGACGGTTTGAGAGGACTGTGCAGACCTCCCGTGATGTCCCCGGCGAAAGATCAATCCGAGCGGCGCCTTCCTCAGAAACTACCACACTCCGAGTCGGGGCGGCCTAATCATCAGCGTGTGATAGTGGGTCTGATAAAAGACTCCCAGACCCCTTTGTTTTTCCCTTCAGGTAGTTCTCTAATCTTCCGACGGCTCTTTTTCCTTCAACAAGGTTAGGTATTTTTCGTAACTTTTCTTTACCTCTGGCGGAATGAAAACGTACTCGCTAATCTCCGGCAGAATCTCAGGATGAAGATAGAGGGGAGAATTCCCTGAATAAGAGAGACATAACAACTTGAGGTTTCTTTTTGTCCGATCGCCGTAGAAAGCATTCTTCCAAATCAGAGTCTTTCTCGCGGGATTCCCTGAATCGTCAATGATCTTTTCCAATGTGCACCCTGCAAACGATATTTATGAGGGCTCCGCTGGAGCTGCGCTATACGTGCAAGTTCTTTCTGGAGCATCGGAATTTCTTTCCCATCTAAAGTTCGAAGACTGTAGTCTAACCTGTGGCAGTACTGGCGTACTTCCCAGACTGTGCGGTCCAGGTCAATTAGGGCTAGACCGAAAACATAGTATGAATATTCAAAGTACCGGATCTTTTCGTGTCGATCTAAATATCCAATAAAGTCTCGGGCGCGTTTGGATAGGTTCACCTCAAACGATTTAATCTCGCTCATTTTTTGTAGGCCGCCGGTCAGGCTGTGACCTATGTTTCGAGATTTAACTCTATTTATGAGGAGAATGCATTTGATGTATTTCTCGATGGCTTGATGGCTGGCCGTCAAGCCATCGAGGGACAAGTCTGTTTCTGTACGCGGATGGCCATGATGTAATCACCGTCGGCCATATCTCGGAAGGTGCGTATCGCAAAACTATCGAGCAATGGATCGGTGTCGGTTCTAGTTTGTGGGCTCAAGGCAATTTATCCGTGATTGCGAGCGGATGGCTTCGATAGGTGGTCTCTTCCGTTCGAAAGTATCAAGTCCCCGTTGCGTTGAATGTTCGGCCTACCTGCAGCTTATCTTATGTTCCTTCCCTCATCAGTGGACCTGCTACTGGCGAGGGAAGGGGCAGGCTCTGAGCGATTGCAAAGCATCGGCGATGGTTGTGCTCTGTCAGGAGACGGACCGGCCTGCCTCGTAGGTGGTGTCTGCTGTTAGTCTCTTTCTCCCCTCTCCTTCTGGTGGCCGGTGGTTTCCTTCAGGCAGGCAGCAGGACTGGGACAAACTGCGCGCGTCCAACGAGGGCCTTCCGAGGCCGCGCGTTGCGCGAGCAATGGCCCAGCCCTGTACCTGCCCTTCCACTTTCCTCACACCGGCCACTTCTCCTCGTTCCAGGCCATCTCCCAAAACATCCACTCATATTTCGAGCTGATCAGAAACGACTGTTCCATGCGCTTCTTTTCCTCGTGTCCGGTGGTACGTGCCCAGGCGTCCACTCGGGCGCGCATCCATTCCTGAACCGCCTCGAATTCCGGAGAGGCATAGAGCATCAGCCAGTCTCGGAACGGATGTTTGGCCGGCGGAGCGCCCTGCTTAAGGAAGTGTTTGCCGACGACGCAGTAGATCCAGGCGCAAGGAAGGGCGACAACGGCGATTTCAGTGGCGGTGCCACCCTGGGCGACGGCCAGCATATGGCGGGTGTAGGCATGGTTGGTGGGAGCCATCGGTTCGTTGAGCATGGCTTGGGGCGAGAGTTTCCAGCGTTTGCCATAATTCTCGTGCAGGCTGCGTTCGACCGTGATGGTTTCTTCGGCCAGCTTGGCAAAGCGCAGTGCGGATTCGGAATCCGGCGCGCGCATGGCTCCGGCGGCAAAGACGCGGGCCAGATCCGCGAGGAAACGGGCATCTTGCAGGATGTAGTAGCGGAACTTTCGTTCCGGCAGCGTTCCCTTGCCGAGCGCGACGACGAACGGATGTGTCAGTTGCGCATCCCACACGGGCTGGGCCAGCTTGCGAAGATGGTTCGAAAACGACATGCAGATCCTCCTTCGTCGGCGTAATTCGTATCTCGTCGTTTGTGAAGCATATCTCGTTAAAACCCAAAGCCAATTCAGAAATCTGTCGGTTTTGCGATTTCAGAATACTCAGCAGGTCTTCAAAGGCATTCGACTGATGCTTCACGCTTCACGAGATACGTTTCACGTTCTTACGCTCGTGGTGTCCAGGGTCTGGGCAATTGATTAATGCCGTCCAGAGCGGCGACCCGGTAACATTCCGCCAATGTCGGATAGTTGAAGACCGCATCGACAAAGTAGTCGATCTGTCCGTGGTAGGCCATGACGGTTTGGCCGATGTGGATGAGTTCCGTCGCGCCGTCGCCGATGGCATGGACGCCGAGCAGCTCATGGGTCTTGTGGTGAAAGAGGAGCTTCAGCATGCCGATGTCGTCGCCGATGAGCTGACCCCGTGCGATCTCCCTGTAGCGGGCAATGCCGACGGCATAGGGCACTCCATTCTTTGTCAGCTCGTCTTCGTTGCGACCGACCATGGAGATTTCGGGAATCGAGTAGATGCCGTACGGCATCAATTCCGACTGGGTTTGAAAGGGAATGCCAAAGGCGTGGCAGGCGGCATGGCGGCCCTGTTGCATGGAAGTAGAGGCCAAGGCGGGAAAACCGATGATGTCGCCGGCCGCATAAATATGGGGAACAGTGGTTTGATAATGCTCGTTCACCTGAAGCCGTCCGCGCTGGTCGGCCGCCAGTCCGATCGCGTCCAAATTGAGCGTGGCGCTCGCGCCGATTCGGCCGACCGAATAGAGCACGGTCGTAGCGGCGATTTCCTTGCCGCTTTTCAAGCCGACGATTACCTGTTGCGTGGGATGGGCTTCGACCGACACCACTTCTTCGTTGAATCGGAGTGTGACGCCGATGCCGCGCATATGGTACTGCAGGGCCTCGATCGTCTCCTGATCGACAAACTCCAGCAGGCGCGGGCGGCGTTCGATGAGAGTGACGTGTATACCCATCGTCGCAAGGATCGAAGCGTACTCGGTTCCAATCACCCCCCCGCCGATGATGGTGATGGACGTGGGGAGCTGCTTCAGCGCGAGGAGGCCGTCCGTGTCAATGACCGTATGGTCGTCGAATGGGATGTGGTCCGGTCTGGCCGGGATCGTTCCGCAGGCAATGAGGATAAAGTCGGCCGTATGGTCACTGTCACCATCGGGACCGTCGATGCGGAGCCGATGAGGGTCCACGAATACGGCGTTGCCGTACAACAGTTCCACCCTGTTGCGGGCCATCTGATTCTCGATGATTTCGATTTCGCGCTTGATGACGTGGTTGGAGCGAAAGGTCAGGTCCTCCATCGTAATGTTCTGCTTGACGCGGTAACTCGCGCCATACAGGCCACGCTGGTGGAAGCCGGACAAGTAAAGGACGGCTTCGCGGAGCGATTTGCTGGGAATCGTACCGGTATTGGTGCAGACGCCGCCGACGACGAGTTTGCGTTCGACGATGCCCACCTTCTTGCCCAGCTTGGCCGCCTGGATGGCGGCTTTCTGCCCTGCTGGACCGGTGCCGATGACGAGCAAATCGTAATGCGCCATGACACTCCTCAACTACCGTGAAGCGTGAAACGTGAAGTGTATCTCGTTGGGAGACGGAGCATTCGGCTCATGGCCGACGGCTTACGGCACAGGCATGGAAAAGGTCTTGAGATCATTCAGTACATCAACCATACGCCATAAGCTAATATGTTCGCTCGCGAGATACGAACGACGCTTCACGAGATATGCGGGATCAGCTGGCCGTGATGAGCGAATGTGCGAATCGGAATGCCTCATCCAGGTCCGGCAGTTGCGCCAGTTCGGGCGTGATTTGGAGATAGCGGACCTTGTTGTGTTTGTCCACCACTATCACGGCGCGACTCAAGATATGCGGGTCCTTGAGCAGCAGGCCATGAGCTTTGCCGAAATCGGCGGCGCGGAAATCGGACAAGAACGTCACGTTGGCGATCTTGGCCTCCTCGGCAAACCGTTTTTGCGCAAAGGGGGTGTCGATGCTGATGGTGATAAGTTCCACCATCCGATCCAGTCCTTTATTTTTTTCGCTCAGATAGTGGGTTTGTTGTTCACACACTTTCGTATCGAGAGAAGGAACGATGCTGATGATGCGGACCTTGCCCTTGCCCTTAGTCTCATTGATGTTGACCATCGACAGGTCTGTTTGAACGAGTTTCACGTCCCGCAGTTTGTCGCCGACCTTGATGCCCATGCCCGAGAGCGCCATGGGCTTGCCTTGAAAGAGGATGTTGTTGCCGTCGCCGGCCACGGCGCTGCCGTCGGCCACGGCCAGGTTTTTATATGCGAAGTCGGGGGTGCCAGGGCTAGGGAGAGTCCCGCAACCCGTAAGGCCTAGGCAGAGCGCCGTGAGGAGGCGCGGGAGGACAGGAGGAGTCATGAAACCAGAGTGCGTCGCTCGCATAGCGGTCTCCATCAAAAACGAACGGTGTCGGAAATGTTTCTTCGCCACTTTATGGATGCATTCGACGCTCTGTCAAGGTTGCAGGAACTCGAAGAGATGGCGGTTGACCGTCTCCGGTTGTTCCCATTGCGGGATGTGGCCGGAGTCGGGAATGACGATGAGCTTGGATTGTGGAATCGCGGCTTGGAGGTCGCGGCCGACTTGCGGCGGAAACAGCCGGTCCTGTTCGCCCCAGAGAATCAAGGTCGGCCGGCGGACTTCCTGAAACCTGCTCGCAAAGTGTTGTTCCCATAATGGCAAGTTGTCTCGAACCGAAAGCAGCGGTGCGATCAGGTTCGCCCGTTGCCGATTCCGGTTGGACCGATCAAGCACAGCCGGCGTCAGCAGCGCATGGTTGAACACAATCTCCTTGAGGATCCGTTCCGTGCCGGTGTGGGGAAAGAGCCAATTGCCCAGGCGGGCGAGCCAGACGGGGAGGCGAGAGCTCACGGCGCGCTGCATCAGCGGGCTGGCCAGCCGTTCTCGCACATGGTCGGGTAACCCGTCGATCAGCACCAGCCGGTCGACCCGCTGAGGATGGTTCAATGCCATGCCGATTGCCACGCCGGCTCCCATCGAATTCCCGACGAGGGATGCCCGGGCCAGTCCGAGGTCGTCCATGAGGCCGCGGATGGATTCAATAAGCTCATCAGGCCGATAGTCCAGATCCGGCTTGTCCGAGAGGCCGGATCCGAGCAGATCCGGCGTGAGGACGCGGAAGTGAGCGGCGAGTGGTTGCTGGTATTCCCATTGCCACATGGATCCGCCATAGCCGTGGATCAGGATCAGCGGCGGACCTTGGCCTTCGTCAAGGTAGGCGATACGGTGGCCATTGACGGAGGCGGTCTTGATAGGGAATCGCTGGAGGCCGTCGAACCAGGGAGGAATATCGGGGGCTGTCGCACAACCGCTCATAAGGATCGCCGCGACAGAAACTATTGTGAGAGTCGCCGATAGGAGCGTTGCAACCGGAGCGAGCCGCGCCGATAACATGATCGGCTACTCCAATTGCAGGACGGTCTCGTCGATCTTGACGTTGTCTCCTTCGGCGACGAGGATGGCCGTCACCCGCCCGTCCATAGGCGCGGGAACTTGGCTCTCCATCTTCATCGCTTCGATGATCAGGAGCGGATCACCGCTTTTCACCACCGCGCCCTCTGCCACGAGCACTTTCACGACGCGTCCCGGCATGGGTGGCGCGACATCCCCGGGCTTGGCCGGCTTGGGACGCTTCGGCTTGGCCTTGCCGCCGGCTGTCGGGGCTTCGGGCACACCGGCGAGTACTTCCTGCAAAGGCTCCAGCGAGACCTCCTGCAAGCGTTCGTTGACGCGAATGTAGTAAGGTTTGCGACCGTCCGTCGTGCGGCCAGAGCCGGAAACGACCACGTGGTACGTTTCGCCGTGCACAGTGATATTGAATTCTGCCGGGGCCAGATGGAGGTCGTGCGCCACGGCGGGGCCTTTGGTTTCGGCCGGCTCAAGCGGCTCTGGTTGAAGATCTCCGCGTTCGCGCGCCTCGAAAAAATCTCTGGCGATTGCGGGGAACAGGGCGAACGATAACTGGTCTTCGGGGGTGGTGGCCGTTGCCGGCATGTCTTTCCGAAGTTTGACAAACTCCGGGTCCAGGCGGTCGGCAGGCCGGCCTTTCACCGGTTCCTCGTCGCCGATCGCACGGGCCATGATCTCCTGATCGAGCGGTCCCGGCGCCCGGCCATAGAGACCCAGGAAATAGTTCTTCGTTTCGGTGGTGATGACCTTGTAGCGCTCCCCTTGCGCCCCGGTCAGTACGTTCAAGGTCGCCTGCGTGCCGACGATTTGACTGGTCGGTGTCACGAGCGGCGGATAGCCCATTTCCTTCCGTACGCGTGGCACTTCGTCGAGGACTTCCTTCATCCGGTCGATCGCATTCTGCTCGGCCAGTTGCGCGGCCAAATTCGACAACATACCGCCGGGAATTTGTGAGGTGAGAATCTCCGCGTCCACGCCGGTGAAGTCGCTTTCGAACTGCCGATACTTCCGGCGCACGTCGCGGAAGTGCTCGGTGATGGGTTCGAACTGTCGCAGATCCAGCCCGGTATCGTAGGGCGTATTGCGAAGGCTGGCGATCAAGGTTTCGGTGGGCGGATGCGACGTCCCACCGGCCAGCGGAGAGACTGAGGTATCCAACATGTCCAATCCGCCCAGGATCGCCATCAGAGACGACATCGAGGCCATGCCGGACGTGTAGTGCGTATGAAGATGGATGGGAACCTTCACGGCGGCCTTGAGCCGGCGCACGAGCTGATAGGCGTCGAGCGGCGCGAGCAGGCCGGCCATGTCCTTAATGCAGAGCGTATCGGTGCCGAGGTCTTCCAATTGTTTGGCCATCGACACGAACCGGTCGACGTTGTGGACAGGGCTCACGGTGTAGCAAAT
>JAJONL010000223.1 GCA_021323395.1 Nitrospira sp.
AGTCCCAACACATTCCACTGAGGGGCCCATCGATCGGCGGTCCTGACGAGATAGCCGCCGATGAGACCGGCGGCCCCGGTGATCAATACGATTGGTTTCATCTGTTGCGCCGCCCCATCCGCCTGATCTCCGGCACTTCAATCACGCGCGTCCGCTCCGGTAGATGTTCAATGGCCCAGACCATGGCGGCGAGCATCTCATGAATCGTCACCAGACCCAATCGGGTCGCGGCGTCATGCGTGGCAGAGAAGCGTTGCAGCAGACCGTACATCGGCAGCAGCGCCAAGGGCCACCAATGCCCGGGACCGAGAATGTACCAGGGCCGAAGAATGGTGGCGATCAGTCCCGCTGCTGCGATGGCCCCTTCGCACTCGACTCGAACCGCGAGGTACTCCTTCATAATGGGGGCCGGCTGCGCCACGCTCACATAGACGAAATGTTGCACGCCCGCCGCGCGGGCCGCGCCGATCGACGCCATGGCGGAGGGGCCGTCGACGGCGCGAAACTGCGGCCCTTTCCAGGGAGCCGGTTTCGGAGTGCCTACCAAATGGACGAGGGTGTCGACGCCTTGCAACTGTTGGACAAACGTCTGGATCTCCAGCGGATTGCCGAGGACAACGTCGCAACCGAATGGAACTTTCGCAACGGATTCCCGGCGGACGAGGGCTGTCACGTGATGGCCCCGTTCGAGCAACAGTGGAATGAGTCGCGATCCCAGATAACCGGTCGCACCGGTGATGAAGAGACGGTGAGCGGAGGCTGCGCTGTTCATGGTTTTGAGAACAGGGCGGGTGGGCTCGCAATGAGGCCGGCCCAGCTCGCGGTGCGCGCCATGCTCTCTCGACCCTGTGCTACAAGACGCGCTGCTGCTTCGACTAACGACGCCTGATCTTCGGTCGACAAGCCTAAGTTGGTTTTGATGCCAGTGACGCGCGCACCCAGCGGATCACTGTCCGGCAACTGGCGTAGCGCAATGTGCCAAAAGTTGCATGTGCCGCCGCCGCCGTTCGACCCCACCTGGAAGGCGCCGAACGGGGTCACATCCTGTTGCGCTGCAGGAATTCCCACCAGCTCCAGCACGTTCCGCCGATGGCCTCGGAGCAGGGCTGCGGCAGCGGAGAGCGGTTTGCGCGGCTCGTTCGTCAGACGGCCGGTGGCGTCGATGGAAATCACCAGGCAACCCCGGGGAAACAGATCGGACATCGATTGCGCCGACAGCGCGTCGTTCACGACCTGTATGAGAGTCCTGATCCCAAGATTGTCTGCGGCTCCTCCGTCGTACGCCAGCAACGGGGCCTGTTGAAGCGGATCACCGTCGGCTCTTCCATATGGGATGGCCAGCGGCTCTAGCACGCCTGGATAGGCTGCGGACATATAGACGGCTCGGGCAATACTGAAGGGCGCCAACGGC
Source organism: Nitrospira sp. (assembly GCA_021323395.1). Classification (GTDB taxonomy): domain Bacteria; phylum Nitrospirota; class Nitrospiria; order Nitrospirales; family Nitrospiraceae; genus Nitrospira_A. Next base: position 1,412 of record JAJONL010000223.1, read on the forward strand.
CGATGCAGAGACTGGAACGCTTCATCGGAAATAATGAACGGCTCGCCGGTGAGCGCATTGGTCGCATTCATCAGCAGGATCGGTTTGGAAGGGTTGAGATCAGCAAAAGTGGCGCCGCGAAAAAGCCGGTCGTCCAATACCTGGATGACCTGTTCAGGCGGAATGCTGTCGGTCAACGCATATCGAAGGGCGTTCTGGGGGACCGCGTACCAGGGTCCCAGCATCGCACGCTGAAAATCTCGACCGATTCGCTCCGCAAATCCATTTTGAAAACTAAAGTCGCGATACCCCTCCAGCGCGTACGCCGCAGCGGGAAGGGCGCCCCCCGATACGGCCGAGAGGACATCGACCTGCGGCAACAGGCCCACGCGGTCCAGCTCTTTCATCACCGCGGCGCCAAAGACGGCCGCGCGGCTGCCGCCACCGGAGAACGCCAGTCCGATAAATCGCCCGTCGGCGAGTTCTTGGGGTCCCAAGTGAATGGTGGCCCTGGTCGCGGGAGCGGGAGACGCTTCGGGGTGGATCGGCTGTGGTGCAAGCGACGTGCAGGAAGCAGAGATGACGGCAAGAGCGAAGATGGGCAGCCATTGGCCTATGCGAAGCCTACGCAACATGCTCATGCATCACAATACGAATGAACTCTACAAACGGATGTCCCCTTTTGGTGGACGACGCCGGCTGGCCGAGGCGAGGACGTGACCTCCTCGCCTCGAAGCCTGAAACCCGTCGAAGGGGAGATTAATTTCTGGTCAACTTGCGATAGCGAATTCGATGTGGCTGGTCGGCTTCTTTCCCGAGCCGTTTCTTCCGAGCCGTTTCTTTCGATCGGCTTCGTATTCGCTGTAGTTGCCTTCATACCACACCACTTTGCTGTCGCCCTCGAAGGCCAGAATGTGCGTGGCTATGCGGTCCAGGAACCAGCGATCGTGACTGCTGATGACGGCGCAGCCGGCGAATCCTTCCAACCCCTCTTCCAACGCGCGCAACGTATTCACATCGAGGTCGTTGGTCGGCTCGTCGAGGATGATAAGGTTCGCCCCCTCCTTCAGCATGCGGGCCAAATGCACCCGGTTGCGTTCACCGCCTGAAAGGTCCTTCACTTTTTTCTGCTGATCGGTCCCGGCAAAATTGAATCGCGAACAATAGCCGCGGGCGTTGACCTCGGCTTTCCCCAACATGAGCGTGTCCTGCCCGTCGGAAATGACCTCGTACACGGTCTTCGCAGGGTCGAGTGTGCGATCCTGATCGACGTACCCGAGCTTGACCGTTTCCCCGATCCGGATGGTGCCAGTGTCG
>JAJONL010000102.1 GCA_021323395.1 Nitrospira sp.
CTTAAGAACGGCATCTTCTATTGGGAAGAAAAAATGAGCGAAACCTCGTTCGTTCCCCATGAACTCCGGCACCTGCCGTCCAAGCGCGGTACGGCGACAGTCAACATCAAGTTCGACCAGATCAAGCAAATCGACATCAAGCCAGGCGCCGATAAGGCTGCGCCGGCCATGACCGTGACCTTGACCAACGGGAAAAACGGGGAGTTCGTTCCGGCGGTGCAGGGGAGCTTCAAGGGCGAGTCCGATTTCGGTCAGGTCGAAGTGCCGATCGGGTCGGTTTCCAAAGTAGTCTTCAAGTAGGGCAAGCAGGCTCGTTTCGAAAGGGAGTATCCCATGGAGAATGTGCTCATGGCGCAATCGTGGCAATCCAAACAGGCGGTGAAGGGCTGGGGGGCGTCGCTCGTGCTGCATGCCTGCCTCGCGCTGGCCGCGTTTGTTCTCATGCCGAAGATGGCCGTGATGGTGCAGCAAGAGCCGTTCAAGTGGGAGGTGGCCCTGGTCGAGGCTCCGCATGAGGTGTCGCCTCCGGAAGAGCCGGTCCCGACCCCTCAGGTCCAGCCTGCGCCTCCGGTGAAGTTTCAGCCCGTCCGTGCGCCGCAGCCTCCTCCCCAGCCTGTGCAGCGCCAAGTGGAGACGCGGGTCGCGCCGCTGCCGGTTCAGCGGGAGGTGCAGACTGTGCAACCGGAGCCGCCGCCGGTCGTGGAAATGGTGCGTCCGCAGCAACAGATTCAGCCGCCGCAAGAAGTTGTTCAGATGCAGCCCACGCCGATCGAACCGCAGGCGGTACAAAAAACCGAGCCGATCATGCAGGCGGCAACCCCGGCCGAAGTGAAACGGGAGGTTGCGCCGGCGGTGGAGCAGACTGTGCTGGAATCGACATCGGTCGTGGCCCAGACGTATGAGGCGCAGCCGGTCGTCAGTGGGGCGCCTGTCGTCGAGACGAAATCCGAGCCGGTCGTAACGGCGAGTGCGCCGATTGTTCACGCTCAGCCGGCGGCTCCGGTCGCCGAACCGGCTCCGGCGAGCCCTGCGCCGACGCCGGTCATGGAGCCGGTCACTGGCGTGAATGAGCCGGCGGCACCGGCCCCTCTGGCACCGACGGAACCCATCGCCCCCGTCACCGCGCCGACGGCAGTGACGCAACAGGATCCCGCGACGTCGGAAGAACATCAAGTCGTGGCGCGTGCGGTCGTTCCCAGGCCGGCGACCAAGGGTGACTACAAGTGGCTGGCGGACTCGTTGCATCGCCGCATCATCGAATTGCGGCACTATCCGAGCACGGCGCGCCTGAATGGATGGGAAGGCAAGGTCGTGCTGAAAGTGTCCATCCGCCAGGACGGGCAGCTCAAGGATGTCGAGGTGGTCAAGAGCTCCGGACATGAATCGTTGGATCAGGCGGCGATGGAAGCAGTGCGACGAGCCTGCCCCCTGCACATGAAACAGGAGGTGCACGCCCCCATGGTCGTGCTGCATCTGCCGGTCAGCTATAGTTTGAATCGCTAGCAGGATGGTGAGGCAGGATGTTGAAAATGATCGCCAGCTTTGTTCTCGCGGCGCTCAACGGCTCAACGTACGGGAGTACGCTTCGCCATTTCGCTTGCTGCGGCCGCGCTGGACGGCCATTTTGAACATCCTGCGAGGGATCTCCAGAGGTCCCCTAGATAGTTTTTCAACGGCTTCTAAGGGCTCGGCGGAGTGAGAACGCGCCTTAAACAGCCTGGTCGTATTCAGTGGCAACAGAATCGACTGAGACAGCAACCGGCGAGGGAGAAGCGACGATGAGGCGTCCGATAAGGAATACCGGCGGGCTGCTTGCCTTGTGTCTGAGCCTGGCGATTCCGCTTGCGACGGCGTGGGCCGAGGCGGGCTTGCCGTATGAATTCGGCCAGAAATTCGTGACCGAACACAAGGTCAAGAGCGTCGTGGGTCCGTCTGTCCAGATCGACCAACAAGGCTATGTTGCGCTGGCCTGGATGGAAGAGGACAAAGATGTGCGATCCGTCTTGTTCGCCCGCAGCACCGCGCCAGGCGGTCCCATGGGCGCGCCGGTCCGAGTCAATCGCCCCGAAGACGTGCCCTATTGGAGGCAGGAAGCGCCGGCTCTGGTCCTGCAGGGAGACGAGGTGTTTGTCACGTGGGGGTTGACGCATCCGAAGTCTACTCCGCAGCAGCCGCTCGCGACCGAATTGCGCTTAAGCCGATCGATCGACGGCGGTCGGACGTTTCTACCGTCAGTGCTGGTGAACGATGATTCAGGGGTCATTCAACATACCTTCGATGCCTTGCATCGCGACGCGGAGGGCCGATTGCACCTCGCGTGGATCGATGGGCGAGATGGAAAGAAGGACCCAGGGACGTACGTAGCCCGATCGCTGGATCATGGTCAGACCGTCGCAAAAAATCTCAAGGTCGATGAGAGTACCTGCGTCTGCTGCCGGACGGCGGTCACCAGCGGTCCGGACGGCATGGTCTATGTTGCCTGGCGAAAAATCTTCGAGGAGAATGTCCGCGAAACCGTCGTCGCTCGCTCGACCGATCACGGCGACACGTTCGAGCCTGCCGTCATCGTTGGGCACGATCGATGGGTGTTCCCGGCCTGTCCGCATAGGCCGGCTTCCATGGGTGTGGATCGGCAAGGCCGGTTGTATGTGGTGTGGTACACGGAGGGGACGGATGAAGTTCCCGCCGTCTATATCGCCTCTTCCGACGATCGCGGGCATACCTTTTCGGAAAAGCGAAAGCTGAACGTGGCCAAGAACACGTTTCCCGACCATCCTCAGATTGCGGTCGACCAGGAGGGACGGCTGGTCGTGGTGTGGGAAGAGCAGGCGCCGGTGAAGCGGGACGTGGTGGTCAGTGTCTCGACTGATCGCGGGGAGACGTTCTCGGCGCCGCAGAAGGTGAACGAGAAAAAAAGCCAGACTCCCGTGGTCGCGGTGAACGCAGGGGGACTCTTTGCGCTGGCTTGGATGGAACATGGCATGCCGGGCCACAAGATCGTGACCCAGACGTTGCGGGTGCCGGCTGTGAAGGTGGCGAAATCGGTGCGGTGAGATGGGTGGGGGTCGGTGGAAACGATGAGGATCGTGGTGCTGAGAGGCCTCTTGCTATTGGGCGCCTTGTGGGGAACTGCGGGTCCTGTGGGGGCAGACGATCCGCTGGCAGCGATGAAAATTGCGCGGATGGCTGCGGGAACCGCCGCGGCGCCTTTCAATCTCATATCGCTGGATGGCCGGTCGGTTCAACTTGCCGACTTGCAGGGCAAAGTGATCGTCATGAACTTTTGGGCCACCTGGTGCGGGCCCTGTAAGGAAGAAATGCCGGCATTCGAACGGTTGCGGCAGAAGCTGGACCCCGAGCGCTTTGCCGTACTCACGATTACGACCGACTTGCAGCGGGAGGGGATCAAGCATTTTTTGACGAACCTCCATGTACAACTCCCCGTGTTGTTCGATGACAATCAGGATGTGTCCCAGGCCTACCGGGTGCGCGCGTTGCCGACCACGGTGCTCATCGATGGGCGGGGTACGCTGGTGGGTCGCGCCGTTGGGCCTCGCGACTGGGACTCACCGCAATCCATTCAGCTATTGCAGAGCCTGATGCCATGAACCGCCGCACGCACCCGTTCATCGGTCTCGCGGCCTTGCTGGCAGGAGCCTACCTCTTTCTGGCCGTCTTTTCGGTGGTCTGTGTGATCGACCATTCCGAGCGGGGATCATCGAGCCATCATCATGGCGGCGCGGCTTCCCATTCGAGTTTCTGTGCCTGGGCCTGCCAGGCCAATCCCGCGTCGGATGCGGGGCCTTCTGCTTTGGTGCTTCACCCGTTTCTCATCGTCGCGCTCTTCGTTGAGAGCAACCGCACCGCTGTCGCGAGCGGAGGGGTAGTCTGCGCTGCCTCCCGCGCGCCTCCCGTTCACTCCTAATTTCCTGTCATATCGCTAGTCGTGCTAGCCGCTCTTGCCGTCGGATCCGACAGCGACGATGAGGGTGTCTCTTCACTGTCGTGTGCACCGTTGTGCCGGGAGGATGTGTATGTGGATCCGTCTTCATTCATTCCTACTTCCATTCGTTTTCGTTTGCAGCGTGGTGGCGGCGCTGCCGTTCGATATGTGCCAGTCGTTCGCGCAGGACGCACCGGCTGGGGAGAAAAGCGCGCGTGAGCGTGACTTGCGGGATCAGTTACAAAACATTCTGCATGAACTGGACGAACTGCAACAACAGCCGGAAGCCGGTACGTCGGTCGCGCCGCCTCCACCGGCGGCCGTTCAGCAATCGATCGAGCCCACCCTGGCAGAGCCGATCCCGCAATATGAACTGTCCGATGTAAGCATCGTGAGTAATCGTGTGCAGCGGCGGCCTGAAGGCATCACGTTGTCGGCGACCGAGCAGTCGGAGACCGAATCGCAGCCGACCCGGACGCTTAGAGAATCAATGGAATCTTTGCCTGGCGTGGTCCTGCGCCAGGCCAACGGACCGCGAGACTTCAGCATCTCCATCCGTGGGTCAGGAGTCAAAACGTCTTTCGCGGTGAGAGATATCAAGATGTATGAGGACGGGTTCATTCAAACGCAGTCCGACGGGTTGTCACGCTTGGATATTCACGATCCCTGGTTTATGCGCAGCGTGGAGGTCACCCGCGGCGCCTCGTCGTCGTTGTACGACAACTATGCGCTCGGCGGAATGGTGCATTTCAGGACCAGGCGCGGCAGCGACATCAACGGATTCGAAAGTTTTCTCAGCGGCGGGTCGTACGGATATCAGAAATACGGGTTTGCCGTCGGCAAGCAATACACCAACGTGGACGTGTCGCTTTTTGGAAGCAACGTGATCGAGGACGGATTCATCCGGCACAGCGATTACAGCACTCAGACGATGAATTTCAATTTTCGCGTGACGGTGGATGACAAGCAGAACCTGTACTTCAAAGCCATTACCAACTGGTTGGACTCGCGAGTCCCGACCAGACTGACCATCAATCAATTCAATGCAGATCATCGCCAGGCGGGCGGCATCAACAACGCCACGAATGCGGTGTTGCTTGGCCAGCGTCGTTTGGATCGGCGGAACATCATCGGCGGCATGTATGAGCGCCAGATCGATGCCAATACGGTCCTCACGATGGAGGCTGATTATGACGTGAAGGACCTCAACCAGACCTTCACGCAGATTACCGACAACGTCAATCCGAACTACAAGCACTATACGGATTTGCGGCACGACGGGAGGCTGTTCGACATGCCGTTGCGAAGTTATGTCGGCTTTTTCGTGAATCAGATGGAACAGGAGGGGAATACCTTCAACAATCTTCAGGACTTCTTCGGCACGCGTGGCACGTTGGCTCAAAACAATCGAGGGACGATCCGCAATATCGGCGGGCGGTTTCGAGAGGAGTTGGAATTTCTGCCGACATGGACCCTTGCAGCGGGGCTCGGATTCGAGCAATCGCACGTGAGCGTGCAAACGATCAACTACACGGGCGGCGCCGTAAGCGGCCGAGTTGGTGCCGAGCGCAGCTTCAGCAATTGGGCACCGGAGATGTCGATTACCTGGAAGCCGGCTGAGGACTATCGCCATTGGGCCCGCGCCTCGACCGGCTATGGGATTCCGGGATTCAGCAACTTATTGACCAATCCCTTCACCGGACTCGCCGGAACTAACTTCGACCTGAAACCTCAGAAGAATCTGAACGTGGAACTCGGCACGGAGTCGCGGTTGCACAAGACGCTCACCGTGCAACTGGTAGGGTTCATCACGTTTTTCAAAGACGAAATTATCACGCAAGTGGTCTCGAACACCGGCGGCCAGGCGGCGATCAACGCGGATTCCTCGCAATATCGCGGGATCGAGTTGTTTTACGACTGGCGGCCATTGGACGGACTCCGCCTGTCCGGCGCCTATACCCACATCGACGCACGTTATATCAATTTCAGCGACCAGTTTCTGGCGGGGGGCGTGCCTACGGCCTTTGTGCGCGACGGCAAAGTTGTCCCGAATGTGCCGACCGACGTGCTCAATCTTAAGCAAACCTACGATCACAGCGGGACCGGCTGGGGCGGATGGGTGGAAACCAACTACATGAACAGCTATTTCCTGAACAACAACAATACGGTGGGCATTCCCGCCTATTGGATCGTGAACCTGAATGTGCACAAAAACTTCGAGTTCCCGAACAACAAGTGGATCCGGTTTGCGAAGTTCTTTGCGGAATTGGACAACATCGCCGACAAGAAGTACGCGGCCTCGGGCAACGTGGTGGCGGACAGCACGGCGGATGCGAACAAGACCTTGTTCTTCGCCGGTTATGGCCGGGCGTTTTATGCCGGGGTGACCTTGGGACTGTTCTAGGAGTCTGTCGGAGTAATGCCATTCTACTGCGGCACATGATCTGCAGTAGTGTGCGTCGTTCTCGGTCCGAAACAATCCTCAACGTATTCCAGCGAATACGCTTCCGGTTTGTTCGAGCCTGCGGCCTCGTATCTCCCAGCAGCTCCTACGCCTCGCAACGAAAGATTACTCGGACAGACTCCTAGACCGGCGGCGCGGGCGACATGAAGCGGACGTCCCTTGAGCACGTACTGGTCAATAACTTCTGGTGTATACATCAAACCTTAACGCATGACCCGCCTATGGCGGCGGGTGTAGCGGTTCATGTATGGTCAGTTGAGGAATGGTCAACTGACTGAGCTGAAGCCCATAAGATGGCTGTCGAAATGACTCCGGCTCCTTTTAATGTCATCTTCGAATATGGATCTCAAACTTTACCGGTACTGCTGGTCACTTCAAGGATAAACCGCGTCAGACCATGTACGGACTGCTTGTCATTCTGCTGCTTCTGATGGGTGGTGGCTCTTCCTACGCCGACTCGGGTTCCACCCGTCCCCCCACCGAAGCCTTCGCCTCGCTTCCGCGCATCGCCTCGATTCAGCTCTCTCCTTCCGGCAAATATCTGGCCGTTCTTCGCCATCAGGGCGGCAACAGGCTGCTCATGACGCAGACTGTTTCAGGTCAGGATCCCCACATCGTCGTCACGACCGACCATCGAGAGTACGGCATCACTTGGTTTCGGTGGGTGAACGACGAACGGTTGCTGGTCAGCATTCGGTCCGGAGAGACGCGCGGCGGAGGGGAGGCGCAAGAAGTTCAGTTGTTGGCGGTCAATCGAGACGGGACGCAGCAGAACGAGAACCTCCTGACACAGACCTCCTTTCCGTCAATCTTCGGAAAGAAACATGCGCCTCAGTTTCACGATCGTCTCGTCGGAACCATCCCCGGCGATCCCCGGCATGTGTTGATCGCGCTCGACCTCGAACGGCCCCTGTCGCCGGATGTCTACAAGGTGGATGTCTATTCGGGCGAGCGGAGTCTCGTGCAGCAGAATCCGGGCCTACAGCCGGGTCCGCGCAATGTCCTGCAGTGGATTGCAGATCGATCGGGACAGGTTCGAGCCGGCGTCGGTCAGTTTCATACCAGCGTACGCGTGATCGCCAGAGCGCCGGAATCGGGTCTGTGGCGCGACCTGGCAGAGTATGACCTCGCCAAGGAGACGGGCTTGACGCCTCTGGCCTTCGACGCCGACCCCGCCTGGCTGTATGTGCGCGATCAGCATCGCGGCAGGGCGGCCATCTTCAAGATCAACCTTGCCGATGCGGCGGCGGACCGCGTCCTCGTCGCGGCCGATCCGAAGTTCGACCTGGCAGGAGCATTGGTCTATGCTCCGTGGAAACGCAAGATCGTCGGTGTCAGGTACAGCGAGGATGACCAGCGAGTCCTGTTTTGGGACTTCGATGCCCAGCGTCTTCAGGCCCGCATCGATCGAGCGAGCCCGGGCCGCGCCAATGTCATTCACAGCAGCAGTGATGACGGACGATTGCATATCGTGCGGTCGGCCGGTCCCGCCCAACCTCCGCAGTTTTCCATCTTCGATGAGCGGGACGGCCGGATGGTGTTGCTTGGCAAGGCCTATCCCGATCTCGACGGTCCTGCGCTTGCGGTTCCGCAGCCGGTCACGTTAGTGGCCCGCGATGGAAAAGAACTGCACGCCTTCGTGACCACACCGGACAACAAAATTCCTCAAGGCCTTCCCCTCATTCTGTTTCCCCACGGCGGCCCGGCCTC
>JAJONL010000103.1 GCA_021323395.1 Nitrospira sp.
CCTGTCGCTTTCGATTGGAGTGGAAATGCCACGTATGGCTCAAGGATAAAAACTGAACCGGCGCTGGGCGATGGCGTGCGCGACGGATGCGAGTATGCGGCCCCGTTCAGCCGGTTTTTCAATATGCTCCACGATGCCTTGTCGGAGAAGAGAATAGGCCAGCTGCTCATCATGATATCCCGTTAAGACGATCACCGGGAGCGAGGGGTATTGAGCACGAAAATACGTGATCGCTTCCACTCCATCGATGCGCGGCATCCGGATATCGCAAATGATGACATCCACCATCAACGGATTATCGCCGCTGTTCAGGATTTCCACCGCCTTGCCCCCATCTTCGGCTTCTTCCACGTCGTATCCTGCCTGCGTCAGCATCGTGCGCAGCAGACTTCTGATCGCCTCCTCATCGTCCACCACCAGCACCCGTCCAAGACACACCTTGTCTCCGGTACTCAGACCGAACGGCCACATCACTCCCATCGTGACCTCCTTCGCCCCCCGGCCGGCATCATAGGATTCGTCACACGTTGGTGCAAAGAAGACGCCAAGGGCGATCGACAGGATCAGATGCCAAATCAGCAGGATAGAGATCGGGAGCGACGTGAAACGGCTGTTTCTTGAATTCCGCTGGTTGAGACGCACCACCAGCGGTGCAAAAGAGCCAAGAGACGGATGATGCAGCGGGCCAGGCCATTTATGGCGGAAAGGAAGCCCAATGGATCAGACCCCTCGCAACTGCCCAGGAGTGAGGGCGTAGTACGTCAATCTCACGCTCTACTCGTTGCCAGCTCGTTGGTGGACTGGTTGGCTCACGAGCTCACCGGGCATCATGAAAAATAATTCCAGCCGTATGGCGCCGGCCCCATCGGATGCGGCTGACGCCATGCCGCAGCGTCACGCGATAGGAGCCGCGGGTTCCCTGCACGGGTCGATGACTCACGGCGAACAGGAGACCATCCCCCTGTCGCAACGGCATGACCATGGGCCTCGATTGCATACGCGGGCGCTGCTCGATCATGACGAATTCGCCGCCGCTGAAGTCTTTCTCGGGCTTGGACAGCAGAATCGTAAGCTGCAGCGGAAACATCTGTTCACCGTAAAGGTCCTGGTGCAGGCAATTATAGTCGTCCTTGTCGTACTGGAGGAGGAGCGGTGTCGGCTGCGTCTGGCCGGCCTGATGACAACGCAAGAGAAACTCGCGGTGACTGTCCGGATAACGTGCGGCCAGAGCCATCAGCTGATTCCATCGATTCGCGATGGGGACCAGCGGGGGATAGAAATCTGTGCGCAGACGCTCGATGATATCGGGCAGCGGATAGGCGAAATATTGGTACTCGCCGCGTCCCAGACCATGCTGTTCCATCACAACACGACTGCGAAACAATTCGTTACGCGCATACAACGCGCTGAGCTGTTCGCATTCGTGGGGAAGAAGCAGGTGTTGAATGAGGGCATGGCCCTGTCCATCAAGGTCATTCGACAAGCCTGGCCAATCCAGATTACGGATTCTTTGCGCGAGAGGTAAGGACAACGGCAAGGAATATTGCGTCATTTTCCGGAGTCGGTCGACCCGCACCACCTATATGTTGTTTCAGCCTCTGAATGCCGGTGAAACGGCCAACGCCAAAGGAGAAATCACGCCACCTCTTGCCCGTAGATAGGAACCGGCAGTTGAAGTCGTTGTAGCTCCGACAAGGTTGCTATGTGGATTCTGAAAGCGCGTTGAGAACGGATGACGGGCTTCTACAATTGCGCCTGGCGCACTTCCACGCGGCCTCGATGCGGCTGAGCCGAAAATCACGTCGTCAATTTGCGCGCAACGACTATTCCTGCCACGAGGAACGTAAAAAAGATTGCCAGGAAGATGTAAAACAAAATCTTGGCCACGTCGGCTGCGCCTTCCGCAACTCCCGTAAAGCCAAACGCCGCCGCCACCATGGCAATGACAAAAAATATTGCCGCCCACTTCAAAAACATAACGACCTCCCGCTACAGGATTTGTCTCCGCACATGGGGCATGGTTTTCATAGGGCTCTTTTCCCACACTTCACGGTTTCTTACCGTATCGTACCGCAGCGCAACGAGACGCCTACTGGGGGAACCCCTGGGTCCGTCCCGCGAGCCAAGCGTGGTGGTTGACGGCAACAGCGTCGTCACGTTAATCAGGACGCTCTAATTCGCGCCACAGAGCCACCCCTCCCACCAGACCGTTGAGATTTGACACGATCGTGACGTTGGGTGGGATGTCGGGTATCGACACCGCCTTCGAATTGCCGCCGCCAATATAAAGGCGGTCGTAGTAAAACATGGCTTCGAGCTTGCGGATCAATTTGAGCAGCCGCTTGTTCCACCGTTTCTTGCCGACTCGCTTCAGCTCCGCATTGTTTAATTTGTCTTTTCCCACTTCTACATTGGGGATCAAGTGTCCATTGAGAAAGAGGGCGGACCCCACCCCCGTGCCGAGAGTCAGGACCAATTCCACACCAACCCCTGAAATCGCGCCGAAGCCCTGCACGTCGGCATCGTTCGCGACGCGAACGGGCTTTCTCAATCGGGCTGCGAGGATTTTCCCAATGTTGAAGTGTTTCCACTCGGGAGCAAGATTCGGCGCCATCTGCACCACCCCGTTTTGCACAATCCCGGGAAACCCTACGGAAATGCGGTCGAACTCAGGCTGTTCCTCCGCCAGCTTGGCAATGATATCCATCACGGCGCCGGGCATTCCTGAACGCGGAGTGTCCGTAAACACCCGCTTCGTGACAATCTCCCCCAACTCATTCAGGGTCGAGGCCTTGATACGCGTCGCACCTATGTCGATCGCCAACGTCTTCACGGCTTTTTGCAGCAAGGCGGTTCGAGACCTGGGGATGACCGATCGTTCTTTCGTCAAGGGAGTCTTCGCCATTGCCTGCCTTTCTGTGAGGGATGAATAGCCAATGTGTAGGGACGCGGCCTCGCGCGCATGCATCCAAAACTGGGCGTGTTTATTACACCGCTCCATTCATGGCACACCTAGTCCCCTCCACGGCCTGGGAGTTTCCCTAGGAACGAATGGACTCCGATCTAGGAATTGATGGATACACCCTCTCCTTAAGGAAGGGGTCACTTCACCGCTCGACGCAACCGGTGCGACATCTCCCCTGCCCTCCTGCCTCAGGGCTTTCCCCAGTGTTGGATGATTTTCTCATGCAGTAAGGTGAGTAAGTAGATGACGAACTGAATAGAGAGATGGGTGATTAAACAATGGAGGATGCGATGAAAAAATATGCTCTGGGTTTATTCGCTGTGCTGCTGGGAGTGAGTCTGAACAGTGCTCCGCTTCTGGCCGCCGACCCGATGAAGGACAAAGAAGCCAGTCCTACGATCAAGGAACGGCTCACCAAGGACGCGGTCACGGGAACGCTCTTAAGCCAGGATGGTGAGTACTATGTGATCAAGGATGATGACGGCAAGCAACACCGTGTGCATGTCGACAAGAGCACGAAATTGGATAAGGTGGTGACCGGTGATCTGGTCAAGGCATATGTCACGGACCAGGGCCACGTCACCACGTTGCAGCGAAAAGAACGATGACGCTCGACTGACGAAAGGGGGGCGGCGGCACTCTTGTTCCGGCGCCCCCTTTGACGCAGCGCCATTCTCGCGCTGCGACCCTGGCAGAGCCGCCCGCCTTACGACGATGTAACCTTTCAGATCCCCTGCGTCCGCTATTTAGATTCCACTGCCGTGCCGTACACTTGGGTGCAGGCGCGCGAGAAGAGAATAAAGTACTGGTAATATCCATCGACGGTCACCTCGACGAGCGCATCCGCCATGACCTTGGTGTGCAAGGCGTCGGCCACCGCGTTGCGAGTTTCATTACCTCCCGTAATCGGAATGAAACCGAGAAGATGGTATACGCAGTCCTGGCCGCGCACCTTCCCCAGTTCCGTATACCCACCAGGCGCGAGCGGTTTCGTGGAAGGCGCAATGCCCCCAGGCTGATGCATACACCCGGCCGTGAAGAGTGACGCCCACAACACCGCCACTGTCCCACCCCTCGTCCACCATGTATTCGAATGTGCTTTCGTCATCGTGTGTAAACTCCTTTCGTGTGCATAGCCACCACTGGCTATGCAGTGTGACTCCCATATCCCCATATGGGTAGTACTATTTCGAGGATGTTGCGGAAAATCGGTACAACGATTTAACCGGCAGGACGAACACTGAGAGATCGTTCTTTCATCTTGCGCTTTTCAAGACTCATCCTCAACCCAAAAAGCACACGCGCTCAGAATTGACCGACCCCCAGTTGTTGTTATCAGCCCGAGTGTCACTTATGCACACTGTGACCTGTCTCGTGAAACCAAGCCAGGACTTGATGATTTTGTTCACTATCTCCGTACCCGTCTTTCCGTGGTCTCTGTCCCGAACCGTGTAAGAGCATCCTAATTTCACCGACAGACTCCCATGGGTTGGATAGTCTGTTTGCTCACAATCCTCCTCAGTGGCTGTCATGGCATGTCGCTGTTTGAGCGACGGACGGCAGAGGGTCAGCCATCCATCATGCCGTTGTGGGAGCGCTATCAGCATTGTCTCGTCACCACCGATCTCATGGAGTTGGTCTTCATCATTGACCAGTTCGAGCGCGTGATGCTCGCAGGAGCCGAACCGCCGTCTTGGATGAGAGCCTGGGGAGGCCATGTGATGAGCCAGCCGCTCCGCACGGCAGTCGATCCCCAAGCGCTTGGAGCGCCTGCACCCTCAAGGCTGCTGCAGTGATGGTCGAGGCTGAGCATCTGACGGAAGCACGAGCGCTGTACCGGCGCGTGCTTGCGCGATATTCGAGCCGCGACTGGGCCTACTATGTCGCTCAGGCCAAAGAGGCGTTGGTGAGCCTTTCAGACTCTGCTCCTGCCGTTGTCGCGCTCCGTCCCGATCGTGCGCTGTCCCGCTGATTTCCAACGCAAAGCGTCCGTTTCCAGTATCGCATCGCGCACCAACTGTGTAAGACGCGGTCAAGTTGCGCGACCCATGCTCCCGTGAGGTGACCAATGAAGACGACGATCTACTGGACGATCCAACACAGCCGCCGCGCCGCGCACGAGCTCTGCTTCCGTGCCACCTGTTGGTGGCTCAGTCGGCAGGTGGAGTTCTTGGATGGCGGTTGCGCCTGGAAGCGCTGATGCCACCCGCGCAATCCGATCCTACGCCGACATCGGCCGCACAAGGAGGTCAGTGTGCCGCGCACTCGATGTAACGCAATGTGCGTGAACGATCAGGTCTATGACTGGATCGATGAGCAGAGCCAATTGCGCGTGGGAGCCTGGCGCTGGCGCTGCCGGCCCTGCCATGAAACTGTTGAGGAAATTTGGTTGAGCGCCGGCTATCGTGGCCCCAACCCTGTGCGGATTTGCTATGCGGTTGCGCCGCCCCTGGGACAGCGTCAGATCGCTCTGCCCGCTTGCGCCGCTGCCGGAAGAGGACCTCACGCGTATGTTGGCGCCGTCTGAAGTGGTGCGAGCGCATTGGCCTGAATATCTGATGGAAGCGGCCGGCCTCGGTCTTTTCATGATATCCGCCGCCGTCGTGACCTCGCTGCTCGAATATCCCCATTCGCCGCTGTATGACCTGCTGCCCGATCCGGTCATCCGACGGGTGTTGATCGGGATTGCTATGGGACTCACGGCAATCGGGATTATCTATTCTCCGTGGGGAAAACAATCCGGGGCGCATCTGAATCCAGCCGTCACAGTGACCTTCTTCCGGCTGGGAAAGGTTCGAGGCCCGGATGCGCTCTTCTACGTGCTCGCGCAATTCGTCGGCGGCTTGATCGGACTGCGATTAGCCGCGTTGGCAATCGGGATGGCGATCGAACATCCCGCTGTCAATTACGTCGTCACGGTACCGGGGGTCAACGGAGCAGGCATTGCGTTCGTCGCGGAAGCGGGCATCTCGTTTTTGCTTATGCTCATCGTGCTGATCGTATCGAACCAGACACAGCTGAACGCCTGGACCGGCCTCTTCGCGGGCGCGCTCGTGGCTACCTATATTGCGGTAGAGGCCCCGCTCTCCGGTATGAGCATGAATCCGGCGCGCAGCTTCGCCTCCGCGCTCCCCGCGCATCTCTGGACCGATTTCTGGGTATACCTCACGGCGCCGCTTCTCGGAATGTTGCTCGCCGCAGAATGTTATGTGCGATTCCTCGGCGCCCATCGCGTCCTCTGCGCCAAGCTGCATCATCACAACAATACACGCTGCATCTTCCGCTGCAACTTCACGGCGTAATCCTGTCCATTCGGTCGTCTCCTCCGCGCGGGTCTCTGTAAGAAGAGTGGTGCCTCTTCGACGAACGAGCAGGGGTGGGAACATCCGCAGAGCTGAGGAAAACTCAGCAGCGAAGTTCACTTCATTACTCAACTAAGGAGGACGTTATGAGTGCGAAGAGTCTGTTCAAAATAGGATTACTGTCCACCATCGTGGCGACAGGATTGTTCATGGCGTCGAACGGCTTTGCAGCCGATGCGCATACCACGAACAAATTCGAAGGGGTGAAAGCCAATACGGGTATGGCGGCCCATGCGCGTGAAGGGACTGGGGACACGCTGGCTGTGTCGGATGATTTTAAAATTCCGGAGACTCCTGCGCCGCATTGGCAGGTGGTGGACTCCAAGGGGAATGTCTATCTCCTCAACCAGCTGAAGATTAAAGATGGCAAAACGAATCGCAAGATCGCACTGCCGTCCTATGTCCACGATGTCGCGAAGGTTCAGATCTGGTGCTCGTTTGCCGAAGCGTTGTTGGGCGAAGCCTCGTTTCCAAAGCCGATCATAACGGCCTCCGGCGAGCGCATGCATTCCGATAGCATGGCCATGAGCCGGTAATTCCCGCGGTCAGCAGTCAGCTTTCAGCTTCTTCGGAAGTTTGTGGCTGACGGCTGAAAGCCATGCGACCCAACCAGGAGGAGGAGCACATGCATCTTAGAATAGCGGCGGCGTTCGTACTGACCATGGTTGCGAATGTCCAGGCCCAGTTGATTGAGAAGACGGCCCTCACGTTGGAGGGAGCCAAGAAAATCGCTGCTGTGGCTGAATCCAAGGCGAAGGCCGAGGGCGCCAGGGTCGTGATCGCTGTCGTGGATGAAGGCGGGAGCCTGCTCCTTCTGGAACGGCTGGACGATACACAAGTGGCCAGCGTAAATGTCGGCATCGATAAGGCGAGAACCGCCGCGATCTTCCGGCGACCGAGCAAAGTGTTTGAAGAGCAGGTCCGGAACGGGCGAGTGGCCGCGCTGGCGTTGCACGGAGCCGTGCCGTTACAGGGCGGCGTGCCGATCGTCGTCGAAGGAAAGGTGATTGACGCCATCGGGGTGAGCGGAGAGACGCCGGGCCAGGATGAAGACATCGCCCTAGCTGGTGCGGCGGTCGCCGCGTCGTTTACGAAGTAGGAACCGTCGGCTTTCGGCGATCCGTTCAGAAATACCCATCGGCGGCTGACCGCTCATTCTCAGAAGAGGAGAACGATCATGAGATACCTCGTAGCAACTTTGACGGGAGCGGCCATTGCGATGTCGGCCTCCGTCGGTTACGCCGAATCGGTCGCCGACAAGCGCGGGCTCACGCGCGAGGGAGCCAGGCAAGTCATTACGGCAACTGTCGACGCGGCGCGCAAGGCTGATGCGCCGGGCGGATCCATTGCGGTGGTCGATGAGGGCGGGAATCTGTTGGCGCTTGAACGGTTGGACCATACGTTTGCCGCCAGCGCGAATATCGCGATCGGCAAGGCCCGCACCGCGGCGCTGTTCAAGAAATCAACGAAGGTATTCGAAGACGCGATCAAGAACGGCCGGACTTCGATGGTGACGCTCGGGGGCGACCTTCAAAACTTCACCCCCCTGCAAGGCGGCATTCCGTTGGAATGGGAGGGCAAGGTGGTGGGAGCAATCGGCGTCAGCGGTGCGGCCAGCGCCCAGCAGGATGAGGAACTCGCGATCGTCGGTGCCGGGTCGCTGGGCTCGATGGAGATGACGGGGAGGAACAACGGGCATGTTCCGCTGCCGGTCACCTACATCGAGAGCCGGAGGGTGTCCGCGGCCTTTGAGAACGGTGCGGTATTGGGCCGGTGTCGTCGAGATCCATGAGTTGGACACGGACATTGTCTATGTCTTGAAGGGCTCGGCGCAGGTTATCACCGGCGGCACGCCGGTCGGCATGAAGATGATTGCGCCGCATGAATTCCGCGCGCCTTCCGTGGACGGCGGCGAAACGAGGAGGCTCGTGCCGGGCGATGTGTTGATTATTCCAAATGGCGTGCCGCATTGGTTCAAAGAGGTGGAGGCGCCGTTTGATTATTACGTGGTGAAAGTGCGGTGAGGGCTTGGGGAGGGGTGGCAGATGGAGTGAAAAGATGAAGAGTTGGAGTGTCCTCCTCATGACCGCGCTGGCTTGGTCCGTGCAACCATCCTGGGCGCAGGTTACCGGTGATGTGCCGGGGGTGCGGCCGGAGGCGATTATCGATTTGAAAACCGACGAAGGACTGGCCCTGGTCAAGGGCCAGTGGCGGTACAGCAATGTCAAGGTTATCGATGTCGATCATCACGGCCCTGGTGCGGATCTCGCCCCGTCTGGTCCTCCGAATCGGACGCAAGACATCGATCTGCATGCCGGCGCCGCGGACTTCGACGATTCCAAGTGGGAGGTGTTGAAGCCGATTCAACTGGAAGAACGGCGTTCGACCGGACGGCTCTGCTTCAGTTGGTACCGCACCAGCCTCACCATCCCGGATAGAATCGGTCCATTCAATCCCACAGGCTCCACCGTCGTTTTTGAGATTGCCATTGATGACTATGCGGAGGTGTGGGTGGACGGCAGGTTGCCGCTGGTCTTGGGGCAGTCCGGGGGCCAGTTGATCAAGGGCTTCAATGCGCCGAACCGGGTGGTATTGACTCGGAACGCCAAGCCAGGTCAAAGGATTCAACTCGCAGTCTTCGGCATCAACGGCCCGCTCTCGAAGCCGCCGGGGAATTTCATCTGGGTGCGCTCCGCCACACTCGATTTCTACAGGCCCGATCACATCGGACCAACGCAGTTCGTCACGACCGAGATCGTGAGGACCGATTCGGCGCTCGATCAGATCGTTGCACCGGGCACGCAGATGGAACAACTCGCTGGTGGTTTTCTCTTCACCGAGGGCCCGGTGTGGGTCCCGGCCACTGCCGATGCCTGGGGATACCTCCTCTTCAGCGATCCCAACGCCAATACGATCTATCGTTGGTCAGCGGAAGGGCAGGTATCCGTCTTTCGCGCCAAGAGCGGCTACAGCGGCTTCAATGCCGGTGACTACCATCAGCCTGGCTCGAACGGGCTCACGCTCGACCGGACGGGCCGTCTCACGATCAATCAGCATGGCAATCGCCGTGTGATTCGCGTCGAGCCGCGCGGCAACATCACGGTGCTGGCCGACCGGTATGACGGCAAGCGACTCAATAGCCCCAACGATCTCGTCTATCGCTCCGATGACGCCCTCTATTTCACCGATCCGCCGTTTGGACTCCCGAAAGTCTTCGACGATCCGGGCAAGGAGTTGCCCTATAGCGGTGTCTACTGCGTGAAGGATGGCGCGCTGAAATTGGTGAGCACCGAGCTTGATGCGCCCAACGGCATCGCGCTGTCTCCGGACGAGAAGACCCTCTACGTCAACAACTGGAACGACAAACGGAAGGTGATCGTACGGTACGACGTCAATCCGGATTGCACGCTCTCGAACAGCCGGCTCTTCTTCGATATGACCAATGCGCCGGGATCTGACGCCCTCGATGGTCTCAAGGTCGATCAGCAAGGCAACGTCTATTCAACCGGGCCGGGCGGGCTCTGGATCCTCTCGCCGGACGGCAGACAACTCGGCCTCATTAAGGGGCCGGAGGATCCGCACAACATGACCTGGGGCGACGACGACGGTAAGACCCTCTACATCACGGCGCTCACGGGAATCTATCGCATCAGGCTGAATATTGCGGGGGTGCGGCCATGAACGCGTTCCGTCTCGGACTCGTAGCGGCCACGCTGCTCGGCATGCTCGTTCAGAGCGGCACAATAGGGGCTGAACCAGTTGCTCTGGTGATCACCAGCCTCGACCCTCGGCCAACGCGGTCTATAAATGGAAGGCGAGGGAGGGGACGAGCGTTTATCTCAGATCGAGCGGCTACAGCGGGAGGATGCCGTTCGCCGGAAAAGAGCCGGGCTCGAACGGGCTCACGCTTGACGCACAGGGCCGGTTGGTCCTCTGCCGCCATGGCGATCGACAAATCGGACGCTTGGAGTCAAATGGAACGATCGTCCCGCTGGTCGAGCACTACGGTGGGCACAAGCTCAACAGTCCGAATGATCTGGTCTTCACATCCAACGGCGATTTGTATTTCACCGATCCGCCGTTCGGACTCCCGAAAGCCTTCGATGATCCGGGCAAGGCTCCGGTGCAAGGGGTCTATCGCCTCTCTCAAGATGGAGCGCTCACGCTGCTCATCGATGACATCAATGCTCCGAACGGGATCGCCTTTTCGCCGGATGAGAAGACCCTCTACGTGTCCGATGTCGATCCGAAGCGTGCGGCCTGGTTGGCCTACGATGTGAAAGCAGACGGCACGGTCGCCGATGGC
>JAJONL010000017.1 GCA_021323395.1 Nitrospira sp.
TACAGCTCTATCAGCGAACCGGTAATGCCGGCTTGGTCTGTCGACGAGGCGGGGTCTCTCGCCCCACACTCCGGAAGTGGATTCGCCGGTTTCATGAGGCAGGAGAGGCCGGTCTCCTCAGTCACAGTCGCCGCCCCGTGCGGTCACCCAATCGGCGTGTGTTCGAGAAAGAACGACGGCTTATTCTCAGCTTGCGAGTAGAGCGTAAAGTGGGAGCACGGCGAATTCAGAGCGAACTGCGGCGCCATCAGATCTCAAGCTCTCGTTAGACTCGATTCACAAAGTCCTGGCCATCAACCAAGTTCCTCCGTTGGTGCGCCCCGCGCGGCAGAAGACGCGACACCGGTATGCTCGGCTCATTCCCGGGGACCGCGTGCAGCTCGACACCTGCAAGATTGCTCCGGGGTGTTACCAGTACACGGCTGTTGACGATTGTACGCGTTACCGGGTGCTGGCCGTCTTTCGTCGACGCACGGCGGCAAGTACGCTGGCATTCTTAGAGCGTCTCCTGGAGGAGATGCCGTTTCCGGTGCAGCGGGTTCAGACCGATCGAGGCCGAGAATTCTTTGCGGAGTCGGTCCAACAGTGGCTGATGGACCATTGCATCAAATTCCGTCCCATCAAGCCCGCCTCACCGCCTTTGAATGGCAAAGTGGAGCGCTCTCAGAAGACCGATCGTGAGGAATTCTGGGCGACCGCTGACCTGAACAGCCCTGACCTGGAATTGCGGGTGGCCGAGTGGCAACACTATTACAACTGGGATCGGCCTCATGGATCGTTAAATGGCCAGACACCCATCGAGATGTTGCACACGAAGAGCGAGAACACGCCGTTTTGGGATGACGTTGAAGCGAACTACGACCCTGGCAGGGAGCGATTCCAGGTGGCTCACTCCCAAACAGACTTGGCGCTCAGGCGGCACGTCCAAGCGCAGCACCAGGCTGGAACAAAGTGAAAGGATGTCTACGAATCACACAAATAAGGGGAATACGTGCCCATTCAATATTCGAGGTTGCCCTAAACATCTACGCTCCGAAGTTACAAGCAACACGCAGCCTCTCTGGTTAAGGTTCCCCCTGAAGTCTAGCCTTCCATCCCGTAGTGCCTCTCGAATCAACAGCGCCTAGCCAAATCTCAGAAGAGCGCTATACTTGAAAACATGCTTGCTCCGGATTTCATTCCGTTCCTGATGCTGGATGTCATGGTGCTCGTTTGGACCGTCTTGAAGATCCTAGTCAACTATGTAATCGATTCTGATCCTCATCCCCCTCGCGTCACCGCAGAACCCTTAGAGTCTTCTGATCATCTTCGACGCGCTGCCTAACCCTCGTCACCCCTTCAGCATCCCATCCCGCAGCGGCTCGAAAGCGTGTCCCACTATCCTTGTCAATAGATCCTCCTAGTACGCCGTCGTCCTCCCTGTGACAACTCTGCTCCCCGACCGTACTCCTTACCCACAATTGGTTCCCTAAGTTCGCTGTTGTGTTGCGTTACAGCGTGTTGCCACCACCTCGTAGCTCTCCGAGTAGGCGGCGAAGAGTACAGGGACTATGCTTGGCCCATGGCTAGAAGCGTCGTAGTCATCGATAATGACGACCAGGTTCGACAGTTAGTGTGTGCCGCTTTAGAGCAGGACGACTTCGCCGCCGTGGGAGTCGCGAGTTATCCAGCGGCCATTGAGCAACTCTGTTGGTCCCCCGCCGACCTCGTGATCAGTGATGGATTTACGGCGGATGGCATCTCCGGCGTGTCGCATCTCCACCGCCTGTTCCCGCGACTTCGGCATGTCGTCTTGTCCGGCGGCATGACTCAGCAACTTCAGGTGCCTTTCTCGGGGACCCGCTGCGTCATGGTCCTGCCTAAACCGTGTGATCTAGAGGCCATACATCAAGCGGTACATCAAGCGCTCACTTGCGAAACCGAGGCCTGTCTGTAGGAAGTCTTGGAACGGGGTCGGCTCGGATTTTATATGGTCATGCTGAGAGAGTGACAAGCCATGGATGCAGGCCACTCTCATGGGTACCCCCGCTTTGTATGAATCGCGGCCGACAGGAGGTTGGGCCGCCCTTTCCAGCTCTTGCCACTCGTCAAGTGCTACGCAAAAACCCTAGACATTTGTGAGCCACCCATTCATAATACGAGCCATGGTTTTCACCCCCTCACCCGGCCGTGACACGGCCATAACGGAGCCTGCTATGGATGCGGTCGATGCCACACCCAGATAACACATCCAGCGCGGTCCCCACTTCTTTAGAAAGGTAGGTGTCTCATGTGTGCTCCGAGCCCACCCCCCCGCACCTGATTACGCCAAATCCGCCCAAGACCAATTTTCCGCCAACGTCGACGCGGCCCGCGCGCAGGGGCGGATCAACAACCCCAACGTCGTCTCGCCCTACGGCAACCAAACCGTCACCTGGGGCGGGCCGGTCGCGGAGACGCAATCCAACTTTGACAGTGATGCCTATCTCAAGGCTAACCCCAACGTGGGCAAGGCCGGGATGGACGCCTGGACCCACTACAGCAACTACGGCAAGAATGACGGGCGCGGCTTTACGGCCATCCAAGGCGCGGTCGGTGATCAGCCGACCCTGACCCAGACCCAGACCTTCTCTCCGCAGCAACAGGCCCTGTTCGACCAATCCAACGCGACGAAGCTGCAGCTCAGCAAACTGGGCGGCCAAGGCGCCGAAGCGCTCCAAGGCGTGGTAGGCAAGGCCGTCGATTTCTCCGGGGCGCCCTCAGCCCCCACGGATTACAACTCCCTTCGCAACAGCACCATCGACGCCATGATGGCGCGCCCGAAGGAGGACTACGCCCGCGCGCAGGACCAGAAGCATTCCAGTTTCATTGCCGCAGGCATTCGCCCCGGCACGCAAGCCTACGACTCGCAGATGCAGCTCCAGCAGCGCGGCTTGAACGACGCGAATACGCAGGCCCCGCCGTCAACGCCGGTACGCTCACCTCCTAGGCCTATCAGATCGATCAGGACCGCCGGAAGCAGGCGATCACGGAGCTGTTGGCGCAGCGGCAGATTCCGCTGAATGAGATCACGGCGCTCATGTCGGGCTCGCAAGTCAGTAACCCCTTTTCGACCCCTGGCTACGCGCAAAACGCGCAGATCGGGGCCGCGCCGGTCTTTGCCGCGCAGCAGGCGGATAGCCAGTGGGCGGGTGATATGTACACGCGAAGGCCGCGCAGGCCGGCAAGATGCAGGAAGGGCTGTTTCAGTTAGGCGCGGCGGGGATTAGCGCCTGGGGTGGAGGCGGAGGCGGCAAGGGCGGGACCACCAATAACTATTATTCAGGCTAGGCGAATACCAGGAACCTCAGCATTCCACCCTCACACGTAGCTCCTGCTCTGCCTTCGGGCGTGGACGACACGATAACCGGATTCGCAACCAGTCGCGCCGGGCAGTGACCGCGGATCAATCCATAAGCCTCGCTTACTCACCTCGCCGTTTCTTCCAAGTCCTTTAGTCGCCCATCGTGTGGCGCATACTTTCGATACCACCAGCACATGCTCTGACGTACAAGCTCCTCGATCAGCTCGATTCCATCAGGCAGGTTCATAGCTGCCCCTTTGCGTCCGTAACGGTCTTTTGTGATGGGGTGAACTATCACATCTTTACCGAATGCTTAGGCTGAAGTGGCTTGTTTGGCTTCGTAGCGAACGCTTGCCAACGTTCTAACTCTGGACATGGAACTGATAAACCTGCCAATCTGCGATTCTTTCTGTTGGAAGGGACACCTTTACCATGAACACCGAGAACACCGATGGTTTTTCCTCAATACCGAGCGTTCCCACAGGTCAACACCTCACATGGACCATCGATACACCGACAAAGCCAGGCTGGTACTGGTCACAGATGCGAGCCGGGCGGCCCCACGTAATCGAATTGCTTTCCGACTTTGATTCTGGTCGCCTGACTGTCGCCCAGACGGGAGCCTATGTCGTGGATTTGGAGGCTGAAAATCATCGATGGGCTGGACCATTATTGCAACCGGAAGGAGGGATGATGTGGGCCAATTACCAGCCCCCGCAAGCTGCGAATGGCCGAGAACATTTAGAATATTGATGAATTCTATCCAGGTGGGGCATGTCGAGGACACGTTGCACGAGGGCTACACTGCTCACTGAGAATTGGTTGCCGAACAGGGCAACCCAAAGACTTTCCCGGGGAATGGTGGGGGCCGGTGGAGATGCCGGATTGAGAGGCTGTCGAATGCAGGGTGCCGAATCAGACACGCCGCCAGTCTTTTTCCACATACCCTGAGCCAATAAGATGGAATCACCGACCTAATGCAAAGCCCGTTTTGCCGCCATCGCGGCTGAAGAGCTGCCCGAGGATACTGCCCGGTTGCACGAGCTCGACCACTACTGGGCGATGCAGAGTGAACTGAAGCATACAATGGGAACCTGCGCGCGCTGTGGAAAGGATGGAGAAGTGGTCTTTCATGAGGCCTGATGTCGGCGGCACCCGTGTGAGGAGACTCCACCATGAACATAGAAGAAGAAAAAATGCGGGAGATCATCGACTATTTCTCTGAGCACTTCCCCGGCCCGTACACGATAGAAGCCGTTCCGATTAGACGGCTGCAAAGTACCATACACGACGATCGGAAATTGCACGTCTTACGGGACAGGAAGGTCGCATTCACGGTGATAGTCAGCTCCGCATTATTGTCTGATGTGAACCCCTCCGCAGAGAAGCTGGCTGAACTGCTCAAAGTAAAAACGATTGCCGATAAATTGAACCGCTCGGCTGAATTCCGTCTCAACCATTATGAATTGGGCACCGACGCCTCAATCAGCTAAGTTGGCCCAGGCGAAAGCTGACAGTGTAGGACGCCGCAAAAGCGATAACATCGGGGAGGAAATGTCTTGAGCGGACATCAAGAAATGGGAACACGCCAGGAAAGAAGTTACTTAAATAAGGACTGCTCAAAGAAGATGCTCGCTGCTTGTCCTTGACGGTTGCACTGCGGCGCTGAAAAGAATCGTGTCGCAAGGAGATCCATGAAGACCGTTGGTCTGTTCTTGTTGCTGTGTGCAATTGTTATGGCACCCGCCGGGTGTGGAAGCTACGCCCATGTAGGAACCCCAACGACGGATGGGTTTCATTCCAAACTCCCGGCACCACACACCAGAGCCGTGGTCTGGGGTGGACGCCTTGACACCATTCAGAGCGCCAGCACATGGCTCTCGAAAAAGGGGGTGCTCGTCGTTGATCAAACAATCGTGCTTCAGGCCGCAGCGGAGCAAAAAGTGACCCTCACGGAAAACAAGAGTCTTGAAACAGACATATTGCGACTCGCCAGATTGGTGGGTGCTCGGCTCGTCGTCTTCAGCAGTGCCGAAGTGGGAACCTGGGAGATCGGTTTTCCTCGTCGGCGAGTGTATTCGGCGACCCTAGCCGTCAGGGCCGTCGACGTGAACACGGGTGAAATTGAATGGATCGGCAAGGCCCAGTCGACTGAGAGATTCATTAAGCTGGAAGAAGGCATTACCGTCCTGACATGCCATGCCCTCGCGACGGCCTGGGACATGCGTAAGCCCGGGCCCGTTGCATCAGCAAAACTCTGTCCTCCAGGATCCGGCCTGTTAGAAACGGAGTAAGGCTTAGCCTCTTACCGATCCCATGCCGCCAGCAACGTCTTTAGAAGTAGCGCATCCTCCACACGACCCCAGCCTTGCCAAGACTTCCAACACCGCGGCGCGATGCTCATCCCAATACCAGGAGAAGCCGGGTTGGATGGGGTGCTTCCTGGTCCACTTCATGCTGGGTCCTCCCATTGTTCCTGGGGCTGTGGGCACGGTTCACATGAGGCTTTCATCGTCAGACGGGTGACGACTGGCTGACCTGCGAGAGCACCTGGGCTCACCACGCTCGATAGTATCCGACCTTCTGGCGTCCGAAGGACGCGCCTCAAAGGGCGAGAAGGTTCGGGCCGACAGAGCTTCTAAGGCCGTGTCTCGGGCGGTTAGGGCTCTCTGATACGCCCCCCTGCTCGCCATACTTCAGGATGGAGAACTTGCGGTGCCGGGACCGTCCGTTGCCGGTCGGCCACTGCGCTTCCCAGAACATCTTATGCTGGCATTTCCCCCTGCAGACCTCCACCCGTAGCAAGCCAGACACGCTTGAGCGATTGTTCTTCTTGAGGATCGCGCAATAGACGGGCATGGCCAGCGGCGGATAGCTGTGCATCAGCTGATCTCGATACACCTGGGCCACCTGGAGTGCCTGCGCTCGACCGCCATGCTGGCCGTCGCTAAAGCTCCGCCGGTGAATGCGGCATTGCCGCTTAACAGAGAGGCGCCAACAGTGCGTGTTCGAGGCATCATGATCGAGGCGGCGGATATTGAGCATCTCGCTCTTCTGGCTCAAGGCTCACGTGGCATCAATGGGCCTCCTCTGTTTCGACTTTTATGTGACAGGGTCGATGCATCTCGTTCGCATCACCACCACGCTGCTCACGGACACTGTCACCATCGGTGATCCAGCGGCCTCGGGAGGGACGGATCTGAAAGGGGGAGCGGGCCATGGAAGACCGTGCGGGGGATTTGGACTTTCAACCATCCTCCGTTAGCGGGGCTCCCATCCTGCCTGTTTGCGGTCCTGCCGTCTTCAGGTGCGTGCCAGCCGCATGCTGGCTCATGCGGCTGGCGGTTGGTTAGGCTCAGATCATAGCGTTCGCGCGTCTGGAGCAGCAGGGGTAGGTTTAGCTGAGAAAGCTGCCTTTCAACATCCTTGACCGAGCGAGCTCGTTCCCCATCCATGGCCTGCTCGGCCTGGACAGTCTTTTCCGGGCTGCCGTCATAGGGCACGATGACACACACGTGATACCGCGTGCCGACTGACCTGGACAGAATGGCGGCCTGTGGAAAGCTCAGCACGAGATGCCGAATCAGCGCCCTCAGGGTAGCATCGACTCGGGCCTCGCCAGCTGATTCCATCGTTTCTCCTTCTGCCGTCGGCATGGTCGCGCGCTCTAAAAACCCACACACAGCGGCCTCTCGCCCCAACTCGTGCTCGGCCGCGGTCGCTTTTCAATATGGCCGACATAGAAGCGGAGCCGGTGTTGATCGTCCCCGGCCATGCGAATGAACTCAATGCCGGCATTGCCCTGTTTCGCCCACCGCACCACACCCAAATCAATGCGCATTGGTCGGTGGTTGTCGAGATGCACCCGGAGTTGGACGCTCTGACCCGGTTCTAAGAGAAATGCCGTCTCCAGCAGACAGCCCGGCACCGTGAGATCCATCACCATGCCTTCGCCCACTCGTGCGCCGCACGAGAGCGTCACCTTGCAGGTCGTCGCCTTCCGCGTACTGTAGCGTGTCTTCACACCAACCTCCTCGTGATTCATGAATCGGATGGACAATAAAGGGATGATGCTACATCCAGACAGGCGCTGGGGCTTCCAGAAGATAATCCTGGAGTCGCTGCCGGTCCTCGGCAGGCATGCTGAGGAATTCCACCGCAAAGGCATCCCAGTGGCCCCACGTCACCTTCGCAAGATCAATCCGCAGCGGCCATTCCCCATCCGGCAAGTAAATCCGTAACTCCAACACGTCGGTGTCTGGAAGCGCGCGGCTGTGGATGGTACAGCCGGTGGTGGATAGGGAGTCCAGACGGCTGGTGAGCTCGCCGGAGTGTCCTCCCTTCACTGAGCGATAATCCACTCGGCACGGAGTCTTTAGTATCGGTGACATGCCCGCGTCTCCTGGTGTTGTGATGGTGTGTCGCATGTTTAAAGGATAGCTGGAATTGGCTGGCTGCATATGCCACAGAGGCAGGACCTAAGGGGCGTACGAAGGAAGGGGGCCTCATATGGATGGTCGGGAAGGAGGTTAAGGACGCCGAATGCAGTTCCTAAGGGATGAAGGCGCTCAGGGCCTACTCCGATCCAGATCAATGTGCTTTAGCATCTTCAGCTGCATCGACAACTCGGCAATGCGCTTTTCCTGTAGTTTCATTTTTTGCTCCAGGGCGGCGCTAGAGGAAGATGAGGCCGGAAGAGGTTGCGAAACCGGCGCGGGCACGGGGTGTGATACAGCACATGGAGGGGCGGTCGCGCAGCCTCCGCTGAAGAGGATCCCGCCCATCAGAACCACGATCGAACTCCTTGGCCATCGGCACATATGCATCTCCTTCTGGCTTTCGCTCACCAGCGCTCCCTTGGCACTCACGGTTTGCGAACGACGTTAGGGAACCACAGCCCTTGAGTGACGGGGCCGGCGGGCCATCGCTCCCAGATCGCCGATCCTGAGCGTCTCGTGATCGAGTGAGATGGCGTCGTTTCCTCGCACGCGGGTGGCAATGTCTCGGTCCTTCAACGCCCATCGCAGTTCCATCGCATCCACGTGCGGATCTGACAAGAGGGCCGGGCTGACCTGCACAGCACACCGGCTACTCGTCCCATGGACCACCGAGAGATGGACTGGCCCATCGCTGTGAAAGTGTTCCTGGACCACGCAGTGAGCGAGATGTTTTTCAAGATAGCCCCGGATGAGGGTCAGTTTCGCGTCGAGGGCGGTCTGGTCCATGTCTGTCCTTCTTTCTGGTGTCTGGCCGTGTGTGCTGGTCTGTTTCAAGGATAGCCAGGAGGGTGATACCTGCCTAGACACCAAAGCAGGAGCGTCGGGAGCTACGAAGGGAGGGGAGCGCACAGATACGGGGATTGAGGCCGTCATGACTCGCTCTCCTACACGTTACCTCGACCTCAATCATCGATTCGATGCACAGGGATTCACAATGAGGGCGTGCTTGTCTCGATCACCCTCCACAAGCTGGATAGTTCTGTTTGGTCAAACGTGACGAGGGGCTGTCCCTGCGTATCCACGACCGTGATGCAGCCGTCTGCCAGGTCGACACGCCGTCCCTCCACCACCACCGGCGCGTGATTCTTCCGGTTGAATTGAAATTGATGGGCCATCGCGTCCGTTCACTCCTCGGCCACCTGTGCCCGCTAGGACTAATTCCGGTCTGCTCCCGGGTCCGCCTTCAAAGAGGGCCTCCCAAGGAGATAGCCTTGGAAGGTATCCGCGGTGGTGATCCGCGCCGTTCGCATGTCATGACGGACTGGGACCCGAGACAGAACGAGAACTGCGAACCCGAGTCCGATGAGCATTCCTCCAACAAGCGACCACACCAAGACTTTCATGTGGGGCTCCTTTCGCCAGTGGGTGCAGACGAGGTAGGCATGAACGTCAGGCCAAATTCTGACGCTTGGGCCCATGTGATCAGACCCTGCTCCAGCTTGACTCGGACATTTCCTCGCAGATGAAGGGAGACACACACGATCATGCCGGGACTGAGGGAGAGCTCACTTTCGACATGGCAGCAGTGAGGATAAAATCCCCAGATGGTGCCACTGCCGAGTCGGTCTTCGTCGTGTACGACGAGAGTGCAGGGAACCGAGAGGGATTCAGGATCGTCCGAGGAGAAGCAGGTCTGCATGAGGCCACTCTACACAGCGGACCTTATCTGAGACATTCCACGGTGTGGTGGGCTACCGATACGAGTGAGCGAGCGGGACGACCGTGAGGAGAGCGACGGCCGCTGGCCACGGATCCGGACGGGAGAGGACATGGAGGGCGGGGGGAGGCGCGTTCTGTTTACGATGACCCTCTTTCCCCAGATCTTCTATTGCGAGGTGCTCTGTCGGCTTTGTCGGGGTGCTTGGGAGAGAGTATCGGCCGCCACGGAGCCGAACGAGGTGAGGGTCGTGGTAAAGATAAGGAAGAGAAGTGCAAGGACGCCCTGGTTATTTCGTTACATTCGTTTCTTTCGTAAGGAGAAGCGGGACAGGCGGCCGGGGGATCCGGACCGTCGAGGATGTCGAACCGCGAAGGGCCGGGGGGAATCTTACCATAGGTCGTTTATGTCGTTTCGGTCGAGTGCTCCTTGGCAGAATGTGAAGCAGAATACTCGGGCAAGCCGATAGCTGTAATCGGCTGGGGTTCTCCCAAGATCAGGGCCTTGACCTTCCGCCAAGGCCCCGAGACCCCGCAGGAGACGGCGCCAGAGATGTGTATAGCTAGTGCATGGGTTCCCTTTTGCCATGGGGGGTCCTGCCGAAACATGGCGGGGGGTCTTTTCCGGGCAGAGAGGCAGAAAACTTTGCGGCCTTTCTTTCCGGTTTCTGTCACGGTTGGGCATGCGAATTCCGGTTTTCGACACGGTCGCCCCCGTGTCGTGCTGTACTCTCCCCTGCCCTGCTCTTCCTGTAAGTGAAGGAAACCATTAGCCTCCCGTCGCTTGCTGTATTGTCATGTGTCCCAGGGGTGCGATAGCTGAGAAGCTTTGTAAACCGCAGGTTGGAGGTTCGATTCCTCTCGCCAGCTCCAATTCATCCGCTGACGAATCAACCACGGTGACGTTTAGACGCCCCTGGGTCCCCTACAAGGGACATTCGACGCGCTTTATTCTGCACATAGATACAAGGCGCTCAGCATGAATCGACTGGCCTGTTTACACAGGTAAATAGTCTGTCGCGGCCAACTTTCAACCTAGTCGGTTTCCCTCCTCATGCGGTTCACTTCTTCATAAAGGTCGCCTCCCCAAAAGGCGGTCATATTGATTCAAATATCCAAGGCTAAGTGACCCGCATGCGTATCCCTGAACCGTCTTCTCGCCTAGAGCTCAGCATCTCACGGAAGAATAAACCCCTAAAGAATTACCAATTTTGAGGACTATGACTATGGTAGCTGGTGGATTACAGTTGCCTTAGAGGTTAAGGACCTGCGTATGAATCATCTAAGCCTTGGCACCAAGGAGGAGTTATGCAGCCTCGCTACAGCCGACGAGTCATGGTGGAATGTTCGGCCATGTTTGCCGGAGAAAGTGTCGTGGCTGAAGGGCGAGTTCTCGACCTCTCGCTTCCAGGCTGTCTTTTGGAAAGTCGTGAAAAGATGTCCGCTGGAGAGTATGTGAAACTAAGGTTGTTCTTGCCTGATGATCAGGCGCCCTTGCAGGTACCACTCGCTGCGGTCCGGTGGGTTCAGGGGGTTCGAATAGGCCTCGAGTTCATTCGCACGTCTGAGAGGGAACAACGTCGACTCGATCGTTTTGTGCGTCGACGTCTCGAACTGATAGGCGAATCGAGTTGCAGGCAGAATGCCGTTATTAGAGCAATGCGGTCATGAGGAGATGTGAAATCGAACTGGAGCATTAACCATGCCGAAGCACTTTAAGCTTAGGAGCTATCAACGGATACTCCTTTGTGGCACTTGTTACTATCTGTCTGATGATTTCTTGGGGAGGGGTACTGTCTGGGACTTCTCATCAGGAGGATGGCGAATTCAGGGAGATCATCAGGTGCAAGTTGGAATGCCACTCATATTACGGATGGATCTATCCGATGAAAAGTCCCCGCTGGAGATCGAACAAGCAGTTGTCCAATGGGTCAGCGGGAGGGATTTTGGTGTCCAGATCAGGAAGATGCGCCGCACATCAGCGAAGAAGCTGGAGCGTCTTTTGGGCCGCCATTGCATATTGCCCCAAGGTTGAGGGTTAGGTGTCCTTTAGTTCCTCGACTTCCTCCAGCTCTGTCTCACCGACATTGGCATTCCCTTTTACCATAGAAGGGTGGAGGCCATATTTCTTCAGCATTTTGTAGAAATCAGCACGGTATCGGCCGGCGAATTGGGCAGCGCGAGAAATGTTTCCTCCTGTCATCTGAAGGACGTTTCGTAAATAGGATCGCTCAAACTCTTCTTTTGCTTCCGTTAAAGGCTTTAATCCGACATCCGATGAGACACCGACTGTCGGGAGCAAATCCGGCATCACCATATCTTGCCTCGACATCACCACGGCTTTTTCAACGGCATTTTCCAGTTCCCGCACATTCCCCGGCCAAGAGTAAGCCATCAGTCGATGCATGGCTGCTGGGGTAAATCCCCGAACATCTTTATTAGAGCGTTTCGCGCTTTGCTTCAAAAAGTGCTGTGCGAGAAGAGGAATATCGTCCTTGCGTTCTCGCAAGGAAGGAATGGTCAGGGGCACGACAGACACTCGGTAATATAGGTCGTGTCGGAATGTTCCATTCTTCACGCACTCGGTCAGATCCCTATTGGTGGCTGTGATAATCCGCACATCCACTTTTGTGGTATAGTCGGCTCCCACTTCCCGCACCTCTCGCTCCTGCACGGCACGAAGCAATTTCACCTGCATCGGTAAGGACATTTCGCCAATCTCGTCGAGGAAGAGCGTGCCTCCATTGGCGCTTTGGAAAAGTCCTCGTTTTGCCGATGCCGCACTCGTAAAGGCACCGCGGACATGGCCGAACAATTCGCTCTCAAACAGTGCTTCGTTGACTGCCGCACAATTTAGCGCCACGAAAGGCCCCTTTGCGCGACGGCTATTGGCATGCAGCACCCGCGCCAATACTTCCTTTCCCGTTCCCGTCTCTCCCATCAACAGGATGGTGGCATCTGAATCGGCAATCTGCGCTACCTGCTGGAATAGTCGCTGCATCGCCGGACTGCGAGCGATCACATTTTCCAGGCCGTAGAGTTCCTTGACTAATGATTTTAATCGTTGGATCTCACGTGTCATGCGGAGCTGAATCAGTGCCTTGTCAAGGGTGGCCTTCAATTCCTTGTCCTCGAACGGTTTGGTCAGATAACCGAAAGCCCCACGCTGCATGGCCTCCACCGCATTAGGGATACTTCCATGAGCCGTAAGAATGATGACGGGTAGTCCAGGCTGAATGTGCAGAAGCTCCTCGGTCAACACCAGCCCGTCGTCGGCTCTCAATCGCAAATCGGTAATCACGATGTCAAACGTTTCCTGGCGGGCGGCCAGTAGGGCATCGTGGCTGCTGGTACAGGGTGTCACTGAAAACCCCATTGCCGACAACCGCATTTTCAAGAGATGCAACAGACCTTCGTCATCGTCTACTACGAGAATGCGTTCCTGGTCCATGAAGGATCCTTAGGGTTTGGATGGTTCCGACAATTGCGGGGGGACAAGATTCGACGGAGGCTTAATCGGACGGGTTTTTCCACGCATTTCCTGATCGATACGTTTAAGCGCTTCCAACTGACTCGTGAGCTCTTCTACCTTTTTGTCGCGGTCACTGATTTGTCGCTGTAGGTTTTGAAGTGTGGCCGGCTCTACTGGCGTCCGTGGCCCCTCCCGCCTGGCATTGAATAGCTCCGTCTTCCTCTCCTGATCTTGAAGTTCTCGCTGCAGCGCTTCGAGGGATTGAGCCTCGCTGTCCTGTATCGCTCGCAATTGTTGAATCGTCAGTTCCCGATCGAGCAAGTCGTGGACAGTGCGTTCGACCGCTTGCGACAAAAGCGTCTGTGTTCGAGCCGTTGCCGGTCCTGTCATAACGGATCGCAACCACGACTGATCGGCTGGTGCTTCCCCGGCGTGTAACAATTGCAACCAGAGCCGACTCGACTCAGCAAGCGGACTCTTTGGAGCGACGGCAATGACCTTTTCAAAATAGCGCATGGCCGACTCCCGACTCTCATACAACGCCGCCAGCGCGCGGGTGAAGAATACATGATCGCAGATAGGCTTGCCACCACATTTAGCAACAAGCTGGGCTTCCTTACGTATAACAGCTTGCAAAACCTTGCTATCGTTCAGTCCTGAAAAATATGGAGATTGGACCGGCGGGACAGGAATGGCGGTACACCCCACTGCGAGGCCGAAGGCAAGCCATAGGCCCATATTTCTCGAAGCTTGCATTATGCCAACTCTCTAGGCCTCGTCAGACAGAGAATAAACCGCACCGTTGTTCCTTTTCCCGGTTCACTTTCGACCCAGATGCGCCCACCATGGGCTTCCACTACCTTTTTTGCAAGGGCGAGGCCCAGACCGCTCCCGACCGAGGCCTGGCGCGTTTTCGACCGGCCCTGATAAAAACGCTCGAAAATATGCGGCACTTCTTCCGTCGGGATGCCGGGGCCTGCATCCATGACCCCAACGAACAGCAGGCCCGCATCGCGACTCGGCGACATGTGTAGCCGTACTACTGATCCCTCAGGGCTGTACTTCAACGCATTGGACAGCAGATTGTCCAGTACTTGCTCAATGCGCGCACTGTCCGCTCGCACCCAATATCGTTCAACCGGAGCATCGATCAGTAGCTGGACATGTTTGGCATCCGCCAGTAATTGAATCTTGTTCACGGATACGTCCGCAATCCGCTTGAGATCGGTCGGCGCAAAACGGTATTCCATCATGCCCGCCTCCATTTTCGACAAATCCAGAATGGTCGAAATGAGGTACATCAACCGACGACTGCTATCGGACATGATGCGCAAGGTCGTTCGTTGATCCTGCGTGAGAGGGCCCGGGATTTCATCGAGAAGAAGGTGGGTGCCTTCCTGAATCGAAGCCATCGGGGTGCGCAGCTCATGCGACACGTGAGCGAGAAACTCACTTTTTATCTCGTCGAGCTGCTGCAGCTTGGTACCCATCCACTTCACGGTGTCGCCGAGCTCTCGAAGTTCTCGGGGGGCCTGACCATCCATTGACGCATGAAAATTTCCCTGCCCCATCTGTTGAATCACTGCCTGCAAGCGACGCAGGGGACGCAGAATGTTGTAACTTGCGACCGCCGCCAAACCAAGACCGAAGACCAAGGCCACGAATATCAATGCCCGCGTGACGGATTCCGCTTGAACAGAACTGGCCCGCGACTCGTCTACCCCGACAGCAATCCGAGATTCGTGCAACCCGATGTATTGACGCAAGGTGGAAGAGATCCGGCCGGCGAGAGCATTGCGTCGCTCGTCGTAATCGACGTTGGGTTCAGCCTGGTGGCCTGCCGGGGCTGCTGATTGCGCATGAAACAGCGCGAGATGCAGTTGCTGAAAGCGCTCGACTTCCTTGAGCAAGCGCGTTTCCGGCTCGGGCGCATTTCGCGTAAGCAACCCGTCTAAGATCTGCTGAAACTCCTTGCTTTCCTCGTCGAAGTGTTCAAGAAACGTGGCCGCCGGCACGGCCAGGTACTTCTTCTCGCTCTGAATTTGCACGTAGAACGATGTCAGTAGCCGCTTAGCCGAGTCAATCTCCGGGTGGTGATGCGATCCAACCTCCGCATTTAATCCGGCTAAGGCTCGGATCTGAAGCAAAGCATACAGATTGACGGCCGTCATCACCCCGATGATGACCAGATACGTCAGAACCAATCGCCAAAAAATTGAGAGGCGCACGACGGCGCATCCTCCCTTCGGTGAAGCGGAGCGCTGCCCGTAGAGTCACAGTGCAGGTTAAGCCATACACCACTTCGCTTATGCCCTCAACAAGTTCCAGAGTTTTATGCGGATGACAAGAGTGAAGAATGAACGCGCAGGGACTGCGCTAGCGTGCCGAGTCGTGAAAGTTCGAGTGGTACGTCCGCTGTCGGCGTGACGTAGACGTCAAAGCGACGAACAGATGGCCTCGAAATAGGAGCATGCCGACCGTGAGCGGCGGGGTGAGCAGAAGAGCCATGCCCCCCGACAACTCGGCCGATATACCGAGCTCTGCCAACCAGGCCGTCAGGACCGTGAAGGGCACCAGAAGTAACTGGATGAAATCGAGCCCCGCGCCTCTCCCCAAGCGGCTCGACAGTTTAAAGAAGAGCGAGAGGCCTAAGGGAGCCAGAACGAGCGCCATGGGCAGAAACCATTCGATCCAGTTTTCGAGCACAAAATCGTAACTGCGCTTCAAGACATCCAGTGGAGAATCATGCCGCGTGAGATAGATGACTTCAGGCGCGGGGTTGAGCAAAATGAAGACCAGCAATAGACAGGCAGTGACGAGAAACTGACTGTCTGGATTTGCGCGCAGGCTTGAATCCAGCAGCATGGTAGGGATCCACAGGACAAACCCGACGCTGATCACATCCCAAAAATAATGCCCCATGCTGTCGAGGGCATCACGGAAGGTAATTCCGCGCATGCCCTTGATAGCTTGCTCGATCAGGCTCAGGGTCGCCCCGATCAGGAGGGCATTGACGGCACCCATCACAAATCCGCCGACCATACCCAGTGGCCTGGCGACCGTGCCGGCAAACCACATGATCACCGTGAAAACGATCACGGCGAGAATGACCAGCCAGCCACGGACAAGGGAGCGACCGGTGGCACGCAAGGCGTCATGATACAACTGTATGGTCGTAAAAAATAGTGACATAACAAAAGCATCTTGGCGCCAAAAGCCAAGGGAGCGGCGGCTCGCGTCGACACATCTGACGTATTCGGAGGCGGACCATAGTCCGGATCACCCGGACAGGTCAAGTCCGGAGCCGGTCAGCCCGCCTCGAAGAGGATAACAAGATGTCATGCCCAGCTCTATTGACTTGGAATTCAATGTGATTATGTTCATCTCGTAGAGAGACCTTCACCCGGAGTGAGCCACATGGATATGAATCGCATGACCGTCAAGCTTCAAGATGCCCTGCAGGGCGCCTCAGCCATCGCCATGCGCCGTGGGCACCAAGGTATCGATGTCGAACATCTCCTCCTGGCGCTCTTGGAGCAAGAACAGGGTATCGCGGGAGCCTTGTTTGAACAAGCCGGGCTGTCCCCTGCCGCCGTTCGTCAAGCGGCGGATCAAGTTCTCTCCAAAGTGGCTCAGGTTCAAGGACCGGGTGCGGCCCCGGGGCAGATTCATTTGACTCCCCGTTTGGGCACTCTTCTGACCAAAGCCGAAGACCAGATGAAGGAATTGCGTGATGAATTTCTCAGCGTAGAACACGTCGTCCTGGCCATGGCCGAAGAGGGCGGAGTGTTCCGACGGCTCAATCTGACGCGTGATCGCTTGCTCACGGCATTGCAACAGGTGCGAGGCAATCAGCGAGTGACGAGCCAGGATCCCGAAGGAACGTACCAAGCTCTCGAAAAATACGGTCGCGATCTCACCAAGCTGGCCGGACAGGGCAAACTGGATCCGGTCATCGGCCGCGACGATGAAATCCGTCGGACCATTCAAATTCTGTCACGGCGAACCAAGAACAATCCGGTTCTGATCGGTGAACCTGGCGTCGGCAAGACGGCCATCGTCGAAGGTCTGGCCCAACGCATCGTCAAAGGCGACGTACCGGAAGGCTTGAAGCAGAAACGCGTGGTGGTGCTGGACATGGGGGCGTTGGTAGCCGGGGCAAAGTTCCGGGGAGAATTCGAAGAGCGATTAAAAGCCGTCTTAAAAGAAATCCAGGCCGCCCAGGGACAGGTTTTGCTGTTCATCGATGAGCTTCACACGGTCGTCGGAGCGGGTGCTGCAGAAGGAGCGATGGACGCCGCCAACTTACTCAAGCCGATGTTGGCTAGAGGGGAAATGCATCTCATCGGCGCGACCACCCTCGATGAGTACCGAAAACATATCGAAAAAGATGCCGCACTCGAACGGCGCTTTCAAACGGTTCTAGTGGATCAGCCGAGCGTGGAAGATACGATTTCAATCCTACGTGGACTGAAGGAACGCTATGAAGTGCACCATGGCGTGCGGATCAAAGACGCCGCCCTCGTGGCGGCGGCGAAATTGTCGAATCGCTATATCGGCGATCGATTTTTGCCGGATAAGGCGATCGATCTGGTGGACGAGGCGGCCGCGCGTCTCCGGACTGAAATCGACAGTCTGCCGGCTGAGCTCGACGAAGTCTCACGCAAAGTCCTGCAACTCGAGATCGAGCGCGAAGCCCTCAAAAAGGAAACGGATGCCGGCAGCAAGGCGCGCCTGCAATCCATCGAAAAGGAATTGACCGAAAAGAATCGCGACCTCGGGGCGTTGAAGACGCGCTGGGAATCGGAAAAAAATTCTGTGAGCAAGCTCAGGAAGATTCGCCAGCACATCGAGGAAGTCAAACAGACCATCGAGCGTTCCGAACGAGCCTACGATTTGAATAAAGTCGCCGAGCTGCGGTACGGCGAGCTGCCGCGACTGGAACGAGAACTCGAACTGGAACAGCAGTCTCTCGGCAAGAAACAGAATGAGACCCGTCTGTTGAAAGAAGAAGTGGATGAGGAGGATATCGCCGCCGTCGTCAGCCGCTGGACCGGCATACCCGTCACCCGCCTCGTCGAGGGCGAGATGGAGAAACTGCTCAAGTTAGACGAACTGCTCCATACCCGTGTCGTCGGCCAGGAGCAGGCCGTCACCGCCGTCGCCGACGCAGTCCTGCGCGCACGATCCGGCATCAAGGACCCCAATCGTCCGATCGGTTCTTTTCTCTTCCTGGGACCGACCGGCGTCGGCAAGACAGAACTGGCGCGGGCGCTTTCGGCCACCCTGTTCGACAACGAGTCCAATCTCATCCGTATCGACATGACGGAGTACATGGAAAAGCACACCGTGGCGCGATTGATCGGCGCCCCTCCCGGCTATGTCGGCTATGAAGAAGGCGGGCAGCTCACGGAAGCGGTGCGACGGCACCCGTTTTCTGTCATTCTCTTCGATGAAATCGAAAAAGCGCACCACGATGTTTTCAATATTCTTTTGCAGGTGCTCGACGACGGACGGCTGACCGATTCACAAGGTCGTACGGTGGATTTCAAGAACACCGTTCTCATCATGACGTCGAACATCGGCAGTCAGCACATCCTCGAAGCCCAACAGGCCGGCGCCTCCTATGAAACCATGAAGGCTCAGGTCACGAGCGAATTACGCGCGCATTTCCGGCCGGAATTCCTGAACCGGGTGGATGAAATCGTGGTCTTCCACGCCTTGGGCAGCGAGCACCTGACGCGGATTGTGGAGATTCAGCTGGAGCGGTTGCGCACCCGGTTGCTGGAGCGACGGATCACGCTGACCGTCACACCGGCCGCGTTAAACAATCTCGGCCAACGAGGTTACGATCCTGTCTATGGAGCGAGACCGTTGAAGCGGCTGATTCAGCAGGAAATCGAAACCCCGATGGCGCGGCAGTTGATCAAGGGTGAGCTGAGGGATGGCGATACGGCAGTGGTGGATTTGAAAGACGGTCAAATCGTGATCGTCCCGACGGTAGCGCCTTAAGATGCCGCTGGTACCCGTTCGGCAGTGAGGTGCTTATGCGCGCCAGGAGCTTAACCCAGAAACACGGAACCTCCCTGCATGTCCGCGTCCTTGCCGCTGAAATGCTTCTTATCGATTCGCCATTCGGTCTGTGACACGTCCAGTCGATGACCCTTGATGGTGTGAAACGACCCGCGGCTAAACACGACTCGATTGCCCTCCCGCAGTTCCAATGCGAAGACCACTGTCCCTGACTCCTCATGCTTTAACGAGACGCTCGTGGGACTCTTGGCGAGCTGATAGGCGCGTCGCTCATTAAAGGTCAGGTTACTGTCGACCACCTTGGCCATCATACGCCCCACGTCATCGAAGAGGGCAAAATTGACGAGCAACGCCCGCACCGGTTCCTTGATCGCCACTTCAAACTGCGGCACCCCTTCAATATCGATGATGCCGTTGGAGTTTCGATAGAGGTTGGAACCCACTTCAATATCCATGACGACTGCTCCTTATGCTGCGCAGCACCGAAGGTGCCTGCTATGCTTTTTTGATGCGATCCAGTATTAACGCAATGCATCCGCCCAATAGCCCGCCGCCCAACACCGTGGTTAAAAGTTCCACCAGTTTCAATTCCCACACCGATCCTTGGGCCTGCATTGCCTCGCGGATTCCCCCTTGCAAGAGAATCACCGCCAGAGCCATGGTGGCGCCGACAATGAACCACCATCCGAAGACACGCACCGTATGGATGACAGGAGACTCTTTCACCACTCCATCCGTCGATCAAAACTTCGATATTGAATCGCCTCCGCCAGATGCGACGGGCCAATAGTATCTGCCCCGCCCAGGTCAGCAATAGTTCGCGCCACCCGAAGGATTCTTCCATGCGCACGGGCTGAGAATCCCAAACGTGTCATCGCCTGTTCCAACAATTCCCTGCCTGCGGGATCCAATGCACAATACTGCTTCAGGTGCCGCGGTTTCAATTGGGCATTGGTGTAAATCCCCTCGCGACAGTACCGCACTGCCTGTCGTTGCCGTGCGTCCATCACCCGGGCCCTGATCGCGGCCGACGAATCGGTAGGCGGCAAGTCGTCGCCCAGGGCGCGAATCGGGACCGCGGGCACCTCGATCTGCAGATCCAGCCGATCCAAGAGTGGCCCGGACAACCGGCTGCGATAGCGTCTGACCTGAGCGGCGCTGCAGACGCATTCTTTGGCGCGGTCTCCATAATATCCGCAAGGGCAAGGATTCATGGCGGCGACCAGCATGAAACGAGCGGGAAACCGCAAGGACCCGCTGGCACGCGTGACCGTCACGTGGCCGTCCTCGAGGGGCTGGCGTAGGCCGTCGAGCGTGGCCCGCCCGAACTCTCCGGCCTCATCGAGAAATAAAACGCCGTTGTGCGCGAGGGAAACCTCACCGGGGCGTGGCGCCGACCCGCCGCCGATGAGCCCGGCTTCTGAAATGCTGTGATGGGGAGCCCGAAACGGGCGTCGATGCATCAAGGGGTGATCCTGCGAGAGTTGCCCGACCACGCTATGAATACGGCTGGTCTCTAATGCCTCTTCCTGAGCCAGCAAGGGCAGTATACCGGGAAGGCGCCGCGCCAGCATGGTCTTGCCTGCGCCGGGAGGTCCCATCATGAGGAGGTTGTGCCCGCCCGCTGCCGCCACCTCCAGCGCCCGCTTCGCATGAGCTTGCCCCCTGACGTCGGCAAAGTCGTCTTCCTCGGCGCCTCCGGCGGAAGTCTTGCCGTTCCGCATTGCCGCCATCGGTGCGATGCTCTGGGCCCCGCGTAGGAATTCGACTGCTTCGGGCAGGGTATGGATAGGAAAGACTTCAGTCCCATCCACGAGGGCGGCTTCCTCTGCATTGTCCGCAGAAATCAACATGCGATGACGATGGCGGCAGGCGACGCCGATGGAGAGGGCGCCGGGGATTGGCTTCAAGCGGCCATCGAGAGACAGTTCCCCAACCAAGACGTGACCGTGAACCGCATCCAGGGGAACGATGTTTTCGGCAGCCAGGATACCGAGCGCGATGGCCAGATCGAGGCCGGCTCCTTCCTTCTTGATATTCGCGGGAGCCAAGTTCACGGTGATTTTCTTCACGGGAAAGTGAAAACCGCTATTCTTGAGCGCAGCGCGAACCCGGTCACGGCTCTCGCGCACCGTGGCATCGGGAAGTCCAACGATCGAGAACTGGGGAAGACCGGACGATATATCCACTTCCACATCCACCAAGTGTGCTTCCACCCCGACAATGGCCGCACTCAATACATTTGCCAGCACAATCACCTCCGCAACTAGGGCAAGAGGAAGCATCACAACACATGGAATGTCTGAAACCTGCTCCAGTGGCCGAATTATAGGCAGCGGCCTCCGCTGAATTCAATCGTGGCCGCTCCGATCAAATAGGCGATGGTTTCACGCGGTAGCGGGCCCTGCCGCTGTTCTGTATAATGCCCGCCATGCCATCACCACTTGCTACTCGCCGTGGCCCGGTACTGTTGGATGCGCCCGATCTATCGCGAACGAGGACGAAGGGAATCCGACCTGGGCTGTTGATCCACCCCTATAGCCTCGTGATCGCATTCTTTTTGTCTATGCTCCTTCCGGTCATGTTGTGGGCGCAGCCACGAACGGGGGTGACGCTCGCCGCCGCTCAACTGTCGCGGACGC
The DNA here is from genome assembly GCA_021323395.1 of Nitrospira sp. Classification (GTDB taxonomy): domain Bacteria; phylum Nitrospirota; class Nitrospiria; order Nitrospirales; family Nitrospiraceae; genus Nitrospira_A. The sequence continues at coordinate 21,625 of JAJONL010000017.1, forward strand.
CGTCACCTTATATCGGCTCGGTCATGGCGCTATTGGCTACGTTTGAAGATGCGGGTATCCTGCCGCCGGAAGGCACGCCGCAAGCCAACGGCATCATCAAGGCCGTTATTCAATTTCAATCGGCCTTCCTGAAAAGTCACCAGCCGGAGGTACAACAATTTTTTACAGAGGCCCATCGGATCAAATTCGGCCGCCGCGCAGAAGAGGTCGAAGCGTCATTTCGACAACGCGGTTGGTCCGCAGACAGCTTCGATGCGGTCATAGAGGCCGGGCAAATCTCCAGCGCGTGGAGCGCCACCGGTCTTGAGGGCGCCCTCCGAGAGTTCAATATCGGAAAACCGGATTTTGACCTCCTCGCGCAGTTGTACCGACAGAGCACCACCGCCTTCGCCACACAGGGAAAGACGTTCCAGGAAGTCTATGCGCAGCGCCGCCGGGACATGCCCGGCGCCCCATCGGAGTGACCACCGCGTGTTGATTGACCCCATCGGAACCTACCCCACTGTTTCTCACTTTTCACAGCCAGAGGAGGCATGATGGCCACGAAAGCGTACATTCTCATCAAGGTCAAGGCAGGTAAGGGCAAGTCGGTTCTCACGGCACTCAAGAACATCGCCGGCGTTGAACAGATTCATGCTTGTTTCGGCCAGCCGGACATTTTTGTGTTTATCAATGTGGCAGATGAACGGGCGCTGTCGGATGTGGTGATTACCCGCATTCACGCGATCGAGGGTGTGGAAGAAACCGACACCCACATCGTCGCCGAAACGTAATTCAAGCGTATTCGACCAGAACGGTGCGCCCCTCCTGCTGTGCGGACGAGTAGCAGGCTTCCGCGATTTCAACCGCCCGCTGGCCGTCTTCGATGCTTATCGGAGGCGGCAGCGTTTCCCGCACCGCCCGCACAAATGCGCGCAGGGTCCTGAGCACCGTGGGGTCAGCGGCGGTCGACCATTCCCCGGCGCCATGCCGAGCGGACACCTGCACAACCTTCTGTGAGCACCAGTCTGCCGATAACTGTCCCTCCGCGCCGATCAGTTCGAGTCTTCCGATTCGCCCTGATGAAACTCGAGACACGTCCAGCAGGCCCACCAATCCACGACTGGTTGTGAACCGGCCCACAACACGACCCTCCGCTCCATGCGGCGGCACTACGTCCATGGCGCACGAGACTGCCTCAACCTCATCTTTCGTGAAGACACGAATCAGATCCAGCAGGTGGATCCCTGTTTCGAGTAAACAGCCGCGGCCGCCGAACGCCCGGAGGTCTTCACTGAGCCCATGCGGTTCCATGCGACTGGCGAGACTGAGGTAGTGGAGCGCGCCGATCTGCGCCTGCCGTTCCTGCAGGGCGACGACGGCGGCATCGAACCTGAGGGTCTGCGCCGTCATCATGACCTGTCCGGCCTGGCGCGCCGCTTGGGCGATCGCATGCGCATCGGTTGCCGTGAGGGCCAGGGGTTTCTCGACCAACAATGCCTTCTTGGCCTGGGCGACGGCCAAACAAATTTCGCGATTGAGGGCCGGCGGCGTGACGACGACGACGGCCTCCACATGAGGGTCGGCAATTAGGCGGCGATAGTCAGGATAACAAGGCACGGTCGTACCGACAGCCAGACCGTGGCCTTCGCCTGTCCGTCGACGACTGACAGCCACTAAGCGAGCCTCAGGGAGGTCGTTCACAAGGTGTTTGACGTATCGGCTGCCGTGACGGCCGAGTCCGATCAATCCGATCCCGAGAGGTGCGAGTGGTTTCTGCAACATCGGTGCTGACGCACTCTAACGAGCCAGGATCAAGGGGTCAATAAGGGATGAGAAACCGGCAGACGCGTAGATTGACAATGCCCAAATGCGCTCCCTATAGTACCTTCGAATAGCCGCTGAATGGCCAATCGAGAAAGGATCTCTTCGCCCATGACGACTCAGTCAACGCCATTTCCCCTGCAGCAGATCGGAACCGGGACCGCCCGCTTTCCCAGCGGGAGGGCCATTCCCACCGCGACAGATGCGATGGTCGATCCCTATGTCAAGACGCGTGTCACCAAAGACGTACAGGTCGAATGCATTCAATTTTGGCCGCAAGACAAGATCGCCTACCCCGGCATCGTGCTGTTGCATGACTGGTGGGGCATGAATTCACAGATCACGGATCTCGGTGCCCGGTTGGCCTGCGAAGGTTACGGCATTATCATTCCGAAGTTATATGGACGGCTCGGCGGCATGGTGACAGCCAATGCCGAGGTTGCTGAAGCGCTCCTGGCCAAGTGCAACGATCAGCTGTTACTCCAAGATATCAACAGTTGTTGCGAATATCTCAATACCCTGGAGCACATCAAGCGCAACATCCATGGCGTCGTCGGTTTCGGGATGGGTGGCTCCCTGGCCATCCGGTTCGCCTGCCAGCGCAAGCGATTACGCGCCGCGGTCGCATTTTATGGAAAGGTCACTGCCCCCGCCTTGCTGAATAATATGATCAGCCCCTTGCTCTACCATCAAGCCGACCAGGATACCTGGGCCACTCAACAGGATGTCGATCATCTCCGCCAAGCCGCGGCACAGGGCAAACGGATCGAGGTCAAGACCTATCCAGGCGCTTCACACGCGTTCTGTGATGAAACTCGTCCGGCAGGGTATGATGCTGCGGCCGCGGCCCAAGCCTGGGATGCTACCGTGTCGTTTCTGAAACATTCCTTTCAAGGAGCATAACCCACGAAGGTGGCCTGTACGGCCTGCCGCCGCCGCGGTCACCGGTCCGCCCTTTCTTTCTACATGGAGCGGGGAGCGTACTTACCCATGTCGATGCGGTCAACTCAGACCCTATGCCTCGTCGGGTGCCTCTGTGTCCTGACGATCCCCTTTGGCGGGACCGTGGCCATGGCCGACGAGCCGCCGCCCGTCGTGCAGCAGACCCTGGCCGATCGATGGCCGGACTTCTTCAACGTGATGCGTACCACGTCACTGGCCTCTCTCCCCTCGCAAGGAGAGCCGCTCGCCTTATTCCAGGAGGTGATCGGCCCTCGGCTGGGCTTGAACGATGCGGCTCTGGCGGTCGGAGCCAAGCGCCTGTCCCCTGCCATGTCCAAAGAACTCATGATCGACGATCTCAAACAGTCGGCTAGTGAACTCATGCGGGGCCTGGCCGCTTGGCAACTGGCGCAGGAGGCGCTACAACTTCGTGTGATTGGGACGAGCGAACAACTGGAAGAATTTCATCGACGGGTCGAAGCCCAGACAGCTTGGTTGACGGAAGGTACGCCATTAAACACCTTTCTCCATCACCTCTCGACGCGCTCCAAAGACCTGGCTTCGCAGGTGGCGACTCAAGATACGGCGGCCGGCATGGTTCGTACCGGCACCACGGCAAACGAGCTGGCGGAAGCCGCCTCCGCAGTGGAACCCTGGGCCAAGGAAATTGTGCATCGCGAGTGGTTCAGGCTTTTCACCTGGAAAGACCAGGTACGACGGCAACGAGGCCTCGTGCGATTGTGCGGGACCTGGCAATGGTCGATTCACAACCACCAGAACCATCGAGAAGAAAAGACTGCCGTCATTTTTGCGCCGCCGGGAGCCACCTCTCCGACGAACCCCGCTGAAATCAGCGTCCTTGGCGACAGCGTCTATTTGCGATGGGAAACTCAAGCCGGTGTTCAGGAAGACAGTCTTTTATTTTCGGCGGAAGGGCAACGTTTGGAAGGTACGTTCGTCAATAATGCGGGAGGCTGGGGCTCCATTACCGGTAAACACACGGCGTCCTGTTTTCCAAAGGGAGGAGAAAAACCGGCTTCCGGCCAGCGGCGCCGTCACTGATCAGGTCCTGCTCGCGAGACCGACCAGGCAATACCAATCCATCCTGCGATGAAGGACACCCCGCCCACTGGAGTCAGCGCACCCATCCACTTGATTCCGGCCAACGCAACGATATACAGGCTCCCGCTGAAGAATAGAATGCCGGCGCAAAACAGCCAACCGGCCTTCGCTGCCCAAGGACTTTTCGCCTCGCGGCACAACCAGGCTACGACAAAGAGCCCGAGGGCATGGTACATTTGGTACCGCGCGGCGGTTTCATAGACGGCGAGCATCGGTGGATCCAGGATGGATTTGAGCGCATGGGCACCGAAGGCGCCGGCCGCCACGGCTGTGGCGGCAAACAAGGCGCCCAGAAACGCAAAACGAGATGAGTGATGCGGGTTCGTCATGGCCTTCTCCGGAACAATCACCGTGTTTGGCATAAAACCTGGCGATTCTAACATGTGTATGGCATTGAAATGAGCGAGCCGATGCCGCTTGAATGTCCCCGTTGTCTACTGACCAACCCTGATGCCGCTCAGTTCTGCGAGTGCGGCTACGATTTTACACCGCATTTTCAAGGGCTCCCGCTGAAGTCTGCCGCCAAGAGTTCCCCTCGCCGTCGCTTCTTTTCGGAAGAGATGGGACGTGGCAGTTTTCTCCTCGGTATTCTTCTCATCTGGCTGGCACTCTCGGTGGGCGAGCTCTATCGCATTCGCATCGAACTGCCACGCCGGCCAAAAACCGAACTGGGATTGAGCAGTCTCATGGTGGGTCTGACGGATCTTGCCGCCGCGCTGGTTGTCGGAGCGATCGGTTGGGCCTGCGTATGGATCGCCCTGGCGTCGCAAAGCAAGCGCGACGGCAGCCTCTGCCCGAAGCGCACCACATTCGTCGTGACGTTGGTCGCCGCGGCCGTCCTATTCGTAATCAGAACGATCGAACCGAGTGTGCTCGTCCAACATGTCATGCAGATCCTCTTCATTCTGGCCATTGCAATCGTATCGTATTATGCGGGCTCTCGGAACTGGCTGGGCAAGTGGTAGCCCCAGGGACTACGCTTAAATTGACAGGACACGGCCGGATGCCTGAAGTACATCGTCTGGAGCAAGCGGAGCAGGGAGTGGTCGGAGGTAGGTGTTAGTGTTTGCAGAAGTAGAGATAAAAGTCGGCAAATTCCTCGGCGGGAATTCCTAGATGGACCTGCCTCTCCGTACGGCCACACAGCAACGCCCACTCTGCCGCGATCTTTGCGAGTTGATCGTCGTTCACATTATGGGTACTCCATAAGTTTACGGCAGCGGAGCTCAATACGATGGTGATGGTCCGGATTGAAGGGCCATAACTAAACTTGAATTCGTAGCCGCCTCGAAACAGCAGGATGACGCCATCTCTGGATCGAAACCCTCGGTGTCCGCAGACCGGGCAGACCATTGGCTCCAATCCGGTCTGGGGATCGTAGGCTGGTTCCTTGCTTCCTAAAAAACCGGCGCATTTATTGATCGGACACCTGGGGGAGGTGGAGCTGTCCTTTGTAACGGAGTCAAGCACCTGAGGCGTTTCCTGATGCCGTAACACATCTCCTGAGGATTCATTCGCTTGTGAGGTGACCTCTGCACTATGACGTGCCATGCGTGAATCTCCTGGGAGACAGCTCTCGTGACATGCGAAACCGGAAAAAGTTCTCTCGACCAGCCGCATCCGTGATCACAGTTGCAAGTATATCAGACGCCCCATCGTACTCATGGACGACAGAGACTTTGCGGGAGTTGAACCGCTAGCGAAACCTAAGTCAGGCATTGCACACGTCGATCGCCTTCCAGCCTCCGGATCCAGGAAGTAACACGGAGTTGTGCGACAGCATGACCTGGAGCATCTCTTCGGGAACCCATGCCGCACTTGGGTAGGTGCATAACGCGAGGAGTCGCTGTTCGGACGCGGCCGCAGTCACCTGCTGCTCATACGAAATGAAATCTCGCCGCTGCTGTCTGGAACTCAGCCACGACGCATCCCCAGCCACGCGCAGTCCGGTGAATCCATGCCGGCTTGACCGTTGAAGTTTATCAAACCAAGCCCTGAGGACCGCTTCCGATCGGAAGACTCCATCGGTTTCATACCATTGGGTGTGAGGCACAATTTCCAGCTGCCCTGTCTTGAAATAGTCCGCGATGGCAGGCATCGAGCGTTGAAGGGATTCAAGCGCTTCTTCTCCGTTCAATGACGGACCGGTGATCCATATGCAACATTCTCCGTCTGTCAAACCTGCGTGAAAATAAGCGGTCAGCAACTGGCGCAGTTCGGCGATTGATTTGTAGAACAGACACAGGTGCGTACCCCATGCCACGGTCTCTATGCCTTTAATGCCTGAACGAGGCATCGAGGTTAGACAGCGGCCCTGGGCGGGATGACGGATAGCTGGGAATGGGCGGCACAAGTTTCCAAAAAACGTTGGCCGTCTTGTTCGGCAAAAACGGTGAGAGGATACGCGCATAGAAGAGAAAATGTATATTGGCGGGCAAGATCATTCCAGAGTTCTTCGAGTTCGATGGCCGCCCGAGGATTCCCCATTTGCCACAAGCGCGTCACCATCTCTCCAAACACACGGATCGGCCGGCCCTCTCTGGCTCGACCGGAAAATACCTGGTCCATCGATGCAAAAAACCGCGCTCGTTCCGGCCGATTTTCGACGAGAAACGTCGAAAGGACTTCATCTGCATCTAACGCATGGTAGGAAGACAAGAGGTCAATCGTGCCGACTATATCGGGGCAGGCGGCGCGCAACCGATGCGCAAACCCTTCGCGATGCTCTTTTGTGGCTATGGTGATTACCGTCTCGCCGGCTTGAATACCATTCTGTATAAAACTGCCGACGTGGGCTTCCATTCCTAGGCCGTCGGAATAGAAATGCACCCTGTGAAAATGGTCAGGAGTGCTTGGATGGCCGAGGTAATCGCTCACGCTCGTATTTTAGCTTAGTGAGCAAGGCTAGTCCACGGCTAATTCATGTTCGTTCCATGGACGCAATAGCCGGATTCATTCTTGTGAATTCCATTCGTCCATCAACATCATTACCGCATCAGGAAACCAAAGCCAAGGGGCTGGAAGAGGGCGCGAATGTTGCGGTGGAATTGAACGAAACCGGCACCGTGATTGATCTTCATCGAGCTGACGAACGCGCCACAGGAAAGAAATAGTTCGGCAATCGAACATGTGGCAGGTAAGCGCGACTCGGTCCCTCGCCATGCCCACGGCGGGGGACCGGACACCTCCTCCAATACAACCACGTCAACATTCATAAGGTCCTCGTTTTTTACAAAAATGAACGTCCATTTGGGGTTCACAAAATTAGGGGATAACTCTGTTGATAAGTCTTATCCAGGCCTCTGGGAAGAGCTAGGCACGCGCTGCCTACCATACTGCCTATTTTTTGTGCATTGATCGAGCCTTCCTGCATGACGCCACATCTTGTGGCTTGACTGTTCGGTCTTTCTATAGGAGTCCCCCTCCACCATGACGCCTGCGATCAGTATCCTATTATCGACTACGTAATAGGCTGTCACCAAAGCTGCGGTGTTGTGACGAAGTTATACACAGAAGGGCACTCAGGTGAGCGGATCCCGCTATTCCCGTCACCCTTGAGTCACGGCTAGGCTGAGCCAGTGGAGCCTTATGGGAGCCTGGGCAGAAATACCGCTAAAGCACCGAGGTCGCTGCTCATCAAAGGAGGAAATGCCTATGCCTCAACGTCCTCCTGGTCACGAACGTTCCGAATGAGATGCTGGTTCTATTTGGAGGAGAAGGAGAAGCTCCAGACAGCGTGAGTAATGTGTTGAAAATGTGCGCTTGACCGGCCTCCATCCTGCTGAAGGAATCCCGAGGGATGGAAGAATAGGACAAAAAACAGAAAATGGACAGCTTTACTTTTGTCTACGGGTTCTCTTTCTTATCAGTTAGACGCTGGCAAAAGGCATATCTAATCAGCCCGTTACGACCTCATTCAGCGGCCCTCGAATGGGAGCTACGCGTGGCCTCAGATTTGCTGGTCCTGTGTGAGAGGTGGCCCCATTCGTTTGAACAGCAGCCCGAGGGTTTTAAGTGGACACTCTGCTCATTCTCACGCTGCCAGTTTACCCGTCGGCAGCATCACGGCATAGGCCTCATCCGTGTCTGCTTGCCCAGACTCGAATGCGGTCTGGATTGGTTGTACCAGCCCAGATATTGCGTGATCGAGGCTCTGGCTTCCGTGACCGAGTCATAGGCGTACACATACACCTGCTCGTATTTCACCGATTTCCACAGGCGCTCCACGAACACATTATCCCTCCAGGCGCCGTGTCCATCCATGCTGAGCTTACAACCCTGTTCTTTAACGGCATGCACAAACGCATGCGCGCTGAACTGACTGCCCTGGTCGGTGTTCACAATCTCCGGCTTGCCATGGCGGGCGAATGCCTCTTGCAGCACCTCGACCGCATGCAGGCCTCCAACGTAATCGCGACCGTCGAAGCTAAGACTTTGCGGCTGGCCCAATCCACCACGGCGGTCAGGTAGACAAACCCCTTGGCCATCGGGATGTAGGTCGTGTCCAGTGCCCACACCTGGTTGGCTTGGTTAATGGTGAGCCCGCGTAGCAGGTAGGGATAGATTTCATGCCCGGGGTGCTTCTTGCTGGTGCCCGGCTTTCGATAGAGCGCCTCCATGCCCATGCGCGCCATCAGTGTGCCCACATGTTTCCGCCCGACCGTGAATCCCGCCCGATTCAGCTGGTCGCGCAACATACGCGCGCCCATGAATGGGTGCTCCAAGTGCAACGCGTCCAGGCAACGCATCAGCACCAAATCGGCCGCGCCGACAGACTTGGGGACATAGTAGACACTGCCCCGGCTGATCCCTGCCAGCTGCGCCTGGCGGCTGATCGGCAGGGCGTGAGTGGAGTCCATCATCGCTTTGCGCTCAGCAATCCCACCTTGGTGAGCGCCCCTTCTAAAAAATCATTCTCTGGTTGGGATGCACGTCAAACCGCTGGGCCAGTTCGGCCAGCGTCTTGTCGCCGCCCAGCGCGGCCAGCGCCACTTGGGCTTTGAATACCGCTGAGTGCGTCCGTCTCGTTCGTGTTGCCATCGTCTGCTCCATTTCATCGCCCGGTAGGGCCATCAAAGGTAGCAGATCCTCCACTTATCGGCTTGTTCAAATTTCCGGGGCCACTTCTCTTTCGACAGGTCTTGCGATAGGGCCGCGCCATCAAGCCGGCTTCATCGGTCGAAACGATGGTTTGGTTGGGTGGAGAAAGTGTTTTGCTTGGAGATTCACATTGCTCGGCAAGCATGACTGGCACCTGGAGAGGGCAGGGCATGGTCTGTCGTAGGCCAGCTATCCTTATGCGCTGAGATATCCTTTCTCATTGAAGAGACGCATGAGAAAGTGGAATCCGCACTGACTTTATCCCCATTCGACCATTTTGTTGCTGGGCCGATGGCGTTCTGCGAATGAATGGTGATGAATCGTGCGGCCTGCAGGACGGTTTAAGAAGATCGCGGAAGAAGCATGGTGCTGATCAGCGCCGCGCAGGTGAGGTTTCGTCAATCTCATCGTCGTAGTAGTGAAGGGAAATGATCGTTGTTCACTTGTGAGATTGACATGAGCAAGACCGGTCTGCCTGTCTCCGGAAAAGATGTTCGCTGCGTCTGTGGTCGAATGACGGCCCGGCTTGAAACCGTGGGACTCGTGATCAAATGCAACCGGTGTGGGAAATTGATCGTCATGTCCCTGTCAAAGATCAAAGGTCTGAACAGGCTACTCGATTCCCCATAAGTTTCCCATGTCTCACCGGCTACGGGTGATAGAGCCCTAAGCTTTCCTTCTACCATTCCGCGACCAGCGAATCGTCGATAATAGGCCGACGGCCTCTATATGAGGCCGTCGCTGCGCCATGTATGTTGTATCCGGGGCGCCTGCTCGCGGGAGTTCCGGTCGGCATCAATGGAATTCGAATTTAAGCGACCCGATCACTGTGAACGGGACTCCGGTATAGATGATCGTTTCTACGGACGGGGTGAAGAAACTTGTAATGAAAATTGGGTACGCGTGAAAAATTTGATCGCTGATGCAATGGTCGACGAAGTGCGTACGAACCGGCGAGCGGTGGGGGATCGGCTAGTGGCGGTCAGTGAAGAAGAACCATGTAGGGCGTGAAGGTGGTTTCGTGGATTGAAAGCGTCCGATGAATTATTCTCAGCGCAACATCAGGAGTGGCTGTGTCGAACAGACCTGTCACACTGAGATGCCGGAGGGCCGGATTGAGGATCAGTATGTGTCCATGTCGATAGCGGCTGAGTTCTGCGACGACCTCCGCCAACGGTTTGTTTTGGAAGATCAGCTTGCCGCACTGCCAAGCGGTTTGCATTCCAAGATCGACTCGGCGCGCCCCCCTCAATCCCTGCGCGGGCGCAAACAGGGCTTGTTCGCCCTCATGCACGATTAGGGGAACGTTTTCGGCAGAAGGAGAGAGAGTCACTTGGACGCTGTGCTCCATGACTGTCACGGTCGTCGTGTCCTGATGATGGCGAACTGAAAACGCCGTGCCGAGCGCGCGGGCGTTCAGCTGTCTTCGGCCATCCGAAAAGGCAACGTTCACCGCAGTGTCGGTGTTCAATTGGATTGTATTGCCATCCTCAAGCGCTACCGTGCGTTGCTCACCCACACCAGTGTGATAGTCGGCAGTCGCCACGCTGATCCATTCCCTCACTGGTTCCATCAAAGAGGCGCCGATGAACAAAAGAAGACAGGCCGCAATGATCCAGGTGTTCCTGCCTGGTTCCTGTTGGAGACGATCGTCTGTATGGGAAGAAGAATGGGAGCGCACGTGGCCGACATCTTGCCAGAGCAGTTCCGCGTCTCGATAGGCACGTGCATGTGCGGGAGTTTGCGTGCGCCATGCGTCGCACTCTGCCCGCATGGCATCTGAGATGGCGCCGGAATGGATTCGTATCATCCATTCCAGTGCTTCATCACGG
>JAJONL010000224.1 GCA_021323395.1 Nitrospira sp.
ATTGCGCCATGCGCCGCGATAAGCACCTGTACGGCATTGGGAGGAATAGCTCGCAGGATGCGCAAAAAGGCCGTCCAGCAAGGCCGCAGCGAGCAAAGAGGCGAATCGTACTCGCGTCGTACGGTGAGCCTCGGCGCGATGCGAGAACGCCGCTGGCGGACTTTTTGCGCATCCTGCGAGGCCATCCGGCAAGCCGAGAGTGGGACCCCGGTTGGCGACCTCTGCCGGCAGCTCGGCGTCAGCGAGGCCACCTTCTACACCTGGAAAAAGAAGGACGCGCATCTGGGCGTGAGCGAACTCCGCCGGCTGCGGCAGGTGGAAGAGGAGAATAGCCGGTTGAAACGGCTCGTGGCCGATCTCTCGCTCGACAAGCACATGCTGTCGGAGGCCCTGCGAAAAAAAGTCCACCGCCCTGCGGCTGCGTATTCGCGATCTGGCTCCAGCCCAGCCTCGGTTTGGCTACCTGCGGATTTGGGTGTTGCTGCGGCGTGAAGGGTTGGCCGGTAAATCGCAAGCGCGTTCGACGATTGTATCGCCTGGATGGCTTGCAGCTCCGCATGCGAGTCCGGCGTCGCAAGCATATCGCCCTGCATCGTGGCCCCGCCCCGATCCCGACCGGGCCGAGCGAACGCTGGAGCATGGATTGTGCATGATACCCTGGCCGACGGGCGACCGTTTCGGATCTTGACGGTCGTGGATCACTGGAGTCGGCACAGTCCCGTGCTCGAGGCAGGGTGTCGGATCACGGGAGAGACCGTCGGGCAGGTGCTCGATCATGTGCTGGCCACACACGCGGTGCCCCGCTCGATCACGGTGGATCATGGGACGGAATTCCAATCGCACGCTTTGGAGGATTGGGCCCATCGGCGGGGCGTCCAACTCGACTTCATCCGACCAGGCAAACCGGTGGAGAATGCCTTCATTGAATCGTTTAACGGACGCCTACGAGACGAGTGTTTGAACGTGCACCAGAAGTCCTCTGCTCTGGTTAAAAGTTGTCTCGAAACGGGGGCAACGTCAAAAGCCCGAAGTTCTCCTTTGGCAGTGTCTCCTTGACGGGGGAGCTTACGTTCTCCCTCACGCGCAGAAAGCTGAAGGACCTCATTGTATTCGACAGCAGGAGCTCAATGTGAAGATCGGTAGGATTGATCACGCCAGCCAGCCGCAGGCCTTGCACGACCCGGTGTTCTTTTCCTATGGGTTTCGCCCATTTTTCCTTGGGGCGGCGCTCTTTGCCGGAGTGGCAGTTCCCGCCTGGGTCGTGTTGCTGGCCCGAGACGGACATGCGGCGGCGCTCTCCGCTGCTCGAGATTGGCATCTGCACGAGATGGTGTTTGGTTTTCTGCCCGCTGTGATCACCGGCTTCCTGCTCACGGCGGTTCCGAACTGGACCGACCGACCTCCGCTCCGAGGACGCGCGTTGATGGGATTATTCGGCCTGTGGTTGGCCGGACGTCTGGTCATGGGAGCTGACGGCCGGGGCCAGCTGGAAGCAGGCGCCGGTGGCAATGGTGATCAGCCTCTATGCCTGCGCCAACATTTTTTTCCACCTCCGGGCGGTGAGCGGGGAGGATATCGATCTTCCCGCGCGTATGGCGCTTGCCTTGATCATGGTGCTCCTCACGCTGCTGGGTGGGCGTCTCGTTCCCAATTTCACTGGAGAATTTTTAGCGGGGCAGAGAGAGCCTCGACAGCCCGCCTCCTTTTCGCCCTTCGATGCGACGGCGATCATCCTGGTGGTGTTGGCCGTTGTGACCTGGGCTGCGCAGCCGCAGAGCATGGCGGCAGGCTGGTTACTGCTGGGGGCGGGGTTCGCCAATGGAGGACGGTTGTTGCGTTGGTATGGCTGGCTCACCTGGCGCGAGCCGTTGGTGTTGGTTCTGCATTGGGGCTATGGCTGGCTGGCGCTGGCCCTGATTCTGTTGGGAGGGGCGAGTCTCGGATTCGGACTCACGAAAGAAGATGCCGTGCATGCCCTGACGACCGGCGCCATCGGTGTGATGACGTTGGGAGTCATGACCCGCGCCAGCTTGGGTCATACGGGTCGCTCCCGCCATGCCGGTCCCGCCACCGTCTGGATCTACATCCTGGTCACCATCGGCGCGATACTGCGGGTCTTTGGCCCGAGCGCCGGGCTTCCGACGAATCTGGCGTTGCCTGCGGCGGCGGTGAGCTGGAGCGGCGCCTATCTGCTGTTCGCCGCGGTCTATGGACCCTTCCTCCTTCGTCCGAGCCTTGAGGAGTGAGGGCGCCCTCCTCGCTCTTCAGCGCTGATTCCCTTTGCGGAGCCGACCGGCGTTGAACGTTGACTCTGCTCGTCTCGAAACGTACGCTGTTGGAATTGTTGTGCTCAATCGAATGATGATGGTTCAGGCCGGCCAATGAGAGGATGTGTCCATGCAAGCGACGTTTCGTCCAGGCATACATGAGGACGCACAGGCCTGTGGCGCCGTGTTCTATGAGGCGTTCAAGCTCATCGCGGAGCAACACAACTTTCCGGTCGATTTTCCCCAGCCGGAGACGGCCGTCAGCCTTCTCACCATGCTGCTGTCACGGGAAGATGTGTACTCCGTCGTCGCAGAGATGGAACGGGGCATCGTGGGGAGCAACTTCCTATGGGAAGGTGATGTGATCGCCGGTGTGGGGCCGATTACGGTCGATCCGTCGGTGCAAAACGGTTCTATCGGGCGTGAGCTGATGGAACGTGTGATGGACCGTGCCCGCGCCAAGTTTTTTGCCGGCGTGCGTCTGGTTCAGACTGCGTACCATAACCGGTCACTCTCCCTCTATAGCAAACTCGGCTTCGACGCGCGCGAACCGCTCTCGGTCATGCAGGGTCCCCTGTTAGGCCTTCAATTTCCTAGCTATGTGGTGCGGCCGGCGACCGGGGGGGATCTCGATGCCTGCAATCAATTGTGCCTTCAAGTGCATGGGCACGACCGGAAACGGGAATTGTTCGAGGCAACCAAGCAGGGGAGCGCCCTCGTGGTGGAACATGGCGGACGCATCACAGGGTATGCCACCTTGATGGGATTTTTCGGGCACGCCGTCGGTCGGACGAACGAAGAATTGAAAGCGTTGATCGGCGCGGCTCCGGCCTTCCAGAATCCGGGCTTTCTGTTGCCCACCCGGAACGGCGACCTGTTGCGTTGGTGCCTGGAGCACGGCCTGCGCATCGTCTATCCTATGACGTTGATGAGTTACGGTCTGTACCAGAAACCCGCCGGTGCGTTTCTGCCTTCGATTCTGTACTGACCGCCGGGTGGGAGAGGAAGTGGTGAACCCTGCAGGGTTCCTGAGCTTCGGCAGCGACAACGAAGGTTAACTGGATTGTCGAACCATGGTAAGATGCGGACATGGCGTTGGAGCTCACATCTATGAAGCACAGGGTAAAAAAAATCGCGCTGAAAAAGGCGAGCGCCGGTGAAATCATTGCGGGTCTGAAGATCGTTCCTGCCGAAGAGCGTCCTCGTTTCCGCCAAGCGGATGTTGGGGCTCGTTTCAGTGCCTGCCAAAAAGCGCGTCATAGTCGCTAAACCATCAACTACGATTAAGCTCCGATCTTCATGTAAGTGAATCCGTGATGTCGGCTCCGGATCCGAAGTCGGTCTTCGTCAACGTCCCCTTCGATGCCACGTATGAGCGCTTTTTGTGACGTTGGTGGGGACGCTGGTTTTTCTCGGTCAGCAGCCCCATTGCGTGCTTGAGGTCAGAGAACGAGGCGACGGCCGGCTGATTCGCATTCTTAACCTCATGCGGGCTTGTCGGATGTCCGTTCACGATCTCAGCCGAACGGGCACGCCTGTACGATTCAATATGCCGTTCGAGTTAGGCCTCGCCTGCGCGCTCAAGCTTCAGCATCCCACGGATTACGAAGTCTTCGTATTGGACGCGATTCAGTTTCGACTTGATCGGACATTGAGCGATTACAAGGGCCGCGATCCGCTCGTGCATGGCGGCACATGCCATGGCATGCTGGCAAGCTTGCTGGATACGTTCCAAACCGATGTGCCCGATGCTCCCCGCGAGTTTCGTCGCGCCGGGCTCGTCCTTCGGAAATCAGCCGCGCTGATGAAGCATCGGGACAAACACTCCTCGCTGTTTCGTCCGTCGCTGTTTCGTGAGCTGGTCGCCGTTGCGACGAAGATCGCGAGCGAACGCTCCTTCATCTTGCCGTAGGCCACCCACGGATCTGAACATTGGAAGGGTGCGACGCGATTGGACGATGGGACTTGTCCGAAAAACCTGGAACTCGTATCTCTTTCGATACTGGCGGTATTCCTTTGGATACAGCGGTTTGATGAAGAAACAATTGAAGGCGACTCACAGAATGGAAATACCACGGCGCTCAAATTGGTGCCGTGCGATCCTGAGGGAAAGAAACGTACAAAAGGATTGTGCTGGTTCCGGTCGGATGGAAAAGTTTGTCCGTTTAGTAAGCAAGGTCTTGAGCCTCTAGCAGGCTGTTGACAAACCCTCTCCCACCTTCACGGTAGATATGCTAAGAGGATTCTCCAACAGGAGGACCTAGCCGATGATGGGCACTGCCAACCCGCAGCCGTCGATGTTCTACCACATCAATTTGGAGCAGTATGTGACCGCCGATCATCCGATGCGGAAGATCCGACCGTTGATCGACACGGCGCGGA
>JAJONL010000104.1 GCA_021323395.1 Nitrospira sp.
CCCCGGCAAAGCCGGCGATGTGGGCCGCACGGGCGATAATCGGCGCTTTGTCGAGGCCGTGATGTGGATGGGGCGCACCGGTGCCCCCTGGCGCTCATTGCCTCGCGTGTACGGACCGTGGTCTGGGGTTCACCAACGGTTCCGACGGTGGGCGAAAGCCGGTGTCTGGCAAATGATGTTCAATACCTTGGCGGTCGATGCCGACACGGAATGGCTGATGATTGATGCCACCATCATTCGCGCCCATCAACACGCCGCTGGCGCAAAAGGGGGCAGCAGACGCAGGCCTTAGGGCGTTGCCGGGGCGGGTTTACCACGAAATTGCATGCCGTGTGCGATGGGTTGGGCAATCCGCTCCGATTCATTGTAACGGGGGGCGAACGGCATGACTGTACCCAAGCCCAGGCGCTGCTGGCTGGGTTCCACGCCCAAGCCGTGCTGGCCGACAAGGGGTATGATGCGGATGAGCTGGTCAACTGGATTCACCAGACCGGAGCCGTGGTCGTGATTCCACCGCGGTCGAACCGGACGGTCCTCCGTGACTATGACACCGGGCTGTACAAGGAACGCAATCTGGTGGAACAGATGTTTGGGTACCTCAAGCATTTCCGTCGGGTCGCGACGCGATACGACAAAACCGCACTCTCCTTCCTGTCGTTCGTTCAGCTCGCGGCTAGCTACTTATGGCTCAAGTAAATGTCGACAGAACCTAGTGCGCTTTGTTCAGGAACCCAGAACGTATATTTGTCGTGGTTTATTAACTGAGTGGCGGTTTGTTTCTCGGACATCCCACGTGCCTTGAGGTTCTTGGTCAGGTGCTCTCGCTCTTGATCGAAGAGGTCGCTCATCCGCTTCAGGAAGAGCATGCCGAAAATGTATTCTTTGTACTCGGACGCATCCATGTTCCCGCGCAAGTCGTCGCAGGCGCGGAACAGGAGGCTGGAGAGTTGGCTGAGTGTAAGCTTGCTCATCGCGGAAATGAATCAATAACAGGCATAGATAGGCGGAAGAATACCCGGTTCCGGAATGAGAGCACCAGAGATTTTAAGAAGGTTAGCGTCGATGGCGTACAGATGAGGGCAGGAGGCCAGGAGTGAAGTGGTCAACGGTTAATTCGTACGAGGCGTGAATCACAACTGGAAGCCTTACTGCCGCTCGCGGATTTGCCTGTATCCATCTTGATACTCTGACTGTATCCAATACGATCGGACCCCTCCCGTCTCTTGCGCGCACAGAAAATCCTGGTATTCGCAAACTATCAAAATAATTCACACCTGCCATTCACGGCCTTCCGGTCCACATCTTGCTGAATAGCCTACGTACTACAACCCTTTTCAATTGGGGAGGCAATATGAAAACGATTACGGTCGCACTGGCTTTAAGCTTAGTTGCTTCTTCGGTCATTCTCATCCACGCCGATGCATTTGGCAGTTGCACCATCGACCAGCGCATTCACCTCGGAAAGCAAGGCTATACATCCGAGAGGGTAGACAAGATGTGTGGGGAGGCAGAGCCTCCAGCGCAAGAATCCACTGGTGTTTGGGACGAGTTTTTAAAGTCGTTTATGGGGGAATTGGGGAAGGGGATCAGTAAAGAGTTACTGAACGACAACGGCAATGGCAATAACGCTGCATCCGCCGCGCCATATTCCCATTCACACACTGCCACCATGTGCACAACCGGTTATGGCCAATGCCCTCTTCAAGGAGTACCTGCAGGCGCTTCCTGCTACTGTAGGGCTTATAATGGGTTTACAGCCTATGGAATTGCACGATGAACTTCTGGGCGACGACCTCCAACAAACAGCTCAACTTTGTCCAGCATGTCAAAACGTGGACGATGTGAGGAGCTTGGTTGGTCATGTTCAGGAGAGATACTACGTTGAGCGATCGCCGGAAGAGACCTCAAGAGGCCGGGTGAAAACGCTGCCGCAGATTAGTGCAGGCACGGGCAACGTCCAAGCAAGGCAAGTTACGACGCCGACCAGGCCAGTTCGCGCGCATGGGCAATCTCGCGTTTATGAGCGGGACGAACCTGAGCGGCCAAGTGCGTCAACAGCCACGGTCTCGCCATCCAAGGTCGTAAATTCAACCTCGTAGCCTTCGCCGCCTCGATGAATGAGCACAACGGTGCCGATATCGCCACGCTTCCGGCCGTGTGTAGGGAGGTCGCATTCCAAAATCACGTCTTCTAACTCTTGAATCATGGCGTCCTCCGTTTCAGAGATAGGCGGTTACAAATCGCGGCGCCTGGCCGCCTTTATCTATAAACCAGACGTTCGAACTTGCAATTGTCGGCTATTCGGCGCGATAAGCGGGTCTTCGATGACATAGCGAGTACCAAACGGCGTGTCCTCCGAGAGAGTTACCTCGTTGCCCCTCGCCTATTTTCTCAAGGCGTCTGCCAGCTTCCCAAGAGGAAGTTTGAAACCCGCCTGCAGAAAAGGACCCCGCCTTTCCTCTGCCCGCTCGATGGGTCGAAGAGAGCAAATCTGGACTGCCTTGCCTTAAATCTCTAGACGATCAAGATGGGGCGGGTCGTAATACCATCGATTCAAGCGATGAATCACCCTCGTCGGCCATCTTGAGGAACAGCAAATACGTCAAACTGTTCAACGTAGTCGCCATAACTCATGCCGTCGTCGCGCAGGACGTTGCAGAAATTCCAGAGCTTTTGGACAATCTGTTGGGAATGATCAGTCATGAGGCCCCACAACCGTTGTTAGTCTGTGCATGGAAGAGCGACGGTGTGCAGGGATTCCATCGGCATCGCGATGCGAGTCACGGCAACACAATCGGGGAACGCAGCGGGCGAACCGCATCACGAACAAGTCGGACGGCAGTAACGGCGCGTAACGCTTCGTCCCGTTCAATCGGTTCCCAGACACCAGGATATAGAGTCTCGATCGCGTAGGGATTCAGGACTTCAAGAATGCCGGGCGGAAGAACCGGACGAGCGTCGGCAGGAAGAAGGGCGAACGGGGAGCGGCCGCTAGGGCTGGGGCCAACTCGTAATGTTCAATGGGCAGGAGGAACGGCGGGGTACCATGCTCAATGATCAATGTTAGAAGGGGGAACCGGGCTAAATGTTCAAGGATCAATCTCAACGCTCGATGGGGGAGGGAGGCGTTGATGCCTGTCACAAGAGGCCGACTCGGTCTTACATACGGTGAACGTTCACAATTAGCTCAAGGTTCTCTTGAGGTGAAAAAAGGCTGACTCAGGAGTTTGAAAATGCTAGCGGTCTATCGGTAAGAGTATGAGGATTTTCTGGCGGACTCGGTAGGCCGCCGCCACGACCTCGCGGCCATCTTTCCTCGCCAGGTTCGAATAGGTCGTCCGGATAACGAGCCGTGACCCCGTAGGAAGTCAGTTTCCGGCAATCGGTTTCCAACGCATTCAGGCTTGCCTCATGTCCGACACACTGCGCGAGCAATGCCACAAGATCGTGCGTCTTGGAGAGGTCACTTCCCTGATGGACAAGGAATGCTTTCAAGATCTTCTCCACAGCCTGTTCCGCATGGAAACAGATCGTGTCCCAAGGAATCTCTTTGGCCGCGAGATTGTTTTCTATGTTCAGGAGATCATGATCAGCTTTGCGAAGCCATGCCAGGAAGTTGGACTCAGCGCTGCTCATACAGCACCTTGCCCTCCTTCTCGATTACCGACAAGAGTGTGCCCTTGATATGGCGAAGACGACGCACTTCTTCCGGTGTGTACACAACTATGTCCATTGGCCAGGACCGGAGTCCAAAGACCTCACTGACCTCAATTGCGCGATCCGGTGGACGACGTGGCGTGTCCATTTCGACGAAAAGATCCAAGTCGCTGCCAGGACCTGCCGTGCCGCGCGCATGACTGCCGAACACCACGATACGCTTCGGGTGAAAGCGCGCGACAATCGTTTTTGTTACATGGTCCAGTAAGGCGGCTTGTGTCATAGAGGTGATTACTTCCTGCGAGCGTAGTTTATCCAATTCATGTATAGAACACCAGCAAGTGACCGATCTTGCGTTCAAGTTGATGGGGCAAAGGCGTCCGCGGCTGCTAGGAATGAACCCAATTTTCAATGATCAATACTCAATGTTCAACGGAGAAAGGGAAGAGCGTACCTAACTTTTAAGTTTGGTGGCGAAAGGAGAACTGAAGGAACCAGAAGAAGCAGATGAACCAAAGAAACCTTGTGACCGAGAAGCTGGTGGTGCCTGAATGTCAGCTTCAGTTCGGAGCGTCTCTGTGACATGGTGGAGGCGCTATCGGGTTTGTTCCTGACATCGTGCCTGCCAGTCTTCCCCCATTCCCTTGGTGCCGACGATGATGACTTCTTGTCCGGCCTGGACCCGGCAGGGAATGCGCAGCGGCGACGTGGAGGCCCAAACGACTCGAGAACCTTCCTCCGGCCTGCTCGCCATCGGAGTCGGCCTTCCAAACACCATTCCCGAACCCGTGACCGGGATCTCCGCTTTCGGAGACTGTTGTTTAGCGCTCAGCTCGATGTGGTGGTCACCCGGCAATAAGGCGAAATCGGCGCAGCCGTCGGCAACGACTTTGCCGTCGATCTGCGTTATCATGATCGTGAGCCCGCTCTCCTCCATGCATCCGCTGCGTACGATCCCCACCTGCTCCTTGGGGAGCGGCGGCCCTTCATACATCTGCCGAGGGCACAGACTCTGGGCACAGCTGATGGCCATGAGTCCCGTCAGAATGAGGAACGCGCGGCAGGATCGCCATGATGAGAGGCGGAAAACACCGGGGGCAGGTCCTGTCATCATCCATTCACCTGAAGATAAGCGACTTCTCCGTTTGTTCTGCCCAAATCGCTCTACGCAGGCGAAGTTCCCACAGCAGGATTGCTGCCGAAGCATACCCGCTTCGCCGCGGGAAATCATCCGTCTCAGAGACAGAGCTGAACGGATCAAGTTCCGGCGGCGCTCTCTGGATTTATGGCCTTGTGCTGGTTTCGAAGCGGCCTTGTGGCCTTATCAAGCAGGATGACGCCCAGCATGTCGCTCAAGACATTCACCCACGAGCGTGCTCTGGCGACGATCCATACCACATTGTAATGAGCGGAATGGCCGGGACGAGGACGTGATCAGGCAGACTCGCGGCTGGGGTGATGGGCAGTGTTGAATGTTCAATTGAGAAAAGAGGCACGAGGCGCATGCGACGCTTGCATTAGATTTTTGATGGACGCAGGGTGTGTGGTTGAGGAGGATGGTGTTGAAACGACTGCAGGCTAGATGGATGGCCGAGAACGTGACGGCTCAGGACGACCGGCCGCCGGCTTTGATCTCGTATGTCGGGATCGGCGTTCCTGTTACACATGCGTAAAGGACAACTGGATCGAGGTCGGCCCCGTTCGGCCAATGAATAGTGCCCAGGTCTGGATGCACTCGTAGTTCCCGGAAGCGTGGAAGGTCTTTGAGGGAAGCAAAGACGCCCTCAAACCTTATGATGGTTGAAAGATCCAAATCGCCCACTACTCCATCTTCAAATCGAAGGCGCACGTGGTAGCCTTCCAGTGGTGTAGCTTCAACGATATCAATCAACATGCGCCTTACTCCAACGGTTTGATCTTGTTTAGCGGCGCCCGTTGCTCCGCTAGCTTCCAGTCGTCTCTCAATTCGTCCTGGTGAAGTGCGCCCCACTCGGCGACCAACCCCAATGCCCGTGGTGGTAAGTGACCTTCGAGCAGCATCAGCGAATCTATCGTCATTATAGCCTTGTGCTCACCGTAGCGCACATGGAAATGCGGAGGGGCGTGATCATCATAGAACATGCTGATGATGATACCAAAGAAACGACAAAGTTCAGGCATTCTAGAATCTCATGTCCCTACATTGCCGACGAAGAATACGCTTTTCGTGATCGGAAATCACCAGTCCGACCAATCGACCAGCCTGTCGCTTCTAACGTTCATGCCAGCTTGGACTCCGGCCATGAGGCTCCCGGTTGCGCGGGCATAGGGGATCATCTAGTCTGTCCTCTCGTCCTTCAAGCAAGTGATCACATCAAGAATAAGCGTTGTGCTAGAACCTGACAGGGCGCGCTGAGCAGAGCCGGCCGCGTTCGTGCAGATGAGCAGGCGCTGATCGAGCGGTTCAACGGCGATAAGAGAGGAGGAGTGCTGTGAGTGCCACCGAGCAGACCCTGCCGACGAAGACTGACGACTATGTGCGCATGCGGGCCTTGGCAACTGGTCTTCTATTGTTCATGGCGCTGCTGTTCGTCGTTGCGCTGTCGCAACAGGAGGCGCATCCCTGGTTCGCATGGCTTCGGGCCTTTGCCGAGGCCGCGATGGTGGGCGCACTCGCCGACTGGTATGCGGTGACGGCGCTGTTCAGACATCCTTTAGGATTGCCGATCCCGCACACGGCCATCATCTCGGGGAATACCGAACGCATTGCTTCCAACATCGGGAGTCTCACCCAGAGGAAGCTTGTGACACCAGGCGGGATTGCCCGGTTGGTCGGCTCCTGGCGCATCCCGGAAGAATTGATCGAGGCGCTGCTCGCTCCCGAGCGCAGACGGGCCCTGACCCAGGAGTTGGCCCAGGTGCTCATCCGGGCACTCCACGCGTCGGAAGATGCGGCGATGCAGAGGATGCTCCGTGACGTGGCCACGAAGGTCATCCGTGGGGTGAGCATCGCCCCTCTGGCCGGTCGAATGCTGTCCGGCTTTCTTGCCAGCAGCCAACGGGATCGGCTCTTGAACGACATCCTCTCCGCTGTGCTCGAGTACCTAGAGGCCAACAGGGACTATTTAGCCAGGACCGTGGCCGACAAACTCCCCTGGTCGCGGGTCCTCAGTTTCGTGAAGCTGGATGACAGGGTCTCCCACAAAGTGTTGGATTCCGTCTACGACACGCTCTGCACGATGCGAGACGATCCACACGATGCGATGAGGCGGAAGGCGATTGCACGGCTTGACGACCTATCGCAGTGGCTCATGCACTCCGACGACGCCTTGAAGCGCGAGGCGTCCCTCAAGGACAAGCTCCTGGCCTACGACACGCTGCTCGAGTTCTTTGATGATTCATGGCACCAGCTCAAACAATGGATGGTCGACGATTTGACCAAGGAGCCGTCCGACATTCGGGCCTATCTCGATGCCGGCTTGGCCGATGTGGGGCGCACGTTGCAGCGGGATGCCGCTTTGCGCGCCATGCTGCACGATGGGGTGCAGGGTCTCGTCGAGGCGCTTGCCACCAGGCATAGCGACAAGATCGGGGAGCTGGTGGCCAACACGGTGCGGGAATGGTCTCCCGCTCAGATGGTGGAGACCATCGAACGGGAAGTCGGTAAAGATCTCCAGTACATTCGCATCAATGGGACGATCGTGGGCGGCCTGGTTGGCTTGCTCCTCCATGCCCTGGCTCTGTTGATGGGGGGGCGGTGAACATGAAGGTGCTGGACGAAGCCTGGTCCTAAGTTGTGGGCAGAGGGGGCTGTTTTAGGATGCGCGAGCGGCGTTGTGTTAGCCGTTTGACGGGCATTTGGCAGGTGTTTGAGAGTGCTGATTTGTTTCTTGAGGGCAGGCAGATCCCGTTCCACCACTACCCACACTTCCCCCAAATCAATCCCGAGATAGTCATGGACCAGCACATGACGCATGGTGATGATCTGCGGCCAGGGAAATTGCGGGTCAGCCGTACGAAATACAGGAGTGAGCTTGCTGGCAGCTTCCCCGATTATCTGAATGTGTGAATCATCCACGTGTGGACCAGTTCGTCTTCTTCAAAGACGACCCGACCACGTTTCGCATGTCGTTCGATCTTCTTAATCGCGTCCAGGATATCCTGCAGGCGGTCGCGATTATCCCTCATAGGGCAATGGCATCTTTCAGCACCTCTTTTCGAACCGGGCGTCGCAGCCCGCGTTCGGACGCCACATCGACCGACCTTTTCAGCAACCGCTCAAGGTCGAGGATCAGTGCCGCATGGTTCAGAAGGCTTCGACCTTCCTCCATCTCGACGAGAAAATCTATCTCGCTGTTTCGATGAGCGGTGCCGCCCCTCAGAAAATCTGTGGCTCAGTGGGACGAGCGGCTTCGGAAGGGCAGGGCAGCGGCTCCAGTTCGGTGGCAGGCCTGGCTTGTCCGACATCGAGCAGAATGGCGACCAGCATGTCGCTCATGACGTTCACGCCGGACCGGGCGCGGGCGATAATCCAATCCACGGTCATGATGAGGGGAATGGCTGCGACGATCACGTCATCCGGCAGCCCGGCGGCGGCCAGCACCAGCGGCAATACGATCAGTCCGGCTTCTGGAATGCCCGCCACGCCGGCCCCCGCGATGATCGATGCGAAGACGATCAACACCTGATTCGCCATCGGCAGATTGAAGCCCAGCGCCTGGGCGAGAAAGAGCGCGGCCATCGCTTCGTAGAGGGTGATACCGTCGTTGTTGAGGTTCGTGCCGACGCAGGCCGCGAGGCGCGCCGATTGCGGCGAGACCTGCATGCGTTCGAGACAGCGGAGGGTCACCGGCACGGTGGCGAGGCTGCTGTTGCAGGACACGGCGGTCATGATGGCGTCGGCCCCCTGGCCCAGGTAGACCTTCGGGGACTTCTTTCCCACCAGCCAGGCCACGAGCGGATAATAGACAAGCGCATGGACGGCGAGCCCCAGGAGCATGGCGGCGAGGAAGATCCAGAGCACCGAGAAGACCCCGACGCCTGCCTTGCCGACGACCTGTGCCACGACACCGAAGACGGCGAGCGGCACCACAAGGATGATCCACCCGAGTATTTGCACGAGCCAGGCATAGATGCGCTCAATGGTCCGTACGAGGACGTTGACCAGGCTGCTGTGGTTGTGTTTGCTCCGTATCAGTCGCAGGGTAGCCCCGAGCCCAAGGGCGAGGAGGACGACCCCGATGATGTTGTTACTCGAAAACGGCTCCATGATGGTGCGGGGAATATAGGCCGCGAGGTATTCGATCGGGCTTTGCGCGCCGGCCTGCACCCGTTCGAGCGCCGCGGCTGACGGCTTGGCGCCCGGCACAAGGTGGAGCAGCTCATCGACGTGACCCAACCAAGCCAGGCCCGGCTGCCAGGTGTTCATGATGACGAGGCCGATCGCCATGGCGACGGAGACGTTGATCAGGCAGATTACGAGCAGCTTGCCCCCTTGGCGCAGCGGCAGGCTGCTGCGGATGAGCGCATCGAGGATCGCGAAGAAAATGAGCGGGACGGCGAGCGTCTTGAGCAGGGTGACGACGAAGAGGCCGAGCTTGCCGAGCTGTTCGTTGCGTAGCCCGCCCAGATAGGGCTCCTGTCCGAAGACGGCGCCCAGCAGCGCGCCGCAGATGACCGCGATGAGCACTTGCGTATAGAGCGGCAACGGAATCCAGCTTCGCATCTGCTTCATAGGGGTTTCTCGTGAACCGCGGAAGAATACCCGATTCCCAACTGGATAACATCCCATTTGAGGGAAAGGCTAGCCTGGACTATTCATGATACCTGGTCCATCGTCCGATCTTCTCCCCGGCGGGGCTGTTTCTCGTTCGGTCTCTTCGACGGACTGCGGAAATCAAGGCATGAAGAAACGGCCGGCTCACCGTCTCGCCGGCGCGCACAAACGTGGCGCTTTATTCATCGCGCCGTGCGCCTTGCGGGAAGCCCCGGCGGGCTTCGGTTTGGGAACGTCTCGCGATGGCATTCATGAATAATAGGGCTAGGAGTCTGTCCGAGTAATCCTTCGTTGCGAGGCGAAGGAGCTGCTGATAGATGCAAGGCCGCAGGCTCGAACAAACCTGAAGCGTATTCGCTGGAATACGTTGAGGAGTTTTTCGGGCCGAGAACGACACAGACTGCTGCAGATCATGTGTCGCAGTACAATGGCATTACTCGGACAGACTCCTGGGGGACAGAGCCCGTTGGGGAACGGGGCCAGGAGATCTGTTTCGATGGTCGCCGTTGCATGGGACCTATGAAAGGAGTACGTTTCTGCCATTCCACTCTGAAAGGAGGCTACCATGACACGCTTCCGACTCTTCTGCCTGACCGTTGGTCTCCTTCTCTTCTGCTGGGACCTGGCGTCGGCGGAACTGCTCGCGCTGTTGAACTATGAGAGTAAGCCGAACCAGTCGGTGAGACGCGAAGGGATTGCGATCATGGACATTGATCCCGAGTCGTCGGATTTCGGGAAGATCTTGATGGAGATACCGCTGCCGCCCGACCTCGTCGCGCACCACATCTTCTTCAATCGCGATCGGACCAAAGCCTACGTCACGGCCTTGGGGAAAAGTGTCCTCCACGTCTTCGACCTCACCCGCTTTCCCTATCGTCTGCATGCTATCGACGTGCCGGATTGCCAGGTCTTGGAAGACCTGGTGGTGTCGGAAGATAATCGCACCTGGTTCCTGACCTGCATGGGTTCGAGCACGGTGATCATGGGTGACGCCGTGAAAGATCAGCCGGTCAAGACGATCAGCACGCCCAATGGCGGGACGGCCTCGGTGCTCTATCCCCACGGCATTGCGATTCACAATGGCATCGACCGCGTGCTGGTCACGAGCACGGTGAAGCCGGATATGTCGGAGGCAGGAGATTCGGTCACGGTCATCGAGGCCAGCACCGGCACGGTGCTCGCGACGCACCAGGTGTCTTCCAAGCCAGCGAAGTCTGCCCCGGTGGAGGTAATGTTCGCGCCCAACTCGAACCCACCGGTGGTGCACATTACGAACATGCTGGAAGCGACATTGTGGGCGGGGATCTGGGATCCGACGACCAAGACCTTTTCATTCCAGCAGGTGGATGTACGTCACCACCGCCAAGCCGGGGTTCGTCAATCTGTATGACAATGCCGATCCACGCCAGCCGAAATTTCTCCAAGCCATTCCTGCCGCTCCAGGCGCCCACCACAGTGTGCTGTCGCCCGATGAACGATACCTCTTCGTCCAAAATAGCCTGCTCAATCTCGAAGGCATGAGCGACGGCTCCATCACGGTGATCGACTTGACGAAGGGCGGCAAGGTCCTGGGGAGCATCGACACGTTGAAGACGGCGGGCTTCAACCCCAACTGCATCATGCTGCTGCCGAATCATTTTCGGCCGGCCGATTTGCGCGCAAACCAGAGTCTCAAGTGAAGGGACCCCGATGTGACTGCGCCTGTGGCTTCTCGGTGGTGACGCATCCGTGTGCGGCACGGGATCTTTTCCGATGAGGCCCGGTGGGGATGGGGGTTTTACGGCCGCCGGCGAATCTGAAGAAAATCTTGATGGACGGAGAGGCGGTAGCCCCCGTCGGCTGTCATGAAGTGTTGTGCGACATAGGCTTCCAGGTCGCGTCTGGCTGGTGGGCGGCTGATCGGCAGGAGATTGAGCATGAATTCGGCGACAGTCAATGCGTCAGTCGGGTCCGAGGTTTCGACATGGGCCTGGTCGAGAGTGGTGCTCACGTCATAGTGGTCGCCATGTGTGTCGCGGAAGGCCTCGGCAAGACGCCCTAGGTCGAACCGGTGGCCGAAGAAATGCTCCAGCATGGTCATGCAATCGGTGCCGCGATTTTGAAGGATCACCACGGCCACGCCGGTCGGCGACATCCAAGACACGAGTCGTTCCCGCTGAAGTTGCGCGAGCAGATGGGCATTGGGCTCGATGGCGATAGTGCGGTCGAAGGTGGGAGCGAAGGCCTTGGTGACCTCACCCGTGCCGGCCCCGGCGTCGATGAAGACCTTCCGTGCGGGTAGGTCCTCCACGACCCGCTGCAAAAACCGCCTCGCGTTTCGTTTCTGGTCGGTGTGGTCCAAGAAGACCTGGAAGGCACGCTTGTAATCCTCGCCCTGCGAGTCGAATACCCGAACGAACTCCGGTTGCGTCATGGAGGAGGCCTTTCCCTGGGTCGCACAGTTTGTCTGGCGCGTAAAGCCGTGGCAGCATACGCCTTTTTCCGTGAGAGGACTAGGCCGAGGGGAGCAGTCGTTATATTTTAGGTATGCGCAACGTCTTGCTGATCATCAAACTGCCGGACAGGACGAAGAGCAGCGCCAGCGGGTGGAGGTCCCA